>CAZTRY010000021.1:0-42625 GCA_964616525.1 uncultured Sphingobacterium sp. | reverse complement strand
TAAATGCAAGAGCTTATGCTTTTCATGGCGATAAGGAAGCGGGTACTTATGTTAAAGATGTGCTGGTTAAGATATCGGCCTGGCCAAACTGGACGCATCCATGGCAAACTAATCGTGGCCGTTACAGTGAGCATCGTACAGGCAGTTGGGCACACCGGGTTGCTGAGGCTTATGACCTCACCTATGATGTGATGACTCCTGCAGAAAGCAGTGCTATCCGTAAGGCTATTATGGCAAATATCGTTGATGGGGCTCACCGTACCTATGTGTACAACGATGATATTACTGCCGCTACTTCTAACTGGCTGGCTATGATTTTAGGTGGATCATTAATGAATATGGCAGCTGTATATGCAGACGGTCCTGAAACTGAAAACCTGGAACCATACTTTACCGGTGGATTGCTAAAATATTACCGCTTCATTAATCGTGTAGTGGACCAGAAAGATGGTGCCTGGGGCGAAGGATACGGATATAACAGTTATTCATTCTCAAATATGGCATACAGCCTTCCTTCACTTGATAATGTATTTAAGATCGACCTTACAGCGCCTTTAATTGGAAGCTATAATGAATTTATCTGGGCAGGATTAATCAAGGACAAGCTTTGGTTTGAATACGGTGATTCCGGAGGTGCAATGGTGCCGGCTACATTCTGGAGTTTCCTGCTTGAAAAAAGAAGAGAACCGCGTTTAAGCTGGTTTTATAATTATATGAAAACTCAGGAGAACTATGAGGATGTAATTTTCAATACCAAAAATATCCCTGAGGATAGTCCTTTTGATGAGAATCCGGTAAAGGTTTTTCGGGAGATTGGAACAACCGTATTCAAAAGTGGCTGGGAGAAGGATGATTTTTCATTCGTTATGCGTACCGGTGCTTTTTACAATCACCAGCATATTGACCAGGGAAGTATCTGGTTAGCGGATAAGGGAGTTTTGTTTATTGAGGAACGCCATCTCAAGAACTCTACTTATTACGATGATCCGATTTATCAGTCTAAACTGATCCAGCCGGTTGCACATTCTACCATTTTGATCAATGGAAACGAGCAGAGCCAGCGTACCGGTGATCACCTTTATCATGCGCCTGGTTTTGATGATCATGCCTACATTGCCAACTTCCTCGACGGAAAAGATGCAGCATTCACTTCAGGAAATATCGGACGTATTTATTTTGATAAAGTAAAGGATCTGAGCCGCAATGTTTTGTTTATCAAGCCTCGTACCCTTTTAATGCTGGATACGGCTATACCTTCTGACAAGGATGCGAAAGTTACTCTTCTTTACCAGACTGCAGAACTTGAACATATTAAGGCTGGAAAGGATGTTTCAAATATAACTAAGGGAGGAGTAACACTTAACTTTATGCACCTGGCACCAAAAGTTGTTGAAACAGAGGCTGAGGAGACTCCGCATTATCTTTATACCCTGCAGCGTGTGCGGCATTTGAAGAAGGAAGGAATGTTAAAGGTGTCTGCCAGTACTACCAACCTGCAGCCGCTTGTGATGGCTAATCTGATTACTACTGATGGCAGTAATGGTGTTTCTGAAGTAATTACTGAAGAAGGTGATGGATTTGTGAGTGGTGTTGCATCCGGTAAGAAGTTTGCCTTCAGTACCAGGCCTGGTAAAGTATATCAAACCGGGGGAATAGAAACCGATGCCGCATCTATAACCTGGAGCGCCGACAGGGAATTTGTAGCTCTTGCAAAAAGTTTCAGTAATAAAGGTGCTTCAAAAACACTTAGCTCATCAGAGCCTATAACTTTTGAGTGGTCGGCAGATGGAATAAAGTATGCAGTAGGAAAAACCACCAAACTGAATATCTCTTCTGCATCAAAACCAAAATCTGTACTTTTGAATGGCAAGGCAAGCCGTAATTTCAGCTATGATCCTGCAAAAAAACAAATTTCGCTGGAAGTTCAGGCCGGAGAGGGATTGATTAAGGTTAATTGAGTATTGAGTAGTTAGTATTGAGTATTGAGACAATTCTGGGTTCATTTGAAATTAGTACTCAAGGATTTTAGCCATTACTCAGTCATTTAATTTTTAGGATAAATTGCCGGCAACAGTCAACAGATAACAGTCAACAGATAACAGATAACAGATAACAGAAAACAGACAACCAACAACCAAATAAAAAATGGAAGAATTCTCATTAAAAGGCAAAGTAATAGTAGTAACCGGAGGCACAGGTATTCTGGGCGATTCATTTATTAAAGGAATAGTCAAAGCCGGTGGTGCTGTAGGGATATTAGGCAGAAATAAGGATGTTGCCAATGAGCGTGCAGATGCAATCAACAAGAGCGGTGGACGTGCAGTTGCCCTTATTGCTGATGCGATGGATGAAGGTCAATTAATTGATGCCAAAAACAAGGTATTAGATACTTTCGGGCAAATTGATGGACTGGTGAACGGAGCAGGAGGTAATCAGCCGCACGGTGTACTTTTGCCGGGTGATGATATTTTTAAAATGAATCTGGAAGGTATGAAACGGGTAATGGATCTGAATACCTGGGGTACCTTAATTCCAACCCAGATCTTTGGTGAAGCGATGGTTAATTCTGTAGAAAAGGGCAGTATTGTGAATATCTCATCCATGAATTCGAAACGTGCTATTACCCGGGTGTTGGGTTATAATATGGGTAAGGCTGCGGTCGATTGTTATAATCAATGGTTTGCTGTAGAATTAGCAAATCGTTATGGTGATCGTATCCGGATGAATGCACTGGCACCGGGTTTCTTTCTAACCGAGCAAAACAGAAATTTATTAACCAATCCTGATGGAACATTTACAGACAGGGGCGAAAAGGTGATCAGAAATACTCCGTTCAAGAGATTTGGTCATCCTGATGAGTTGCAGGGCGCATTGGTATGGTTATTAAGTGATGCTTCGAAATTCGTTACTGGTTCTATGGTATGTGTTGATGGTGGGTTCTCAATTTTTGCTGGAGTTTAATGAATACAAATTATAAAATAGACGGGTCTTGTGCGATGCAGCAAACCATGCGATGGTATGGCCCGAACGATCCTGTAAGTCTTTCTGATATTCGTCAGGCTGGGTGTACTGGGATTGTATCTGCCTTACACCATATTCCAAATGGAGAGGTATGGCCGATAGATGATATTAAAAAAAGACAAAAGGAAGTCTCTGATGCCGGTATGGTATGGAGTGTTGTTGAAAGTGTTCCTGTTCATGAAAATATCAAGACTCAGATTGGTCCCTTTCTGAAATATATAGATAATTACAAACAAAGTATCCGGAATTTAGCTTCCTGCGGGATTAAGTGCATTACCTATAATTTTATGCCTGTTCTTGATTGGACGAGGACAGATCTGGCCTATACTGTAGAAGATGGATCGAAAGCCCTGCGTTTTGAGAAAGCAGCTTTCATTGCCTTTGACCTGTTTATATTAAAAAGACCGGCTGCCGAATCAGATTATACCAATGAAGAAATAAGTCGTGCGAAAGTTCGGTTTGAGGGTATGAATGACGAAGAGAAGCACTTGCTGACTAGAAATATTATTGCCGGATTACCTGGCAGTGAAGAGAGTTTCACGATCGAACAATTCCAGCAGGCTTTGGATACCTATAAGGGAATCAATGCAGACCGGCTTCGTCAAAATCTGATCTATTTTTTAAGTGAAATTATTCCGGTTGCACATGAAAATGGAGTGAAAATGGTCATTCATCCTGATGATCCGCCTTATGGAATACTCGGATTACCAAGGGTTGTCAGCACTGCTGCTGATTTTAAAGCTCTGATTACGGCTATTCCTTCATTATCTAACGGACTTTGCTTCTGTACAGGTTCTTTTGGGGTGCGTGCTGATAATGATTTAGCTGCTATGGTTGAACAATTTGCCGATCGCATCAACTTTATACATTTAAGAAGTACCCGCCGCAATGAATGGGGCGATTTTTATGAGGATAACCATCTGGATGGTAATGTAGATATGTACGCCGTTGTTAAGCAATTGGTAAAGATATCCCATGCCAGAAATGTTTCAATTCCAATGCGGCCCGATCATGGGCACCAGATGCTGGATGATTTGAAGAAGAAAACTAATCCCGGTTATTCGGCAATAGGCCGTCTCCGCGGATTAGCAGAGTTGAGGGGGCTGGAATATGGGATAATTAAAGGCCTTAAAGAAGACTAGTTATCTACCTGGATTAAACAATCTTTTTAATAATTATTGTATTCATCTCCGACAATTTTAATTGCCGGAGATTTTTTTTGGTAGATCTTTTAACGTACAATTGACATTCCATTACTCTGATTACCATTTTGGAAGTGTTTTATAAATTCTATATTCGAATTATAAGCGACTAATTTATACATAAAGAACACGTTGATATTCTTAGAAAAATGAATGAGAATGCTTCAGATAATAACATTTGGGATGTTGATGCAAAAGAGTTTGAGATAGTTTTCAAATCTCATTACGTAAAGCTTTCTCTTTATGCCAATAGGTTTATTAATGATATTGATATTTCAAAAGAAATTGCTTCTGACTCTTTGACTTTTCTTTGGGAGAAACGGGGGACATTGTCATTCACCAGTTCGGTTACTGCCTATTTATACAAAATGGTTCAAAATAAGTGCATGAACTATATCAAGCACCAAAGGATAGAAAACGAATATGTTAACTACATGATCCGGAATAAGCTCCTTGATGAAATTCCAGAGCACGATACAAATCCATACCATGAAAAGGAGCTTGCTGAACAGATCAGGCAAGCAATAGATACCCTCCCCGAAAAATGCAAACTTGTATTTGAAATGAGCCGGTTCGAGTATCTTAAGAATAAAGAGATTGCTGAAAGGTTAAATATCTCCCAAAATACCGTTGAACGCCATATTACAATTGCTCTTGAAAAACTTAGAAAAAGTTTAGGATATACCATTGGCATCATCCTTATCCTGAGTATGTAATCATTAATTGTGTTATTATGCATAGTTATGATTCAATATTAAGATCCTTAAAAAAACTAAACAAAAACTTTTTATGTATTGGGGGTATAGGAGTAAATAGTTGTCATTTAATATAGAAGCATGAAAGAAATCGACAAAGTTTTAATTACTAAATATGTAACCAGGCAAGCCAATGAGGAAGAAATTGCTATGGCAAAGCATTTAATTGGCAGCAGTAAGGTTCATGAGGAGTTTTATCTCCAGATTTATGAAACCTGGCAAAGATCTATTTATTATAAAATTGGTTTTATTGATTCTGAGAAGGCCTATTCAGAGTTTCTTAATAAATCTCTTCGCCGGCAATCAGCTACTGGTCGTATACGGCTAATGAACCTGAGAAATCTTTCAATTGCTGCAATTTTGGTAATTATTTGTGCATCATCTCTTTACTTTTTTAAGAATTATAGAGGTTTTGAGTTTAAACAGACTTCCGAATTGTCATTTACTGAAATTAAAGTACCCAAGGGCATTGTTAGAAAGCTTGTGCTGCCAGATGGAACAAAGGTTTCAGTCAATGCTGGTAGTATAATCAAATACAATAATGATTTTGGGAAAACATCCAGAGCTGTTTATTTGAATGGAGAGGCCTATTTTGATATCGCAAATGGGGATGTTCCATTCATTGTTAATACTGATAATTATACAATCCGGGATATCGGAACTGTTTTTAACGTCAAAGCATATTCTGATGACCTTTCATTTGAGACTATGGTCATTGAAGGTGAAGTTCAAATAGAAGGCAAGTTAAATATAGACTCTGATAATGCTCAAAAGGTCAGAGTAAAGAAACAGCAGGTTTTTAAACTAAACTATGCTTCAGATGATAAAGTTGAAAACCTTTCGGACATACAATTGTCTGATATTGTTGAGGTTAAAGTTCAAAAATTGACAACCTCACAATTGGAGGAATATACTGGCTGGACAGAAGATTTACTGGTTTTTGATGGAAAATCATTTCAGGAAATAATAAAAATTATTGAACGTCGGTACGATGTGGAAATTGTTTTGGAGGATTCCAACCTTAAGAATTATGAATATTCAGGAAGTTTTAGAAACATCAACGATGTTGAAAAAGCATTAAAAATTATGAAAGAAACTACTGATCTGGATTATGAGAAAAATGGCAGAGTAATTACCATTCGCCATAGTGATAACTTAAATGATAAAGGCCTATGAAATAAGGAAAGTGTCAGAGAAAAATAACCGGAAGTGCGCTAACACTCCCGGCAATTCAAGTAATAGCTAATACCCAATGCTTTGGGAAGCCAGTATTAACTAAAAACAAAACAAAATTATGAAAATTCTTTATCAAAATGCAGAATTCGTCTGCCTATTACGACGAAAAACCATCCGGGCTATGAAATTAATAGCAATTTTTACTTTAGCAGCAATTTTTCAGCTACGTGCCGAAGTACATTCTCAATCATTCAATTTTAATGAAACGAACACTACTGTTAAACAAATGTTTAAACAGATAGAGAAAAATAGTAAATATTCTATTTTTTATCGTTTGGATCAGGTAGATCTGAATCGGAAAGTTAGTGTAATTAGTACAGATGGAACCATTCAAAATGTAATGGGACAAGTCCTCAAAAATCAGCCTCTAACCTTTGAGGTTGTAGAACAAGTTATCGTCATTAAACTCCTTGAGGATCAGGAGTCAGAACTTAAAGATATTGTTAAAGGTAGGGTAAGGGACTCACGCGGAGAAACACTACCGGGTGTAAGTGTACGTGTTAAGGGTACTAACATAGGTGCAACAACTGATGCACAAGGTAATTTTAATGTGAACAGTCCGGCAGATGGAGTATTAGTTTTTAGCTATGTCGGTTATATTTCTCAGGAAGTTTCATTAAATGGCAGGAGTGAATTAAATATAGTCTTACTTGAAGATCAGCAAGTTTTAGGTGAGGTTGTTGTTACTGCTTTGGGAATTGAAAGGGAATCAAAGACTTTAACTTATTCAGCACAGACAATAAAGTCTGACAAAATGAATGAGGCAAAAGAAACCAATCTGATCAATTCTTTGCAGGGTAAAATAGCCGGCGTAACAATTACTAGGAACGCGACTGGCCCGGGAAGTTCATCAAAAGTGCTACTTCGTGGTAGCAGGTCTATTGGTGGTAATAATCAACCTTTGTATGTTATTGATGGCGTTCCAATGGACAACTCTTCAAGGTCACAAGGTGGGGGCACTGCGGGTGGCCGGGATGGTGGTGATGGAATAGGTATGATAAACAGTGATGATATTGAATCAATGACAATTTTGAAAGGAGCTTCAGCAGCTGCTTTGTACGGTAGTCAGGGTCAAAATGGTGCAATTGTAATAACGACCAAAAGGGGAAAAGCAGGAAAAGTTTCAGTTGATTATACAGGTAACAGTACATTCGATCAGCCTAACATTCTGCCTGAATTTCAATACCAATATGGACAAGGATCAGGAGGGACATATGCAGCAGGATCTGAAACAAGTTGGGGCCCCAAAATTACAGGTCAGCAGGTGACTTTGTGGAATGGAAAGACCGTTGCAATGGAAGGTCAGGAGAACAGGATGAAAGATTTCTTCAGGACCGCTGGTACCTATACAAATACTTTAAGTTTTACAGGAGGTGGTGAAAAAATGCAGTCATATTTTTCATATGGAAATACTATGGCTCAGGGTATTTTGAGAAATCATGACTATAACAGACATAATTTTGATTTTAAAATTGATAATAAGGTATCCTCTAAATTGTCATTTTTCACAAAATTAAGCTATATCAATGAGGATGTTGATAACAAGCCCTATCTCAATGAGAGGATAGACGTTGTTTCAAGAATCTATCGTGCACCTGTCAGTATCCCATTAAGTCAGATGCAGGATTATGAGTATTTTGATGCAGTTGGAAACAGAAAACAAAGCTATTGGAAACCAGGTTCAGTGTTTTTGTCTAATCCATACTGGGCATTAAACAGGCACCTGTTTTTTGAGACAAAAGACAGATTGCTTGGTTTGTTTTCAGCTAAATATAAGTTCAACAGTTGGCTTGATTTGCAAGTAAGAGGAAGCATTGACAAAACTTTCCAAAAAACAGATGATAGAATGTATGAAGATTCCTATCATAGTGCTGGACAGGGAGCTGTTTATGCTCTTACAAAAATGGAAAACCATTCTACAAATATCGATGCACTTTTGTCCTTTAAGCATGATTTATCTAAAGATTTTGATATAAATGGATACCTGGGTGCTTCAGTTCAACAAAGTAAGTTTGAAGGCCTTAATATGAATGCCAATGGGTTATTTCGTCAGGACTTCTTTTTTATTCAGAATGCCAAGAATCCAAAAGGGAATAATTATTTTGGAAGATCTCCGCAAGTTCAGTCATTGTATGCTACTGCCACAATAGGATATAAGGACTACCTGTTTATGGATTTGACTGGCAGAAATGATTGGTCTTCCGCACTTCCTAAAGTTAATCAGTCTTATTTTTATCCATCTGTTGGTTTAACAGCAATAGTAACAGATATGATTGATTTGCCCAAATGGATTTCTTATGGAAAGGCCAGATTGACTTTTGCAAATGCAGGTTATGGAGGAACACAATATCTGGACAGAAACTATTTTGATGTTGCACCCGGAGGAGTAATTAAGACACCTCAAACACGTTCTTTAGGTGATTACAAGCCGGAATTAACGAGCTCCTTTGAAGCAGGTCTGGATTGGAGATTTTTTGATGGCAGATTTGGAGTTGATGCAACGTATTATGTTACCAAAACCAAAAATCAATTATTAGCAGTAGCAACACCTTATGCATCCTTATTTGTAAACCAATACATAAATGCAGGATTAATTGAAAATAAAGGTTTTGAATTAACTATTTCAGGTTCTCCGATACGTAAGGATAAATTTTCCTGGGATCTGAATCTGAATTTTGCTGATAACAATAACAAAATAATTAGATTAACTGAGGCTCTCAGGGAAGCCATTCTGATTGATGATAGGCAAGTTATGATCAAGGCGGCCGAGGGCGGAAGCTATGGAGATATGTATATGGTTAACTGGGCTAAGGATAGCCAGGGGAGGAGGCTTGTTGATGATAACGGGAGAATTATTCTTACTCCTAAAAATTCATATGTTGGGAACTACAATCCCAATTATATGGTAGGTTTAAATAATAATTTTTCATACAGAAATTTTGGACTAAGTTTCTTGATTGATTACAGGAATGGTGGTACCGTAATATCAGGAACACAGGCCATAATCGATGCTGATGGTCATTCAAAGCGGTCTTTAGAGGGTAGGGAATCAGGTTTAGTGCTCGATGCATATACACAAGCTGGAGTAAAAAACACTAAAAGTATTTCTGCTGAGACATATTGGGCTTCTGTTGGTAACTGGACTCCTGTAGGTGATTTATATGCTTATTCAGGTACCAATCTCAGGCTAAGAGAAGTGGTTTTTGGTTATAATTTCCCTAAAACTCTTATAAGTAAAACAGGATTTATTCAGGCTGCAAAACTTTCACTTGTTGGAAGAAATCTTTTCTTTTTCCAGAGAGATGCACCATTTGATCCTGAAATGGCAACCGGAACTGGTAATACTGGTGGTGTAGAGTTCGCATCTTTACCTAGTACCCGTAATATCGGTTTGAATCTGAAATTGTCATTCTGATAATTAATTTGATTGGGTGAGCATGTGTATGAACTGAACATACGGTATTCACTTAAATTATGAACTTATAAAAATTGAAGAAAATGAAATTTAACATAACAAAAGTCAGTGGAATATCCTTCATGTTAGCGTTTACGCTAATTCTGACAAGCTGTACTAAAGATTTTGAGGAGATAAATACCAACCCCGTTAAATTAAGTGAATTAACGCCTTTAGATACCCGTAGCTTATTTCCGGGAGCTGTAATTGCGGGAGTAAACAGTGACGGGTATATTATTACCACTGCATTATTTGCTGGTGTATATTCACAGCACTTTGCTTCTACACAACCGGCTCACATGTCACACCGTTACCTTATTGTTCAGGGTTGGGTATTTTTGCAATGGCTAAATACCTATGTGTCAGCAATGCCGGCACTGGTGAATATTATTGAACAAAGTAAGGGAAAAGATCCTACACTGAACGCGATTGCAAGAATCTGGAAAGTTTATGTATTACACAGGACAACAGATTACTGGGGACCAATTCCTTATTCAAAGATTGGAGATAAAGGAACCACAATTAGTTATGACTCTCAAAAGGATATTTATTATGATTTTTTTAAAGAGCTTGATGAAGCTTCAAAAGACCTTCAGAACAATATCAATGTTACATCCTTTGCCGATAAGGATTTAATATATGGTGGTGATAATAACAAATGGTTGAAATTTGCTAATACATTACGTCTTCGTCTTGCATTAAGAATTTCAAAAGTTGAACCTGCAAAAGCAAAGGAAGAAGCCGAAAAAGCTGTAGCTGGTGGTGTAATGCTTAGTAATGCTGATGATGCATTCATGAAAGTATCAGCAAATGTCAATAACGGATTCAATTTACAATCCGGATGGAATGAATCCAGAATGAGTTCGGTTTTTGAAAGTTTGTTTAAAGGCTGGAATGATCCACGGATGAGTAAGTATTTTAGGCCGGCAGTAACTGACGGACAATACCGTAGTGTTCGTAGTGGTATGTCTCAGGCTCAGCAAAACATTCCGGCTAACAGTTTCGATAACAGTTCGGATGTAAGTTTAAGACTGGCTCCAATTAATATGAACACTACACCACAATCAATTATTTATGCTGCTGAGGCCTATTTGCTAAGAGCTGAAGGAGCTGTAAATGGCTGGAACATGGGGGGGACGGCTAAGGAATTATATGAAAAGGGCATAGAGATGTCTATGAGATCCTGGGAAATTACTGACCAGACTGTGATTAATAATTACATCAATGGAACAAGTCTTCCAATCGCACCAGGTGGTTATTTCAATACTCCTGCATTGACCGATATACCTGTAAAATTCGCTTCTGATCCTGAGAAACAGAGGGAACAAATCCTTACTCAAAAATGGATTGCAGTCTTTCCGGAATCACATGAGGCATGGGCTGAGGTGAGACGTTCAGGTTATCCAAAAACCTATCCTTTAATTAATTCTGATAATCCGGATGTGCCAAAAGAAAAAATGATTCGTCGTATCACCTTCCTTGATATAGAAAGAAATAGTAATGGCCCTGCTGTTACTGCTGCAGAAACTTTGCTCGGTGGTCCTGATAAAGCCAGTACACAATTATGGTGGGATAAGAATCCATTTTAAAAATTGATTTAACCTTTATATAGGATAAGGGCACATCTGTAACCTAAGATGTGCCCTTAATTTGATACTGTTCATTTTCTTTAGGATTTTATTGTAATGGAGGCAAAAGGATTTAACTGAACGGAGCTCTATTATTACAAATAAATAGCATCTGCCTATGTTTTTTCGCTTGCTTGCCATTCTTTTTTTAGTTGCAATATCAGCTCATGATGTTTACGCACAGGATATACGTTCATTTAAAATATTTCAATTCCCTCCGGACAAGATTCCGGTGATAGATGGGAAAGGTCTTGACTGGGAAATCGTTGGAGATGAATATTCAATTGGGATGGATAATTTATTTGATGACCGGATTGATAGTAACAAACATCTGAAGAGTAATCCCAAGAATCTTGATGTAAAAGTAAAGGTTGCCTGGGTAAAGGGAATAAACAGATTATATTTTCTTTATGAAGCCTATGATGACTACTGGGACTTTTCATTAACAGATTTACATAATGATATTTTTGAAATCGTTGTGGACGGTGATCAATCGGGAGGCCCGTTTATTGGCCCCTTTCATCCAAATAAAAGCCTTGACCTTATGGATGCATATTTTTCCTTTCATGGGGTTCATGCACAGAACTATCACATATTCACACCCGCAGTTGGAAAGGATTGGGCTATGGTTTGGGGAAGCCAACCCTGGATTAAGGATTTACCTTATGCCAATGCTGCTTATGATTTTAATTTTAAGCCTGGTGAATCAGGTAAATTAACACTGGAATGCTGGATTACTCCATTTGATTATGCGGGAACTGAAGGACCTTCCCGTGCTGTTGAAACTTTACTGACTGAAAACAAAAATATTGGTTTAAGTTGGGCAATAATTGACTATGATGATGTAAACAAAAGAGATGGCCTTAACAATGGATTCTGGAATTTAAGCAAGGAAAGGACAATGTATGGTAATGCAAACTATCTGTTGCCCTTTAAATTAATGCCGCTTGAACCTGAATTTTTAAAGCCAATAGATGCAAAGTGGTCTTTTTCTATCTCAGACATGAACAGGAGGCTGGTGGCTTTTACAGATAAGTCAACAGGAAGAATTACTTCTTGGAAATGGGATTTTGGCGATGGTGAAATCTCCACAGAGCAGCATCCTGTACATAAGTATACCAAAGCCGGTCAGTATGTAGTCACTCTATGGATTGGAGGACCAAAAGGCAATTCGCAAATGTCTAAAGTTTGGGATGTCGCATTGAAATAATAAAAGTAAAGATATGAATCGAAGAGAAATTCTGCGTTATTTATCAATGACACCTGTTTTCGGTGGTATTTTGAGTCCATTATTCACCGAAAAGTCTTTTGCCGGACAAGTAAGGTCAGGACGAAATCTATTTAAGGAGTTGGGAATCCGGACATTTATAAATGCTGCCGGAACTTATACTCATATGAGTGGCACAATAATGTATGACGAAGTTGTTGAGACAATAAATGATACAGTTGGCGAATTCGCTATGATCGATGATATACAAGATAAGGTTGGTGAAAGAATAGCTTCTATTTGCCATGCGGAGGCTGCAACGGTTACAGCTGGTTGCTGGTCTGCGGCTGTCCTCGGAACAGCTGGTGTTCTCACCCGTTCAGACCTTAAAAAAGTTGCGCAATTGCCCGATGTAAGCGGAATGCGGTCTGAAGTAATTGTGCAAAAAGCGCATAATTTCGGGTATGTCCATGCAGTGAAAAACACCGGAGCCAAAGTAATAGAAATTGAAACAGCAGACGATTTTAAGAAAGCAGTTAATGAGAAGACTGCGATGACATGGTTCCTTAATTCATTTGTAAATGAAGGAAAGATTAAGCATAAGGAATGGCTTGAATTGGGAAGGCACTACAAAATCCCCGGGATGATTGATATTGCTGCCGATGTGCCTCCTGTAGAGAATCTCTGGAAATTCAATGATATGGGTTTCGATTTGGTATGTATCTCAGGTGGTAAGTTATTACGTGGTCCTCAAAGTGCCGGAATACTTATGGGTAAACGGGACCTGATTACAGCAGCGAGATTAAGTGCACCTCCAAGAGGGATGAATATAGGGAGAGGAATGAAAGTAAATAAAGAAGAGATTCTTGCAATGTACGTGGCCCTGGAGAGGTATGTAAATACAGATCATGACAAGGAAATGAAATCCTGGAAGGGAAAGACTCAACTGATTGAAAATGAGGTTAAAAATATACCCGGAGTCAAAACAGAAGTTCACGTCCCACCTGTTTCTAATTGTACCCCTGTTTTATTGATCAACTGGGATAATAACAAGATCAGTTTGAAGGGAATTGAGCTGATGGAAAAATTACGGAAGGGTATCCCTTCAATTGAGGTGATGCCAGGTAAAAATGAAGGAATTATAGTAGTTACAAATTCGATGCAGAATGGACAGGAGAAAATCGTTGCACGACGACTCCTTGAAGAGCTAAATCGGGCTTCGGTTTAGACCTTAATAAACACTTATTTAATAATGAATCCACAATATTATCCCAATCATGTTTAGACTTCTCTCATTTTTGTTTTTTTCTGTAATGATTATTTCATGTAAGGATAAAAAACCGGCATTGTTCAGCCTTACCGATAAATCAGATACCGGTATAGATTTCAGGAATAATCTTCAGCCTAGTACAGAGATTGATATAATGAAATATACATACTTCTACAATGGAGGAGGGGTGGCAATTGGAGATATTAATAATGATGGCCTGCAGGATGTTTTCTTTACAGGTAATATGGTTAAAAACCGATTGTATCTTAACAAGGGCAATTTTGAATTCGAGAATATAACACAAAGTAGTAATGTTACGGTAAAGCAGGGATGGAGTACCGGAGTAACAATGGTGGATATAAATAGTGATGGTTTTCTGGATATCTATGTATGTCAATCAGCTGATTATTCACCCGAAAGAAGAAAGAACTTACTTTATGTAAATAATGGCGATTTGACCTTTACTGAGCGGGCTGAACAATATGGTTTGGCAGATCAGGGTTACTCTACACAGGCCTCATTTTTTGATTATGATAAAGATGGTGACCTGGATATGTTCCTGATTAATCATTCCTTACAACAGTATACTACCGGGGCACAGGAAAATCCTGAGGTTAGAAAAATCAAAAATCCCGATTTTGCGAGCAAACTCTACCGAAATGATAAGGGACGGTTTAAGGATGTGAGTGAAGAAGCTGGCATTACTTCGAATGTACTCACATTTGGATTAGGACTGGCAATTTCGGATATAAATAATGACAATTGGCCGGATGTATATGTTTCAAATGATTTTAACGAGCCTGATTATTTATTTATAAACAATAAAAATGGAACGTTTACAGATCAGATGAAGGAAAGTCTGGATCAGATTTCATTGTATTCTATGGGCTCAGATATTGCCGATTATAACAATGATGGCTTAACTGATATATATACTCTGGATATGCTTCCCGAAGATAATAAAATTCAAAAGATGCATGCCGGCCCTGAAAATTTTGATAAAGTTCAATTTCTGTACAGGAAAGGGTTTCATTATCAATTAAGCAGAAATATGCTTCAAAAAAATAATGGTGATGGCACCTTTTCTGAAATAGGGCAAATGGCAGGAGTATCAAATACCGATTGGAGCTGGGCCGGATTGTTTTCTGATTTTGATAATGATGGGTTAAAGGATCTAATGGTAACTAATGGCTATGTCAAGGATTATAACGACATGGACTTTATAAAATATACGATGTATAATGCCCTTAAAATGGCAAATCTGGGCAGAGATGCAATGGTGGCAGATTTTATTGAAAAAATGCCAACCATCATTATTCCAAATTATATTTACAGAAATAAGGGAGGAGATAGTTTTGAAAAGAAAACAAAAGATTGGGGTTTGAACCACCCTGCAATTTCAACAGGTGCTGCTTATGCAGACTTGGACAATGATGGTGATATGGATTTGATCATAAATAATATAAATTCATACGCTCAGGTTTATAAAAATAACGGAGATCAGTTTCCTGATAATAATTATATCAAACTAAAATTGAACGGAACCCCTGGCAATGGCTCAGCAATAGGAGCAAAAATTACCCTTTATTGTAAAAATGATCAATATTTTCAGGAACAAATGCCGGTACGCGGTTTTCAATCCTCAGTTGATCCGGTTTTAAACTTTGGGATTGGTAAACACAGTAAAATTGATTCAATCGAGGTTATTTGGCCTGATGATAATGTGTCAACCTTTAGAAATATAAAGCCAAATCAGTTACTTAATTTATCCATGACAGGTTCTGATCAAAAGGTCAAATATAAAATGCCTGTTATTCCAGAGCCCATTTTTACGGAACCTGTTTCTCTCGGTTTTACCCACAAAGAAAACTATTTCCGTGATTTTACAAAACAGGTTTTGTTATTAAACTTTCTATCAAAGGAGGGGCCTTGTATGGCAAAGGCCGATGTGAACAAAGATGGCAGAGAAGATTTGTTCATTGGAGGAGCTTCAGGCCAGGCAGGTGGTATGTTACTGGCTACCAAATCTGGAGAATATAGGCTGTTGAATAATTCAGCATTTGAAAAAGATGCTATCCATGAAGATACCGCCGCAGAATTTGCTGACATAGATAATGATGGTGATGCAGATTTGTATGTTGGGAGCGGTGGCTATGAAGCTGAATCTGATTCCATATTGGAGGATCGTATATACCTGAATGATGGCAGGGGTAATTTTACCAGAAAGATTAAGGCACTACCTGCTTTCAGTATTAGTTCATCATGTGTTAAATCTGTCGATTTTGATAATGACGGTGACTTGGATTTCTTTGTTGGGGGGAGGGTAATCCCCGGTAATTATCCCCTTGCTCCCGAAAGTAAGCTTTTGACCAATGATGGTAAAGGCAATTTTATTGATGCTACCCAAATTCTTGCTCCAGGCTTGAAAACTGCAGGAATGGTAACGGATGCTGTATGGGTAGATCTCAATAATGATAAAAAGGAAGATTTAATTCTGGTTGGAGAATGGATGCCAATAAAAGTATTTATTAATTCCGGAAATAAATTACAAGATCAGTCTTCCTCATACATAAATTTTGCCTCAAAAGGGTTTTGGAACAGGGTTTATGCAGATGATATGGATGGAGATGGTGACAAAGATCTGGTAATTGGAAATCTTGGTTTGAATGCTCAGTTCAGGGCCTCAGAAAAGGAGCCGCTTAGCCTCTATTATAAGGATTTTGATGCCAATGGCTCGATTGATCCAATTTTCTGTTATTATATTGATGGAATTTCCTATCCTGCTGCATCAAGGGATGATCTGACAGAGCAACTTCCTTTTCTGAAGAATAAATTTTTATATTATAAAACCTATTCTACTGCCAAAATTAATGATCTGTTTAGTGCAGAGGAATTGAAAGGTGCCTCAGAGCTTTCTGCAAACTTTCTAAAAACTGTTTATCTTGAAAATAGAGGTAAAGATGGCTTAAAGCGTATTGAACTACCTGTTGAAGCACAATTCTCTCCTGTATATGCTATTCGCTCGATAGATGTAAATAATGATAATAAGAAGGACATTGTTTTAGCAGGTAATAATATCTGGACAAGGGTAAAATTCGGGCAATATACCGCTAATCACGGAATGGTTTTTTTAGGTGATGGTAAAGGTAGGTTTAACTATATACCTCAAAGCGAGAGTGGGCTTAAGATCAGAGGTAATGTCCGTTCAATGGAGGTTTTGACAACAGACAATTCCAAATCATTGGCGTTTGGATTAAATGACTCAGCACCAAAATTGGTAAGACTCCAATAGGTCTTAATAATCCCCTGATTTTTCAGGATTTTAATATAATTCTATGAAAATTAAGAGTAGTTCTTCTGCTAAGCCGAATTTGTTATCATCTCAAAAAGGTAAAGTTGAGAATGTAAATCGCCAAAGTAAAACACATAAAGAATCAGATTTTGAGAAGCCAGCGATTAATTCCCCCATCAGGAGACGAAGCTTTTTAGGATTAGGTTTTTTGGGCCTTACAGGTCTTTCTCTTTCCTCCCTATCATCTTTCGCAAATAAATCAGAAAATCGGGTAGTTAAAAGTATCTCCAGGTTGATATCAAGCACCAAGGAAGAAACTTATTGGGATCGGACCGATCGTTTTGAGGAGAAAATGAAGTTAATGCAAATAGCATGGGAGCGTAAAGATTTTAAATTGGTTAGAGCTCTATCAAACTCTTTAAGAATTACCGGCATTCAGGCACAGATGGAAGAAGATGATCCTGGATTGCCCCTCTCCGATTCATCTCATTTTGCCGAAGTTGAATCACTTCCTTTACATTGGAAATCCTGGGCAAGCGGATGGAAGTACTTTAAAGTATTGGAGATAAAGGAAACTATCGCAATAGAAAGAAAGGCAGAGCCTGTAGAAGTACTTTTAGCTTTTTTAGTAAATCAAATCAACTCACCTTCCAGGGAAATTCGTGTTGCCCGAATTGATGAAGGGAAATTAATTGAAGTGACTTCTCAGGTCTTTGATGTTATACGTCGCAAAGGAGAATGGTTTTGCAAACTGCTTTTTCTTGCAAATTGTCCTGCGGGTAAAAGTAAAACCTTTTTGATTTTCTATGGAAACCCTGACGCAGAATTGCCAGCCTATCTGAGCGATCTGAGCACTAAAGGAGAGGGTGTGGGATTAACAATTGAAAACAATATTTATAAAGCGATTCTTTCTGCGCAGACTGGGCAATTGGAGCGGATGACAATTAAACATGGACATGGAGTTGAACTTTATGCGGGTGGAGAGGCTCACGGCGAATTACCTGGGATTGATTGGGCACATGATTATGTTTCGGAAGGATTTTATCAGAAATTCAGAATTTCTTTATGGGATGAGTGTCCTGATTATGAATTAGTTAGAGGTCCGATATGTACCATTGTACGCCGCTGGGGTTTCCCTTATTCACCGATCCATCCTGTTTTTTCACCCAGCAGGCTTAACATGGATATTGAGTATAGGTTTTACGCAGGTTTGCCCTATTTTCATAAGTTCGGTAAGATGACCTCAATAAAGGACTTTGAACTTGTTTATGCCCGTGATGATGAATGGGTGTTTACAGGCCAGCCATTTACAGATCCTTTATGGATGGGGCCAGATGGTAAGTTGAAAATCGGAGAAGTTGATCCTGATTTTAAAGACAATCTTTGGGGAGTAGGATTCTTTAATAAGGATACCAAAGATTCATTTTTTGGTTTATTTTTAGAGCATTATGCAGATGGAATACCAGAATTGCTGCATAATGGATCTCCACAAGCTCATTATGACTGGGCACTTCAATTGTGGAGTCGCTCACCATTACCAGTCAAGAAATTACCTGAAGGAACAGTGCTGCATGAAAAAAATGCTTATTTATCAATTCCTTTTACTTATGAAGATGGCCCTCAAAAAATAGAAGAATTGAGGCGCAGATTAATGGAACCTTTAAGTGTAACAATTGGAAAATTGGAAATTGGCTTGAGTCAGGTTTCACCCGGAAGACTGGCGCGGTCTGGAGAGATAGGTGACAGCCCGATTCCAAAAAAAATAATATGGGAGGCCCTGCAAAATTGTAAAGATTATGAATTATACAAGGCTGATATCAGTATTGTGGATCTTGGACTGGTTTATGATATAAGCGTTCAGGGGGATTTAGTAAAAATAGTTCTGGCTATGCCACATCGTGGCCGTCCTCTTGGAGGTTTTTTTACACATGTAACCAGCCCGATTGACCCTAAAATCTTTTATACTATTCCAGATGTATTATTGAAAATTCCTGGTGTACGTGATGTTGTTATGGAACAAACCTGGTATCCGGGTTGGAGTTCCAATCTATTGACAGATACAGGTCGCCGGAAGTTGAATTTATAAAAAACAATTAATAAGTAATCCTAAAATTTAAAAATGATCAGCAGGTTATACAAAACGTCAAAATCAATAAGTAATCTGAATAATTTAATTACCCTATTTGTAATAATTGCAAATTTTCTTGTTTCCTGCGGGAATAGTCAAATTGAGGGTGAATGGAGTGCATATGCAGGCAGCAAGGAACGTATGGGCTATTCTTCATTAAGTCAGATCGATACCCTAAATATTAAAGATTTAAAGGTAGCCTGGGTATATCATACTAAAGATGCTGATCAGGCAAGTCAGATGCAAACCAATCCATTAATAGTGGACGGAGTTTTATATGGCACTTCCCCGCAATTGAAGCTTTTTGCTGCTGATGCAGCTACAGGTAAAGAGTTATGGGTTTTCGATCCTGCTCCAAGTATGTTGGCGGATAATGCCGGAAGGCAAAGTTTTGGTCTCAATGTATGCCGGGGTATTGTTTTACACAAAGGAAAGAACAAAGAGCATCTGATTTTTTATACTGCAGGATCCTCCCTGTATTGTATTAACAGTGTTACTGGTAAACCTCTTAGCGCTTTTGGAAAGAATGGCCGAATTTCTTTATATGACAATCTGGAATTGAACCGAGATATCAGTAATCTAAGGGTGACTTCAACCTCGGCAGGAATTATATATAAAAACCTGATCATTATGGGAAGTAGCTTGTCTGAAGAAGAGGAAGCCGCTCCGGGACATATCAGAGCATATGATATTCATACCGGTGAAATGAAATGGTTATTCAGAACCATTCCAGGGCCAGGAGAAACCGGTTTTGATTCTTGGGAAGATCCTGAAGCATATAAATATGTTGGAAGTGCAAATGCTTGGGGCGGGTTTAGTTTAGATGAAAAAAGAGGGATTGTTTACATGGCTACCGGAACATCTAATCCTGATTTTTACGGTGGGAATCGAAAAGGGAATAATCTCTTTTCTAATAGTATTCTTGCACTTGATGCAGCCACTGGTAAATATGTTTGGCATTTTCAGGCAATACATCATGACCTTTGGGACTGGGATTTTCCTTCAGCACCTTCACTCATAAGTATTAAAAAGGATGGCAAAAAAATTGATGCGTTGGTACAAACAAGCAAGCAGGGTTTTATTTACCTCCTTGACAGGGAAACAGGCAAACCAGTGTATCCTATATTAGAGAAAGCCGTGCCGACAAATACTGATCTGGATGGTGAAGAGCCTTCTCCAACTCAGCCTATTCCAACTGTGATTCCTCCCTTCGCCAGACAAGGCTTTACAGTGGCTGATCTGAATACTAATATTCCCGACTCTTCTTTTAATGATCTGAAAAAGCGGTTCAAAGCCTTGAAAAATAATGGGATGTTTACCCCGCCAAGTATGGAAGGCACATTAGTATTACCGGGACTTACTGGTGGTGCTGAGTGGGGAGGACCTTCGGTTGATCCTGAAAGTGGCATCATGTACATCAATGCCAATGAATTGCCCTGGATTATATCCATGCAGGATACTCGCTTAGAAAAACCGGCAAAGTCAGCACAAAATAACCTGCAGGCAGGCAAAGTGTTATTTGCCAAAAATTGTCAGGGTTGTCATGGTGCTGATTTGAAAGGTTCAGGTAACTTTCCGGCCTTGCTTGGTCTTAACAAACGTTTTAATGAAGAAGATCTCAAGACTCTGATTTCTTCGGGTAGAAAAATGATGCCTCCGTTCAAGAATTTGGGTGAAAATGATAAAACTGCAATTGCTTCCTATCTTTTAAATATTGAATCAAAACAGAAAGAGCCTTATGTTCCTGAAGAAAAACAAAGGCATCCTTTTTACAATACACCTTACCGTCTTGCAGGAATTAAGCCATTCCTAACCAGGGAAGGTTATCCCGGGATCGCGCCTCCATGGGGTACACTGAGTGCAATTGACCTTAATACCGGAAAGCTGGTATGGAAAAGGCCACTGGGAGATCATCCTTATATGAAATCATTGGGTATCCATTCAGGTACCGAGAACTGGGGTGGGTCAGTTGTTACAGCAGGAGGTCTGGTTTTTATTGCAGCAACAAGCGACGAGATGTTCAGAGCCTATAATAAAAAGAATGGTAAACTTCTATTTGAAACTAAACTTCCAGCCGGAGGTTATGCAAGTCCGGCAGTATATAGCGTAAATGGTAAGCAATATGTAGTTATTGCATGTGGTGGGGGCAAAATGAGAACAAAATCAGCAGATACCTATGTTGCTTTCTCATTGCCATCTAAATAATCAGCTTAGATATTTTGAAAACTGTAATTGCAAACAGGCCTCATAAAGATCAAAAGAAATTATTTTATGATAATGGCTTAAAATTTTATAATATTTAAGTATGTCATTTCTCTTTCGCTCAATTTGTTTTCTGTTTTTCTTAGGGTTGTTTGCGGGCATCTCCAATGCTCAGGATAAGCGAAAATTTAAGATCTTTCAGTTTCCTGCAAACATGATCCCAACTATCGATGGGAAAATTGAGGACTGGAACATGGTAGATCCTTCATATACCATCGGTATGGATCAATTATGGGATGATCGGGATGATAGTGTCCGGCATCGATTTGCCGATCCTAAAAATCTTGATGTCAAAGTAAAGGTGGGATGGGTAAAAGGAATGAACAGGCTTTATTTTCTATATGAAGCTTATGATGACTATTGGGACTTTTCATTAACAAATTTACATAACGATATCTTCGAGGTGGTTGTTGACGGAGATCAGTCCGGAGGACCATTTATCAGTTCTTTTCACCCGAATAAGGCCCTGAATCAAATGGATACATATTTTTCCTACCATGGGGTACATGCACAGAACTATCACATCTTCACACCGGCTAAAGACAAAGACTGGACCATGGTCTGGGGAAGTCAGCCCTGGATTAAAGAGCTGCCTTATGCCAATGCTGCTTACAACTACAACTTCAAACCGGGTGATTCAGGACGCTTAACCCTTGAATTCTGGATTACTCCCTTTGATTATGCGGGACCTGAGGGTATTTCAAGAGCCGTTGAATCAGTTTTGGCAGAGAATAAAGAAATTGGTTTAAGCTGGGCAGTACTTGACTATGACGATGTAAAGGCAAGCAAATACAATGGATTTTGGAATCTGAGTAAGGTTCGCGAGATGTATGGCAATGCATCTTATCTGCTTCCATTTCGATTGATGCCTCTGGAAGAGCGCTACCAAAAGCCAATTAATGCACAGTGGTCATTTATTGTAACAGATATGAATCGCCGTATGGTATCCTTTACTGATGAGTCGTTTGGTAAAGTTTCCTCATGGAACTGGGATTTTGGTGATGGTACAAGCTCAGACCAGCAGCATCCGGTTCATTTCTTTTCAAAACCCGGGCACTATGTGGTGACTTTAACGATCAACGGCCCTGCTGGTACTTCCCGATTGTCAAAAGTCTGGGATGTAGCTGTGAAATAAAATTTAACATTTATAATGTACGATCTGTAATTAATGATATTCCGGTAAACAGTATTTATTCAGAAATTATGTTTATGATTTCGTAAAATAGCATTAGTTGTTAATCATAATTTAATGAACTTTTATTCTATAGAACAATGAGGCCCTTTAGCAAAAAACTTAATATGATTAACCAGAAAAACTTTTGTTTATTATTCTTCATTGGTCTGAGCTTCTTTTTTATTTCTTGTGACAATTCGGGCAATAAAAATGAATGGAGTGTTTATGGCGGAAGTAAGGAACGTATTCAGTATTCAGCACTGGATGCAATAGATACTTCCAATGTGAAGAATTTACAGCTAGCCTGGATTTATCATACAAAAGACGCTGAATCAGGCAGCCAGATTCAGGCTAATCCACTAATTGTTGATGGGGTATTATATGGCGTTTCTGCCAAGTTAAAGCTCTTTGCTGTAGATGCCTTAAGCGGAAAGGAAAAATGGGTATTTGATCCGGTTGATTCCATGATGGTTGATATTCAGGGCAGGCAGAGCTATGGGATGAATGCTTGCCGCGGTATTGCACTTTATAGAGGTAAAAACCAGGAACATCTGCTTTTTTATACTGTTGGATCTTCCTTGTTTTGTATTAACAGTGCCACAGGTAAACCGGTACTTTCGTTTGGAACAAAGGGTCGTATTCCACTTCATGATGGCCTTGATCTGGATAGGGATCTGTCAAATTTAAGAGTCACAGCAACTTCACCCGGGGTAATATATAAGGATCTTATTATTCTTGGGACCAGTTTGTCGGAGGAAGAAGAATCTGCACCGGGTCATATCAGAGCCTATGATGTGCATACAGGTAAATTGAAATGGATGTTCAGGACAATACCTGAACCGGGGGATGTTGGATATGATTCATGGGAAGATCCTGAGGCTCATAAATTTGTAGGAGGAGCAAATGCCTGGGGCGGACTAAGTTTAGATGAAAAGAGAGGAATGGTTTTTGCCTCTACAGGGGCTGCCGTGCCCGATTTTTATGGAGGTAAAAGAAAAGGAGATAATCTTTTCTCGAACAGTATTCTCGCACTCGATGCAGAAAGCGGAAAATATATCTGGCATTTTCAGGGTGTACATCATGACCTTTGGGATTATGATTTTCCTACTTCTCCGGTTCTGGTTTCAATAAAAAAGGATGGTAAAAATATTGATGCGGTAGTACAGGTTAGTAAGCAAGGTTTTATCTACATGCTCGAAAGAGAAACCGGGAAACCGGTGCATCCCATTATTGAGAAGCCCGTTCCCGCATCTGATCTTACTGGAGAGCAGACTTCCCCAACCCAGCCATTCCCAACTGTTCTTCCTCCTTTTGTCAGACAGGAGTTTAGGGAAGCAGATCTTAATAATATTATTCCCGACTCTTCTTTTCAGGATCTTAAGAAAAGGTTTTTAAGTCATAAATCCGGTAATATGTTTATCCCGCCAAGTGTGCAGGGAACACTTGTATTACCAGGTCTAACCGGTGGTGCAGAGTGGGGCGGACCTTCTTTTGATCCATCCAGCGGGATTCTTTATATTAATGCTACAGAGATGCCATGGGTGGTTACCATGATTGATACTTTGGTCGAGAAGCTGCCGGCATCCACACAAACAAATTTACAGGCTGGTAAAAGTATCTACAATAAAAGTTGTAAAGGTTGTCACGGTGCCGACTTAAAGGGTTCAGGAAACTTTCCTTCATTGCTCAATCTTCAGACCAGGTATGATGAATTGAAATTTAAAAATATCATATCATCAGGACAGCGAATGATGCCTGCCTTCAAGCATTTTAGTGAAGAAGACAAAACTGCTCTGGCTTCATACTTACTCAATATAGAATCAAAACAAAAAATGATTTTTACTCCGGTTGTTAAGTCAAGTCACCCTTTTTATAGTTCCCCTTATCGTTTTGGCGGATATAAGCAGTTTTTAACAAAAGAAGGATATCCTGGAATTAAGCCACCTTGGGGTACATTGAGTGCTATTGATTTAAGTAATGGTCGCATAGTTTGGAAAAATACCCTTGGAGACTACCCAGAGTTTAAGGCAAGAGGAATTCATGCAGGTACTGAAAATTGGGGCGGGTCTGTAGTAACTGCCGGCGGACTGGTATTTATTGCTGCAACAAGAGATGAAAAATTCAGAGCATTCAATAAGGCAACCGGTAAACTATTGTTTGAAACTACTTTACCTGCAGGTGGATATGCTACTCCGTCTGTTTATAGCGTGAATGGTAAGCAGTTTGTTGTAATTGCATCTGGTGGCGGAAGAATGAGGACTAAATCTGCAGATACCTACGTTGCCTATTCATTACCTGATAAGTAAAATTTATAGTTGATGAATCAGTATTGAAAAAACTAAACTTTAAGCATTATAAATTAAACCAAAATGGAAAGATCAACCTTTTTAAAATCCCTGGCTGGAGTGGGTTTGGGTACTTTGGGACTGAGTTCTATAAGTTCATGTAAAACCAGTTCCTCTGATTCCTCTGTTAATCCGGATGTGATGCCTGCCCATCTTACGGGATCTGCATTGGATTTCAATAAGATCAGAGAAGATTTCCCCCGTACAAGAGAGGAAGTCTATATGGATAATGCATCAACCCATCCGATTAATATTTATACCGCAGCAGCTTTGCATCGCTATGCAGAATGGGCTAAGAACGATGTGGGTGAGCCCTGGTGGCCAAAATGGTCAGAGACCCGTCAGGAATGTAAGGATAGCTTTGCCAAGCTGATCAATGCAGATTCTGATGAAATAGCTTTTGCAAGAACTACTGTTGAAGCCGAGAATAATATTCTGAATGGTATGGATTTAAAAGGGGGTAATGTTGTGACAACAGATCTTCATTATGCTCCAAGTTTATATGGTTATAAGATGCGTGAAAAACGTGAAGGCCTTGATCTAAGAATTATTAAACATAATGACTGGAAGTTTGATGTGAAGGATTTTGAAGGTGTAGTTGATAAGAACACCAAATTAGTAGCTATTACGCTTGTTTCTAATGTGAATGGTTTTCTGGTTAAGGACGTTCGGGCAATTGCAGACCTGGCGCATGCTAACGGAGCTTTACTTTATGTAGATATTATTCAGGGTGTAGGCGCCGTGCCTGTGGATGTTAAAGCCATGGGTATTGATATGGCTGCCTGTTCTACCTTTAAATGGCTGATGGGCAGTAAAGGTTTTGGGTTTATGTATATCCGTAAAGATTTGCAGGATACCCGGGTTCTTCCGACACAACATCATGGTGGATTAAGTTTCAATTATGGCCCATGGACAGATTCTCCTGATTCGGCATTGGGCGAATTTGATTTCAAACCTACCACTGGGCCTGCGATGTATGAGGTTAGCTACCCATCATATGAGGGCGTTTCCTGTGCTATCACTTCAATGAAATATATACACACTTTAGGCGTTGAAAATATCCGTAATCATGTTCGAACACTTACAAGTCGGCTTGCTATAGAAATGCCAAAGATTGGTTATCCTATGATCACCCCTGAAGGCAATGAAAGTCCTATTATTGTTTTCAAAGCCAAAGATCCGGATGAAGCAATGAAAAAACTGCGCGCTGCCAAAATCAATGTGGCCATGCGATTTGGAAATAAATTGAGGCTCTCTCCATCGATATATAATAATCAATCTGATATCGACCGTTTATTGGAAGTGCTTTCTTAAAACAAGAGACTTGTTGATCGGGACCCTACGACTATCTAATGGATAATTGAATTAAGGTAGGATGTCATCCCGACGCAGGAGGGAACTTAGCGATTATGGAATTAATTTCGACTCCAAAAAGCGAAGTTCCTTTATTCTTTTCTGGATGACAGGTTGGAAAGCTGCTTAGCAGGAAATATGGACATTAGACACTCTCATCCTGAAAATTGCCCTTCTACAGTTGATGAAAATCGATATTGAATTGACAACACGTCATTTTGGAAGTAGGGCCCCCAATTAAATTTTAGGACAGAATTTAGAGAAAAAAAGGTAATTTTCGATGTGAAAATTACCTTTTTTTATAGTTGGTTATCAAGATTTAATTCTGTTTTTAAATTGTGATTTTTATATTGACTTTCTAAGATACAGTTACATATTCTTGTTTAGAATTTATGCCTAAATTCTCTCAACTAGGAGGATTTTAATATCAATATTTAATTATTTTTTATGACTTGCATTCAGAAATGAATGTTTTATATAACTTGTCACTATGAAAAAATTCTCTGTAAATAGTATGAGCTATAAATTTAAAGTAACACTTATTACAGGTGTTACTTTTTTATTTATGGCAAATTCAGGATTTGCAAGGACTCAGTCTCCAAATCCGGGGTCTAAACCCAATATTATTTTTCTTGCGATAGATGACCTGAACGACTGGATAAATCCTCCGGGACTGGGGGGATTACCTGGGTTGAAAACTCCAAATTTCGATCGATTGAGGAAAATGTCAATGTCATTTACCAACGCACATATTCCTTCGCCTGCCTGTGCACCTTCAAGAGTAGCAATTATGACAGGAGTAAGTCCGGCGAGATCGGGAATAACCGGTTGGCGTAACCCTAAATGGCGGGAAGTTCCGGCATTAAAAGATGTGGTAACGCTTGAACAATTTTTCAAAGAGAAAGGATATCAAACACTCGCAGGTGGAAAAATATACCACTCTTTGGCACCACCCAGAACAATGATTAATGAATCTGAGGAAAAGGGCTGGGATTATTATTACCCAAGTTTTCGTATACCAATTCCTATCAGCCCAAGAGCTCCTGACTCATTGATCTCTCCGAAAAATTTCAAAGGTGTTCAACCTGAATATTTTACATGGGGGCCAATTAATCAGGGTGATGATTATATGGCTGATTATCAAATTGTTGAATGGGCTAAGCACGAACTTTCCAAAAATTATGACAAACCATTGTTTCTCGCTTTAGGTTTAACGAAGCCACATGATCCATGGGAAGTACCCAGAAAGTATTTTGATATGTATCCATTAGCCTCTGTTCCTGATTTGGAAATTAAAGAGGATGATCTGGAAGATGCATTCATTCACAATAGAAGAGCGCTTCATCGTTTTATTACGGATAATAACCAGCTAAAGAAGGTCATTCAGTCTTATATGGCAACTATATCCTTTACTGATGCCATGTTAGGCCGGTTTTTGGATAACTTTGAAAAATCTGATTATGCCAAAAACTCAATTATCGTAGTTTGGTCAGATCATGGAATGCATATGGGTGAAAAAGAAAACTGGGAGAAGTTTACATTATGGGAACGATCAACAAAGGCACCGATGTTTATTATTGCACCCGGAATTACTAAACCTGGGACAACTACGAATACTCCGGTTTCTATGATGGATATATTCCCAACCTTAGTTGATTTAATTGGCGAAAAGATTCCGGCCTACTGCGATGGTGAAAGTTTGGTTCCTATGCTTAAAGGATTAAAGAAAGACCATCAACCTGTATTAACATCCTATGAATTGAAAGAGGAAGGTGGAGCTAATGCAGGCGATGGGCATACAATCAGAACAAATCGTTACCGTTATATTTATTATCCCTTCATTAATTTCGAGGAATTGTATGATCATGACCTGGATAAAAATGAATGGAATAATATTGCTTACAAGGCTGGCAGTAAGAAAATTATTTTAGAACATAGAAAATATATGCTCCAAAAGGTGCCCGGCCTGACTTGGAAAGAAGGTAAACCTAAAGGTTATACTATCCAGTCGGATGGAACTGTTAAAAAAGATAATTATATTAAAATTCAGGACTTAAAAGAAACTCGCTGGGGTATTTAACATTCATGATATTATTTAATAAAAAGAGTTTTTTAATGCTGGGTGAAGCCAAATTTAGTACGTTGGGCAATCTTTTTTTCCTGCTTATCCTTATTCTATCCCTGGCTTCCTGCAGCTTTTCAGAACAATCAGAGAATAAATCCCAAAAATTGCCTGAAACTAAGTATATAAGTATTGAACAGATTTCTTTTAATGGAGATACTTCAAAAACCGGAATGGTTTCTATTCCGGGTGGTGAGTTTATGATGGGTGCTGATAATGATCAGGCAGACCAGGATGAATATCCCAAGCATAAAGTAATCCTGGATCCTTTTTGGATTGATCAGCATGAAGTTACCAACGATCAGTTTGCCAGATTTATTGAAAGTACAGGCTATGTAACAACGGCTGAACGTAAGCCCGACTGGGAGGAATTGAAAAAGCAATTGCCGCCTGAAACGCCAAAGCCTGATGAATCCTTATTGGTTCCTGCTTCACTTGTTTTTACACCCCCAAAGCAGGAAGTCGACCTCAATGATTATTCACAGTGGTGGGCATGGGTTCCCGGGGCAAGTTGGAAACACCCCGAAGGGCCTGGCAGTACTATTGATGGCAAAGGCAATTACCCTGTAATCCAGATTAGCTGGGATGATGCCATGGCCTATTGTAAATGGGCAGGTAAACGATTGCCAACTGAGGCAGAATGGGAGTATGCTTCCAGGGGGGGATTGAACAATAATATTTATCCCTGGGGAAATGAGCATGTAAATAAGGGGAAGGCCAAAGCAAATACCTGGGAGGGCAGCTTCCCTAATAAAAATACCGCATTCGATACTTTTCAGGGCATTGCTCCTGTTAAATCCTTTCCTCCAAATGGATATGGATTATATGACATGGCAGGAAACGTTTGGGAATGGTGTCTGGATAAATACCGTAATGATTATTATCAGAGTGTCTACAAGCCCGCTGGAATTAAAAACCCACAGGGACCGCCCGATAGTTTTGATCCCGATGAACCCTATACTCCCAAGAGGGTATCAAGAGGAGGCTCGTTTATGTGTAATGAAGGTTATTGCTCAGGGTACAGGGTTGCCCGGCGTATGAAAAGTTCTCCCGATTCTGGTATGAGTAATCTGGGTTTCAGATGTGTCAGATAATCAATTGATAAGAATCTTATGCTAAATTCTATGTCGTTCAGAATTATAATATTTGTACTGATGCCAGCCATTGTATTTGCCACATCATGCTCAGATCATAATCCCAAAAGGCAGGCTAATAACCTGCCGGCAAAAGTTTTAAAAATTAAGAATGAAGTGCCGGCATGTTGCGCAAAAAAGCCATCGCGGTTCTCTCCGCCAACAAAGAAATCATTGAAGTAAATTTCTTTAATGGTGTGAAATCATAATGCGTGATCTGTAATTCCTGACCTCTTTCTCTAATTTGACATTACAATTCACCGGAGTATTTTTATTAGTAAAATTTCAATATTTTCCAATATTTCTACTTTTTTTAGTATTACAATTAACTGTTTCACTCGATAAAAAAATAGTGTTAATGGTGTCTAAATTACACTAAGTATCAGTATCTAAATTATTACCAGGATAATTTCAGTCTGTTTTATTTATTTCTCACATTGGATTTTTATTTATTATTTTCGATTATATTAGTAGTTGAAATGTCAACATATACAGTATATTCTGACGGCGAGTTACTCGATCTTTTAAGGTCAGGGGATAGGTCTGCTTTTGCAGAAATATATAACAGATACTGGAAGAATATATTTACCGTTGCATCCAATAAAATCGGACAACTGGAGGAAGCAGAGGAAATTGTTCAGGATATTTTTATTTCACTCTGGAACAGAAGGGAAGAAATTGTCATTACCTCAAACTTGAATGCATACCTCTCAGTTTCTGCAAAATACCGCGTAATCAAGATTCTGGCAAAGCGAAACCAATACAATAAGTACGCTGTTCATAGCCAAAATGTCATCCCAATAACAGCCAACTCAACTGATGATTGGTTTGAGTTTGTGGAATTAAGATCAAGGTTAGAAATCCTGGTCTCCAACCTTCCGGAAAAATGCCGTCTGGTATATAAAGCGAGTCGCGAAGATGGTTATTCTCAAAAGCAAATTGCTGAAGAATTCGGAATTTCTGAGAAAACAGTTGAAGCCCATATCAGTAAAGCCCTCAAATCTTTAAGAACAGGTTTAGGACAGCTTTTTCTGTAGTTCCATTTAAATCAAAAAATATTTTCATGAACACTAAGGGATAAGCCCGTGTTGGGGGACTTGTAAATAAAGACCCCTTTAATGAAACCTTTAAGTTCAAACGAGCGATATCAGGAATTAGCCGAAAAATGGCTCAATAATACTATAAGTCCTCAGGAGAGCGAGGAGTTTCTTCAATGGTACAATAGCGGGCAGGAAAATGATATCTATATTCCGCGAGATTATGCAGATAATGATCAGGAACTAAAAGGAAGAATTTTTGCAGAGATAAACCAAAGTATTTCTGAACCTGTTTACTCTACATCCTACAGAAATCAATCATGGTTTGCAGCAGCTGCAGTAATTATAGCTGTTATTGCAGCCGGTTTTTATTTCACTTCAGCTCCAAAAGAAAGCAAACAATACGTTGCCAATAAAGTAATATCAGAGCCTATAACCAAGTCTCCTTTAAGAAAGGGATCTCCGGTTCCGGAAGTTGAAGATCAAAAGTCTGTTTTGGTCAATGATATTGAAGCCGGCGAAAATAAGGCAATACTTATTTTGGGTGACGGCTCTAAAATTATATTGGATGATGCTAAAAATGGAATTCTTGCAAACCAGGGCGGTAATAGTATCCTTAAGGCCGCAGAGGGTGAGGTAATCTATTCATTCCTTAACGAAATAAAAGATCCTTTGTCTTTAGATGAAAACGCTCCTGTTATTTATAATACAATAGAAACACCAAAGGGGGGCAAGTTTCAGATAAAGTTACCTGATGGAAGTAAAGTCTGGTTGAATGCTGCTTCTTCACTTCGTTTCCCAACCGTATTTAATGGCTCAAAGAGGCAGGTTGAACTAAAAGGTGAAGCCTATTTTGAAGTATCACCGGATAAATCAAAAATCTTCGAGGTAAATACAAGAAATCAGGTAGTACAGGTTCTTGGGACGCATTTCAATATCAATGCCTATCTGGATGAACCAACTGTAAATACAACTTTACTGGAAGGTAGTGTCAGAGTTTCTGATCTCCGGACAAATATTTCTCAATTGCTTAAACCCGGAGAGCAATCCCAGTTAAGTGAGCAGATTGAGGTGATCAATTTGAAAAATACCAATGAAGCTGTTGCCTGGAAAGATGGTTATTTCCAGTTTGATGAAGCGGATATAAAAACTGTTATGAGGCAAATTGAACGCTGGTATGATGTTTCGGTTGTTTATGAGGGGGATCTGCCTAATTATCGCTTTGGAGGCGAAATTGAAAGAAATTTAAGCCTTTTACAAGTGCTTAAAGTATTAGAAAAAACAAAAGTTCATTTTCGTTTAGAGGGAAGGGAGGTTATTGTAATGCCATAAATGTCTACGAATGAACAAAAAAACAAACCAGAAGCGTTGGAGCGCCTCTGGTCACTGTTTTCGCTTAAATAAAAATTGACGCACAAAGATTATTTATTAACAAAACAAACAAATGTATGAATTCTCTAATAAATAAAGAGTATTGTTTAGACATTACTCGGTCAAAAGTCTGCATTGAATCAGACTCTAAAGGCCATACAGAGCAACATCAGATTGCTGATAATCTGATTAATAAGTCGCTTTACAAACAAATCGGACGGATTATGAAACTGACGTTCATTTTAATCATGGTTGCACTTATGAATGTCTATTCCAAAGGATATTCACAGAAAGTAACCCTTACAGGTAAACATGCCCCGCTTGAGGAGTTTTTCTCCACTATCAAGCAGCAAACGGGTTATGTGTTTTTTTACGACCTGAATTTATTAAAAACAGCAAAGCCGGTAACCTTAAAAGTTGTTGATACTGAATTGTCAGAAGCTTTGGCAATTCTGTTTGATGATCAGCCATTGGATTATAGTATTGAGAATAAGACCATTGTAATCAGCGAGAAATTATCTTCAAAAGATAGAAAATCCCTGAAGAAAGTAAGTTTTATGCTGATGGATATCCGTGGTAAAGTCGTGGATTCCAAAGGAGAAACTCTTCCGGGTGTCAGTGTTCGGGTAAAGGGTACAGCTGTTGGAACAACCACGGATGCTCAGGGAAATTTTGTTTTGAATGCGCCTGACAATGGGGTTTTGGTTTTCAGTTACATTGGTTATATCAGCCAGGAAGTTACTGTTAATGGCAGATCTACCATTAATGTCACTCTTGCTGAAGATTCACAAATGCTTGGAGAGGTTGTGGTAACTGCATTGGGTATCGAAAGATCTTCTAAGTCCTTGAACTATGCAGCTCAGACTGTTAAAACAGCTGACCTGAATCAGGCTAAAGAAACGAATCTCATTAATTCCCTTGCCGGAAAAGTGGCAGGTGTTACTATTACGAAAAATGCAACCGGCCCGGGTAGTTCTTCTAACGTAGTCTTACGTGGTCAACGCTCGGTATTCGGGAATAACCAGCCTTTATATGTTATTGACGGGGTTCCAATGGATAATACCAGTCGTGAAGTAGGTACTGGTGGTACGCACGGAAGCCGGGATGGTGGTGACGGTATAGGTATGCTGAACAGTGACGATATTGAATCAATGACTATTCTTAAGGGTGCTTCTGCTGCTGCTTTATATGGAAGTTTGGGACAGAATGGAGCGATTATTATCACTACCAAGAAAGGTAAAACTGGTAAAATTACCGTTGATTATACCGGAAATACTACGGTTGATCGTCCATTTATCCTGCCTGAAGTACAGTCAGAGTACGGACAAGGTGCCGGAGGTGTTTATAATGCAAACTCTGAAACCAGCTGGGGTCCAAAAATTACCGGACAAACAATCACTTTATGGAATGGTAAACAAGTGGCTATGCAAGGACAGCCGAATCGTATAAAAGATTTTTATCGTGACGGATCAAGTCTGACAAATACCATTGGAATTAGTGGTGGTAGTGAGAAAATGCAAACCTATTTTTCATATGGTAATAATCAGGCGAACGGTATTCTTCGCAACCATGTGTTAGACAGACATAATTTTGATTTCAAGATTGATAATACAATTACCGACAAACTTTCATTCTTTACGAAGCTTAGTTATATCGTTGAAGATGTTGATAATAAGCCTTTTACCGGTGAAAGAAATGATGCGACAGGTAGTATATATCATGCTCCTGCATCCATTCCACTGAGTGAAATGCAGAACTACGAATACACAGATGTTTTGGGTAACCTAAGACAAAGCTATTGGCTTCCAGGTTCAATTTATTTGTCAAATCCGTATTGGAAGATGAACAGGCAGGTTTTCTTTGAACAGAAGCGTCGTATGATCGGACTGATTCAGGCAAAGTATAAGTTTAACAACTGGCTTGATTTACAGGTTCGTGGTAGTATGGACAGAACTGACGAGAATACTGAAAACAGAATGCACAATGATTCGTATGAACTCTCTGGAAATGGAAATTACTTTGAGTTATATAACGGGAACAGAAGATTCACTAACCTCGATGCTTTACTTTCCTTTAAAAGAAACATTACCAAGGATTTTAATTTAACCGGATATATTGGAGGTTCAGTTCAGGAAACAAAATATGAATCAATCAATACCAATGCTAATGGTCTGAACAAACTGGATTACTTCTTTATGTCTAATGCAAAAAATCCAAGAACATCAAATGTCATTGGCCAAACCCCTGAAGTGCAGTCTGTATATGGTACATCAACTCTATCCTTTAAAGATTATCTTTATCTTGATGTAACAGCCAGAAATGATTGGTCATCAGCTCTTCCTAAAGCGAATCAGTCTTATTTCTACCCATCTGTGGGATTGACAGCTATAATCACTGATATGCTGGATTTGCCAAGCTGGATTTCTTATGGTAAACTCAGGACTACTTATGCCAAAGCAGGTTTTGGCGGACAGCAATATTTGACTGATAATTATTTTTCCGTAGGGGCTGGTGGTGCCATCAATACCCCTAGTGTTAGATCACTCGGAAATTATCAACCGGAAATTACTACTTCTTTTGAAGCAGGTTTAGACTGGAGATTTTTTACCAACCGGATTGGGCTTGATGTCACATATTATAAATCGGATACAAGAAACCAGTTAATTGCCCTGGCAGTTCCTAATGCCACACTTTTTAGTTCTCAGTATATCAACGCCGGTTTGATTCGGAATACTGGAGTAGAAGTCATGTTAAGTGGTGCGCCTGTTAGAAACAAGAATTTTTCTTGGGATATGATGGTAAACTTCTCTAAAAATGTGAATAAAGTTGTTGAGTTATCGCCAAGGTTAAAAACAGCAGTACTGGGAGATGACAGGCAGGTGCTTGAAACAGTTGAAGAAGGCAAGTCCTTTGGAGAAATGTATATGGCCGAATGGAGTAAAGATGCACAAGGAAGAAGATTAGTTAGTCCTGCGGGTGTTCCAATTCTTACCGGAAAAACAGCTTATGCAGGAAATTATAATCCTAATTATATGCTTGGTGTCAACAATTCCTTCAGTTTCAAAAATCTGTCATTGAGTTTCTTGTTAGATTACAGAAATGGAGGTACAGTTGTAGCCGGTACTTTGGCTGCAATGGATGTCAGTGGTAACTCGAAAAATTCTCTCCAATATAGAGAAACCGGGATTGTTGTGGATGGTTATACTACAGCCGGTGTAAAAAATACAACATCGATTACTGCAGAAAGATACTGGCAATCATTAGGTAACAGAACTCCTGCAAAAGACTTTTATGCTTTTTCTGCAACTAACCTAAGACTTAGAGAAGTAGTATTTGGATACAAAATTCCGAATCAGTTAGTCCAGAAGACAGGGTTTATTAAGAATGCCAGATTATCTCTGGTTGGAAGGAATCTGCTATTCTTAAAGAAATATGCTCCTTACGATCCTGAGATCGCTACTGCTGTGACTAACAGGGGTGGTATGGAATATTCTTCTTTACCTACAACGCGTAATATTGGTCTTAGCTTGAACGCATCATTCTAATTGCTAATGGCTATTGGAATTAAATATTATTAATAATATTAAATTGAATACAATGAAAACTCAAAAATCATTATATAGAAATTGGGCCATCAGAGTGATGCTATTTTTAGCACCAATTGTGATACTGAGTGCCTGTACTGAAAAGTTCGATGAAATAAATAAAAGACCGGATGGTTTATTGGAGCTCACAGCCCCTGATTTACGTAGTTTATTCCCTGGGGCATTAGTTGCCGGAGGTGGAATAGGTTATAACGAAACCAGTATGCTCCTGTTTCCCGGAGTATACTCTCAGCATTTTGCCGGTACCAATATCAATCAGGAATCTCACAGATATGTTATTGTTCAAAGATGGCAGGACATCTGGCCAGGTACCTATGTGAATGCCATGCCTAAACTGGTAAATATCATCGAGGCAACCAAAGGTGGAAAAGAACCTAGCATGAATGCAATTGCCAGAATGTGGAAAGTCTTCTGTTTTATGCGTGTCACAGATGAGTGGGGTCCAATTCCATATTCCAAGATTGGCAAGGATACTACTGTGGTGAGTTATGATGATCAAAAGAGTATTTATTTTGATTTCTTCAAAGAACTTGACGAAGCAACTAATGACCTGAAAAATAATTTAACAAAACCTTCATTTGCAACGGCAGATCGTGTCTATAATGGAGATAATGCTAAATGGTTAAAGTTTGGAAATACATTGCGCCTTCGTTTAGCATTGAGAATTTCGGACGTAGAACCTGCTAAAGCAAAAGTAGAAGCTGAGAAAGCTTATGCTGCCGGAGTAATGACACAGGTTACAGATGGTGCATATTTTGCAACTAATGCAGATTTTAACAATGGACTAAATAATTTCATGAGTCGCAATGGTTCCAGGATGAGTGCCACTATGGAAAGCTTATTAGTAGGTTATAAAGACCCACGGCTTTCAGTGTTCTGGAGCCCGGCCCTTACCGATGGTAAGTTCCGCGGTGTTAGAAACGGTATGACTGTTGCTCAGCAAAACCTGCCTGCAAATAGTATTAACAATAACTCAGCTGTAGGACTCAAGTATTCGGCTGCGACTATGACGACAACCCCTCAGGTAATTTTTTATGCCTCAGAGGCTTATTTTCTTAGAGCAGAAGGTGCATTGAATGGCTGGAATATGGGTGGTAACGCCAAGGATCTCTATGATATGGGAATTGAAACTTCATTGCGCGAGCATGGCATTACCGATGCTGCAGTTATTTCTGCCTATGTTAATGGTACAAGTTTACCTGTTGCACCGGATAATCTGTTCCCAACTCCTCCATTAACAGATATTCCAGTGAAATTCGAAGCCGGCAATGTAGAAAGACAGCGTGAACAAATCGGAACCCAGAAATGGATAGCTCTTTTCCCTGAAAGTCATGAGGCATGGGCTAATATCAGAAGATCTGGTTATCCTAAATTTTACCCGCTGTTAAATTCTCAGAATCCAGATATAACACCGGATAAAATGATCCGTAGAATTTCCTTCCTCGACAGAGAAATCATTGCTAATGGTGCTGCTGTAAAGGCAGCAGTTCCATTACTGGGTGGCGGACCTGATAATGTGGCTACCCGTTTGTGGTGGGATAAATCTAAATCAAATTAAGTATCCCTTAAGCGGGTTGCTTATTTCTTAAAATGCATCATCATAATACCCCGGGCATACCTGCATTTGCAGGTATGCCCTAATTTACCCATCAGTAGGTATAGATGTTATTTTAACAGTTTTTACACAACTCTTCCCAGATTTTAATCGTGTGGATTTTGGTCCATTATTCGAATCTGTAACATGTTCATTTTAAAGTTTGCAATGCTTTTAAAGCTGACAATTTCAATCGCATGATAGAATTTAATAATAATCTTTCTGCTTTGGCTGATAGGAATCTTCCGGATGGTAATTATCCGAAAGAACTCTCTCAAAATCAGGACCAGTTTTCTGACGAAAGTAATGCCTTTGCAAATCTGCAATTGAAGAGAAGGAAATTTCTGGGTATGGGTTTATTGGGAATGGCAGGTTTAGGATTACCATTCAGAGCGAATGGATCCAATAATAAAGCTGTGGAAGAATTCGTAAGCGATATTGTTGCCTCGGAATCTGATTTGTTTAAAAAGCATTCAGATAGTTTTGAGGATAAAATGAAATTGATGCAGAAGGCCTGGGATGAAAGGGATTTCAGGATGGTTCGCTCATTAAGCGATTCCATCAGGAATACCGGTATTCAGGCTCAGAATGAATATGAAGATCCAGGGAAGCCATTGCTTAATGGTAGTCAGTTTGGGACTGTTGCCAGCCTTCCGGCAGCCTGGAGAACCTGGGCAAATGGCTGGAAGTATTACAAAGTTATTGGTCTTGAAGAAAAGACCGGTATTCAAAGACAGGCTGAACCTGTCGAAGTTTTATTGGGCTTTCGTTCTGATCAGGTAAGCTCACTGGCACGTGAAATTCGTGTTGCCGAAATTTACAATGGTGTTCTTAAGGAAGTTACTTCACAGGTTTTTGGAGTAGTAAGAAGAGGAACTGAGAGGTTATGCAAAGTCATGTTTTTGGCTGACAATAAGGGTTCTGAAAACCGTCAGTATTTGATTTTCTATGGAAATCCTGATGCTGAATTACCCGAATATACAACAGATCTTGAAGTAAGGGGAGAGGGCTATGATCTTGAAATTGAAAATCAGTATTTTATTGCCAAGCTTTCTAAACAAACCGGTCAACTGGAGCGGATGCTGATTAAGAGAGAGCATGGTGTTCAATTATATGCCGGTGGTCCTGCTCATGCAGAAACTCCCTGCATCGATTGGTCACATGACTATGTAGCTGAAGATTTTTTCATGAAAGTCAGGATTCAGTACTGGGGAGAATGCCCTGATTATGAGATTGTTCGCGGACCGATATGTACCATAGTCAGACGCTGGGGATTCCCGCACTCAGCACTTCATCCTGTCTATAATCCTTCACGTTTAAATATTAATGTAGAGTATCGCTTTTATTCAGGATTACCCTACTTCTACAAATCCAGTAAAATGAAGGCCGTAAAATCATTCGTTATTCAGACTATGCGGGATGATGAATGGGTTTTCACAGGTCAGCCTTTTACCGGAAGCTTATGGATTGGAGCTGATGAGAAGGTAAAGTTTGGTGAAGTTGACCAAGCCAATAAGAATAGTGTGAAGGGTTTTGGATACTATAATAAAGATTCAAAAGACTCATTTATGGGACTTTACCTGGATCATTCTTCTGAAGTAATTCCAGATCTTCTAAATGGAGGATCATCCTTATTTTATTATAACTGGCATGGAACAGTTTGGGTCCGTCATCCGACGATGGTAGGGATTAAAAACCATACCATACCTGAGGGTGCAATTCTTAAACAAAAGAACGCTTATGTTACAATTGCCTTTACCGAAAAGGAAGGGCCTGGTAAAATTGAAGCACTTAGAAAAGAACTTTTAAATCCAATGAGCAGTTTTTCGACTGGCTTAACTTCAACTGCTTTTGCGAAGGAAAGTAAACGCTCACTGGCAAGACCGGGAGAAGCGGGAGATAGTCCGATCTCAAAAGCTGTTTTATGGGAGGCTTTGAAAAGCTGTATAGATCAGCAAATGTACATCTCCAATGTAAATCTTGTTGAACTGGGATACATTTATAATTTGAGCCTAGAGGATGATGGAGTAGTGAAGGTGCTCATGACAATGCCTCACCGAGGACGACCTTTGTCCAGTTTTTTTATTTGGGGATCAAGCGTAGTACATCGTACGGTTTCAAAAACGATTGTCGGGGCTCTGATGGAAATCCCCGGAGTCCGGAAAGTTATTGTTGATCAGACCTGGTATCCTGAATGGAATTCCAATCTTATGAGTGATGACTGTCGTAAAAAACTGGGAATATGAGACCCGATAGCTATCGGGTTGTGATGTGAGATGTGAGATATGAGATGTGAGATTTGAGAAAATTAATCGAGTTAATAAATATTATCTGATACTTTAAATAACCTTTATACAACATAACTAAATTCTAACATGAAAAATAATAATCCAATCAAACCTGAGCTTTTGATTCCTGCTGAATACACTCAGAAGGAAACCAACAAAGGTACTCTGACTTCCAATAACCATGAAAATGGCTTTTCTGATCAGGTATCAGATCCCATGAAACGTAGAAAATTTTTAGGAATGGGATTGTTGGGCATGGCTGGTTTGAGCTTGCCTTTTGGGGCAAGAGCCACCGAAAATAATTCTGTGGAAGATTTTGTAAAGGAAATTGTAGCTACTGAAACGGAGCTTTACAAAAAGCAGTCTGATAGTTTCGAAACCAAGATAAAACTAATTGAGAAAGCCTGGGCAGAAAAGGATTACAGAATGGTTCGGTCCCTGAGTGATTCACTGCGGAATACAGGAATTCAGGCACAAATCGAAGATGAGGATCAAGGAAAACCCTTAGTAGGTTCAGCACAGTTTGGTACAGTTGCATCACTTCCTGCGGCCTGGAAAGCCTGGGCTAATGGCTGGAAATATTATAAAGTTATAGGATTGGAAGAGAAAGCCGGAATTAAAAGAAATGCTGAGCCGGTGGAGGTTCTGCTGGCTTTCCGTTCTGAACAGGTGACAGCTCTTGCCAGAGAAATCCGTGTTGCTGAAATCAGTAATGGTCAGATAAAGGAAGTTACTTCGCAGGTTTATGGTGTTGTAAGGAGAGGAGCAGAAAGATTATGTAAAGTGATGTTCCTGGCTGATAATCAGGGTGGTGAAAAACGCAATTATCTGGTATTTTATGGTAATCCTGATGCTGAATTACCTGAGTATACTTCAGATCTTAAAGTAAGCGGAGAGGGTTATCACCTGAAAATAGAAAATCAATATTTCATTGCTTCACTTTCCAAACAAACTGGGCAGCTTGAGCGAATGTTAATAAAAAGAGAACATGGAGTTGAATTATACGCCGGAGGTCCCGGACATGGTGAAACTCCTTGTATCGACTGGGCTCATGATTACGTTTCTGAAGATAATTTCATGAAGGTCAGAATCCAGTACTGGGGTGAATGCCCGGATTATGAAATTGTACGTGGTCCCATTTGTACTATTGTGCGTCGCTGGGGATTCCCGCATTCTGCCCTGCATCCTGTCTATAATCCATCCCGTTTGAACATAGATATAGAGTACCGATTCTATGCCGGATTACCTTTCTTCCATAAGTTTGGGAAAATGAAAGCGGTCAAGCAATTTATTTCTACCGCTTTAAGAGATGATGAGTGGGTATTTACTGGTCAGCCTTTTACCGGAAGTTTGTGGATGGGTGCAGATGAAAAGTTGAAATTCGGAGAGATTGATGAAGCCAATAAACACAGTGTTAAAGCTTTCGGATATTATAATAAAGACTCTAAAGATTCATTTATCGGACTATATTTAGAACATTCTGCAGAGGAAATACCGAAATTTCTTCATGCCGGACACTCGCTTTTATACTATAACTGGCATGGAACAACCTGGTCGCGTTATCCTCTCGAAAGAAATCAGCTTGTTCCCGAAGGGGCCGTGCTTCATCAAAAAAATGCATATGTAACTGTTGGCTTTACTGAGGCTGATGGCCCTGCAAAAATTGAAGCTTTAAGAAAGGAATTATTAGCACCTCTGAGCAGCTTCCAGGCTGCTTTGCCTGCAGGGGTCTCGGCAAAAGAAAATAAACGTGTCCTGGCCCGTGAAGGTGAAGCTCAGAATGGACAGATCCCAAAACAGGTTTTGTGGGATGCTTTGAGAAACTGTAAAGATCAGCAATTGTATATCGCAGACATCAATATTGTTGAACTCGGATACATTTATAACCTCTCAATGGATGATGATGGTGTGGTAAAGGTTTTGATGACTATGCCACACAGAGGCAGACCATTGTCAAGCTTCTTTATCTGGGGATCAAGTGTTGTACATCGTACAGTATCGAAAACAGTTATGGGAGCACTCTCGGAAATACCGGGAGTCAGGAAAGTTATAGTTGATCAAACATGGTATCCTGAATGGAATTCTAATTTCATATCTGAGGAGGGTCGTAAAAAATTAGGGATATAGATTAAATATGAACAATCCGGATTTCGGGTTATCCATAAAACGCTTTTAACATTTCTGCCGTGAAAAAAAATAGTCCATCTAAATCAGAGTCAGTTCTTCGGGAATCAGACTCTGAAATGACAGCTTCAGGAAAGTATTTGCCTGAAAAAACTCCTGAAAAGGTATCTGAAACTATTAATTCTGATGGAATAAAGCGCCGTAAATTTTTGGGTATGGGCTTGCTGGGTGTTGCCGGACTTACCTTGCCTCTTGGCGCTAAAGCAGAAGGCAAGTCTGCTATTGAGAATTTTGTCAGTGAATCTGTTTCCATGGCAGAATCTGTTTCCAGCCAGTCGGATAGTTTTGAAGATAAGATGAAAATGCTTCAGAAGGCCTGGGATAAGAAAGATTTTCGTCTTGCCAGGGCCCTGACTAATTCACTTCGTATTTCAGAACTTCAGGCTCAGGCTGATCAGGAAGATTTTGGAACCCCATTGATTGGTGCAAATCAATTTACTACGGTGGCTTCACTTCCGGCTGCCTGGAAGAACTGGGCGAAGGGCTGGAAGTATTTTAAAGTTGTGAATCTGGAAGAGAAGGCCGGTATTCAGCGTAAGGCAGAACCGGTGGAGGTTTTGCTGAGCTTCCAGGCGAGTCAGACTGCTTCACTTGCCCGTGAGATCCGTGTTGCAGAGCTAAAGGATGGTATTTTGACAGAGGTGATTTCACAGGTCTTTTCAGAAATTAGACGAGGAGCTGAAAAAATCTGTAAACTTCTGTTTCTTGCCGATAATCAGGGTAAAGAGAAGCGGACTTACCTCATATTTTATGGTAATCCGGATGCAGAACTGCCCAATTATCAATCTGATCTGGTCGTTAAGGGTGAAGGTTACGGATTGGATATTGAGAATGAATATTTCACTGCCTATCTTTCAAAGCAAACCGGTCAGCTGGCCAGAATGGTGCTTAAGCGTGAACATGGGTTGGAAATCTATTCTGGTGGACAGGGGCATGGAGAACCTGCAGGGATTGATTGGGCACA
>CAZTRY010000020.1:30135-44062 GCA_964616525.1 uncultured Sphingobacterium sp. | reverse complement strand
CATCAGAACTTAGCTGAGCCGATGCACTTTGTGCGATAAGTAGTAAGAGGAATAGATAAAATACTCTCATAGATTTTAATTTATACTGTCTGAACTATGATTTTTTTGATTTCGGTGATTCAAATCATAATAATCAAATAAATCACCTGAATCACGGTTCAGACTATTTAATTTTTCCATTTAAAGGTTTTAATCATCTGGTCTATATCCTTTTTAACAAAATCCAGAACCGGCTGAATTGAATCGAGCCTTGGCTGTTCATTGAAATAAAGGGCTCCCCGAAGATAGTTCTTTGTACTGTCTGTCAGATAAAATTGTACCGAAGATGCCGTATTCCCATCTATCGAGTAATAGATCCCATAAACCTTTTCCCCGGGATAAGAGATGGTTCCCTCATCTATTGCTGTAGCCTTTACGGTATGTTTAAATGCAAATGTCCTGGCATCTTCAGTAAGCTGATTGAACTCGGCGGCAGAGGAAATAGGCTGATAACTTAAATGGATCCTTCCATTAAATTGAGGATAATTAACATTTAGCCAGCAAGGCTTTGAATCCCTGCTGCTATCCTGTCTAACCTGTGCATATTCCGGAAATTCAAAGGTATACGGACAATCACCCGAATAAGTCAGGTATTTTTTTTCAGGAAATTCAATTCTGAAATAGGCCCGTGGTTTGGGGGAATATTCATTCCCACAGGAGTTAATGAGGAGGGTAATCAAAAGCAACAGGTATGGATAGCGTGTTTTCATCAGCTATTCCATATTTCCCATGACTTTTCGGCCTGCATATGCAGCATTTCCATACCGTTCTTAACAGTGGCACCTTTGGCCTTTCCCCGTTTAAGAAATTCCGTTTCCGCAGGATTATACACCAGATCGTAAAGCAGGTGTTTGCTGCTCAATGATTCGTAAGGGATATCCGGACATTCTTCAATATTTGGAGCAGTACCAAGAGGAGTCGTATTGATGATCAGCAGATGTTCATTCATAATATCTGCCGTCAGTTTCTTATAGCTCAATTGCTTCCGAATGTTTCTTCTCGAAACTAACTGATAAGAAATTCCCAGCTTTTCGAGCACATAAGCAACTGCCCTCGATGCCCCTCCCGTTCCGAGTACGAGAGCCTTTTGATGATATTTCTTAATTAATGGCTTTAAAGACTCCTCAAAAGCATATGCATCAGTATTGTAACCCTCTAATCTGACATTCATGGAGGAAAGTTCTCCACTGAAAAATGCCTCCACAGGCTGATGATTTAAAATTTTTATGCAATTTACCGCATCAATCTCCTTTGCTGCCGGATCAATCCTATCCAGATAATACATAACCCCAATCTTATGAGGTACAGTCACATTTAGTCCGCACAGGTCGGGAATGCTTTTTATGAGATCAGGCAGATCACTCAGATTAGGAAGTGGGTATAATTCATACTGATGGTTATCCAGTCCTTCATTTTCAAATTTTTCGGTAAAAAATTTTTTTGAGAATGAATGAGTCAGGGGATAACCTATCAGACCGTATTTTTTCATGCTAAATTAAATTGATGGCTGGTATTATCAGGCTTAAAAATGCCAATACCTATTTTGTTTCCATATTCAGAAAATGATCGAAAGTATCACTTCTCAATCCCAGGCGCAATGTTTCAACCGGAATAACATCTGCAGGTGCAATATTACCAAGATTGATATTCGAACCTATCAATTTAATGAACCAAACCTGCTGAGCCTTTTGTGGGGCTTCCCAGATAATGGTTTCTGCAGGAATCTGAGTTAATATCTCATCTACCAGACCCTGTCTAACTTCACCCGAATCACGATAAAGGCCAACATTTCCACTCTCACGGGCCTCTGCGATAACCTTCCAGGATCCGGCTTCAATTTCAGCCTTCATTAAACTAATCCACTTATATGGAGCAAAAATCTTTGCCGCATCTTTTGAGCCAACCTCTGAAATAACCGTCACCTGTTCGCTAAGCTTGCTTATATACTCACACTTTTCTTCATGAGGTATAGTAATTGATCCATCAGATACTTCGGCAAACTTCATATCGAATTTATCAAGCACCCGGCGATAATCATCAAATTGATTTCTTATTATAAACGCCTCAAAGAGAGTCCCGCCAAAGTAAACTGGAATATTTGCATCCCTGTAAATCTTTAGTTTGTTTTCCAGATTGGGTGTTACATATGATGTAGCCCATCCCAGTTTTACAATATCAGTATGTGGTCCTGCAACTTCCAGGAAATCTTCAATCTGACGTACACTTAGTCCCTTATCCATAACCATAGTAAGGCCATTCTGACGCGGTTTTTGTGTACGCTCAGGGATATTCTTTAGAGTATAATTCATTTGTTATTATAATTGATTATAGAATGCCTTTAAATGTATTTCCATCTTTTAAATCAGGCTATTCACACAGTGCAAATCTCCAAAAAAAAATCAAAACCTAAAGGCTAATATTTTTTTCCTTTTTTAACGGGTATAACGATTAATAATATCTACAATAACCTTATTTTCATGCAGTTGAGGAAGATATTCAAATAGAATATGATGTTTTTCCGGATCTGAATTCAATGCAGTCTCGAGGTAGATAAGTGCTTCGCTGAACTGGTGTGCCGCAAATAGATAGGCTACCATTCGGTAATATAGTTCGGCTGAGTCGGGATTGTTTTTAATTCCTTCGGAAATGATCTCGATGGCTGAATCCAGTTTATCCTGTTCAAATAAAATAGACGAATAATCCAGCCAGGCCTCAATATCCACAGGATTTAACTCCAGAACCTTTTCATAGGCCTTTTCTGATTCAGGCAATTGCTTCAATTTGTATTGGGCATCCGCAATAGCGAACCAGTAATCAGCATTTTTATCATCCAGATCCAGTGCTTTCTTATAAAAATAGAGAGATTCAAAAAACCTTTCCTCAAAATCAAGTGTTACCCCGATACCAAACCAGGCATCAGATTGTGTGGGATCAAGTTTTACTGATTTTTTATAATATGAGCGTGCCTCGTCCATACGTTCGAGTTTCTCATAACACTCCCCAATGGCACAATAAGTATCTCCACTGGGCGGTTCGTATTCAAATGTTTGCTTGTAAACCTCAATAGCCTCAGCATAACGGTCGAGATGAACCAGTGCATTACCCTTATTGAAGTAGGCCGAAGCAAAATTATCTTTGATCAGGATGGCGTAATCATAAGCATCGATAGACTTTTCAAAAAGATCCATCTTATTAAATGCATTTCCCAAATTATACCATGCAGCATAAGAATAAGGCTCATTATCAATGTATTGCTCGTAAAACTTAATGCTTTCTTCCTGCTTATCCAGAACATCATAACAGAATGCAAGCTCATAAAGTGCATCCTGATTTTCCATATTTTGCTGCAAACATTGTTTAAGATAGCTTACGGAGTTCTCATAATCGCCCATACTCTGATAGACGTAAGCAATATGAAGTAAGATCTCATCCGTGCTTTCAGCAAGGGTCAATGCCTTTTCGTAGTTATCAAGAGCATCCTGGTGCCGCTCCATACCCTCATAAACGTTGCCCCTGATGGTATAAATGTCGGCTTCTGAAGGTTCCAGAGTTTCGGCGCGGCCAAGTGATTCAAATGCAAGATCAAACTGATTGGTTGCCACGTATAGCTGAGCCTGCTTTATTGAAAATACTGCTGCAAATGGATGCTGATTAATGGCATATTCAGTAACCTGCAATGCTTTAATCGGATCGTTTTTTTCGATATAGTATTCTATAATATTTTCAAATGCCTGAGCATCAAAAAAATACTGATCCTGATTACGGATCATCTCTTCATATCTTTCTACCGAAAATCTGGGATCTTCGGAAAAACCAAACTCAAAATCTTCTTCCATCCTGAAATAATACGATTAAGAACGTTCTCCAGGCTCATTATGTATATACAACTGAGCCATATTTATTTTAAATTAAGGCAAATCGCTAATTGTTTTGCTTTTATTTTTCAACATCCTGACAACTCAGAATCTAATTGGCTGAAAATAAATAAATAAAGAGGCCGTTTTTCGGATATGTTTTTATCATGAAGCTTTCAAACTGCCCTTGGGAGAATTGCTTAACTTTACAAAAATACGAAATTTTATGCAAATAGATATTTTACCTGTATTAAATGCCCTTGGAATACAGGCAATCAACGAAGCATGCAGTACCGGGAATGTTTGGAGCAGCAATACGCAGCAAAATCTGCACCATGTTTTTTCACCGGTAGATGGTAAAAAGATTGCCTCGGTAAGATTCTCCAATAGTTCGGATTATGAAACCGCGGTTCTGAAAGCTGAAAATGCATTCAAGGATTGGCGTTTATGGCCTGCCCCAAAGCGGGGTGAAGTGATCAGACAATTGGGCGAAGCGCTCCGGCAGCATAAGACTGATCTGGGTAAGCTCGTTAGCTATGAAATGGGCAAGAGTTTGCAGGAGGGATATGGAGAGGTACAGGAAATGATAGATATCTGCGATTTTAGCGTAGGCTTATCGCGGCAGTTATATGGACTTACCATGCACTCGGAAAGACCGGCCCACCGGATGTATGAGCAATGGCATCCGCTAGGAATAGTTGGTATTATATCAGCCTTCAATTTCCCTGTTGCCGTTTGGGCATGGAATATGACCATCGCTTTGGTCTGTGGTGATGTTTGTATCTGGAAACCTTCAGAGAAAACTCCGCTAACGGCTATTGCATGCCAGCGGATTTTACAAAAAGTATTTGAGTCAAATGATGTCCCTGAAGGGGTGTCATGCCTTTTAGTTGGTGATCGCAGCATAGGGGAACTATTGAGTCAGGATAAAAGGATAGGCCTGGTCTCTGCTACAGGTTCAACCCGAATGGGAAAGGCTGTCGGAGCAGCAGTGGGTGCACGTCTGGGCCGGAGCTTACTCGAACTTGGGGGGAATAACGCCATTATCATTTCTAAAGATGCAGATCTTGAAATGTCATTGGTAGGTGCCGTATTTGGCGCGGTTGGGACTGCCGGACAACGTTGTACTTCAACCCGCCGACTGATCATTCATGAAAGTGTTTACGATACGTTCAGGGATAAGCTGGTGAATGCTTACAGACAATTGAAAATCGGTAATCCGCTTGATGAAAGTATGCATGTTGGTCCCTTAATCGATAAAGAAGCGGTTAAGGCCTATCTCAGCTCTATTGAAAAATGTAAGGCCGAAGGTGGCAATTTCGTGGTGGAAGGTGGTATTCTTGAAGGGGAAGGATATGAGTCAGGATGTTATGTAAAACCCTGTATTGCAGAGGCAAAAAATGATTTTGAGATCGTCAGACACGAAACCTTTGCCCCAATTCTCTATCTTATGAAATATAAATCCCTCGACGAGGCTATTGCAATGCAGAATGCTGTCCCACAGGGACTTTCATCAGCAATCATGTCCCTTAACCTGCGGGAAGCAGAACAGTTTCTTTCCTGTGCGGGATCAGATTGCGGAATTGCCAATGTAAATATTGGTACTTCAGGCGCTGAAATTGGCGGGGCTTTTGGAGGCGAAAAAGAAACCGGTGGTGGCAGGGAATCGGGATCAGATGCCTGGAAAGCCTATATGCGTCGTCAAACCAATACGATCAACTACTCGGATAAACTACCACTAGCACAGGGAATTAAGTTTGATCTTGAATAAGATACTTATCAATCTTTTACACTTAACAGAACATAGCCATTAGCCGAAAGCAAGCCTTTATTATCATTGAAATTTATCTGATTCCACATAATTTTCAGCTTTAGACCATTAAATTCAAGGCTATGTGAAAGCAGTTCCCTGGAGACCTGCAAGGCTTGTTTATCAGCTATTTTCTGTTTCTGAAATTCGACGTCTAATTGATTGATTAAGGTATCCAGGATGATAGATTTTTCTTCAGATCCATAAATCACTTTCAATTTATTCTGCTTCCCGACCCGGTTAATGAGCAAATTCTTAGCATTAATGGTGTTCAACAAGGTATCAGATGAAATACTAAGGGGAAGCAGATAATCTGCATCATTTAAAGGGAGGAGCTCAGCATTAAATGCTTCAACGGTATTTTTCCCAAGATTCAGTTTGGAATCGTTTTCCTCATCAGGATGGAGGTTCAGATAATTGTATAACCAAAGTTTCTGCCTGCTTTTTATCTCCCAGTTAGAGGTTCTGGAATCATATTTCTGGTTCGCATCAACAGAAAGCAATGAATCTTCAACCTGCCCCGGATCCTGTTTTAAAATAGGGCTGAAACTTTCCAGACCATGCATATTCACAAGGTAATCCACAATATTAATCATCCGGTTCATATCTTCTTTGCCTGCCTTAAGTTTTAATGCAATGATCTTATCCCCATCAAGTGATCCCTGCTTTTTGAACAATTGTCTCAGTTCATTGATCTGAGATCTTTCTGATGTAGAAAATGCCCCTTGGGGACCGTAAACAGATAGTAGAGTTACCAGACATAAGCTGAATGGGATAATCATGATATTCTGAGCTTTTGAGATCAGAAAGTAAACGCAAATAAATGAGAGCCAGGCAGCCAAAATGATTAGAAAATAACGTTCCTCAGTAATTCCATAATCAAGTACTCTAGCCAAAACTGCCCAGACAAGCAATAATATTAATGGGATAAGCACGTAATAAAAACTCCGGCTAAATGTTTTCAGCCATTTATTTTCATCCCGATCCCTTACAGGATATATGAGAAGCAATGATAAGATCCCAAAAACTGCATAACCAAGGATCAGATTGGAAACCAGCCCTTTAGGAAGTTCCCATTCGATCAGGATCTTAGCCTCATAGGCAAGCAGTATAATTGCATATACCGTGGCCAGAGGAATAAGAACGAATTGGGTGAATATTTTAAGTCCGGCGGGATAAGTTTTATCCTCTTCAAGTTCATTTAAACTGGCCGGAATGCCCGACAGGAAAAACACAGTCTGGAAGATGCCTGCGATCCAGACCCAAAGTATGGCAAAAGTATCCCACTCAAATTTAAAATTAAACAGGAAATTCATTGATCCAATGGCAGCAGCAAGCCCAAGAAACAGTGCCGCACTATAGATTCCCCCGATTAAAAAACGCAGAAAAATTATCCTGTTGAATTGCCAGAAGGCATTGATATGGCCCTTGCCGATATAAGCAGCAAAGGAAACTGAAAGGTGAAAAGCCAGTGCAAGCAAAACAAATCTGAAAATATCTGTTTCACGCTTTAATGGGTCTATTAAATAAAATAAAGCAATGCCTAAGAGAATTACCAAAACCCTAAGCAGCAATTTTTTCAGAAAGGAAAAAGTATTGTTCTCAAAAAAAAGACTGAGTGTAAGGGATAGGACAAGACCCAGGTTAGCCACCATAATCAGCCTCAGACAAACATTCTCTGCAGCTGTTTTTAATTCGCTTATTTCGATTAAGACCGTTGCTGCCATGGTCCCGAGCAGAGCAAAACCAATTTCAAACGGGAAACGTGTTAAAACACTCCTTATTGAATGGACAAAAGTCTTCAGGGAAGGAAATTTCATAGCGATTGTTTACCTAAAGATACAATTTAAAGAAATATTTACCTGGCTAATATTCAGCTAACCAATAACTTATATCCTTTGCCATGTACATTGATAATCTCCACCTTTGGATCTTCTTTCAGGTATTTACGAAGCTTACTCAGAAAAACATCCATACTTCGTCCATTGAAGTAGTTATCATCATGCCAGATTGAAATTAATGCTTCTTCGCGGGTCAAAACTTCATTTTTTTTAAGACATAGAAGCCTGAGTAATTCAGCTTCTTTAGTCGATAACTTTTGCTGGGAATCGGCATTCGTAATCAGTTGTGCAGTATAGTCAAATTTATAGTTGCCGATGTCAAATTTAGTTTGCTGATCTGAGGCTTCGGTCTTTTCAGGATCTGATACCCGTTTAAACAAAGCATTAATCCTTAAAAGCAATTCCTCAATGCGGAATGGTTTGGTGATATAATCATCCCCTCCTAAATTGTATGCTTCCGATTTATCCTCAATCATGGTCTTGGCTGTTGCAAAAATGATTGGAATATTCGGGTTAATGCGGCGTATGTCTTTACCCAGTGTAAAACCATCCTTTTTGGGCATCATCACATCGAAAATACACATATCAAAATGGTGGGTATTGAAGGCTTTAAGAGCTTCATCGCCATCCTGACAAAGTACAACTTCAAATTTTCCTTTTAACTGCAAATAATCCTGTAAAAGCATTCCCAGATTCGGGTCATCTTCGGCTAGTAATATTTTTTTCATCCGGTCATTTTTTTGTTTTTCACCCCCGTAGCTTCGGGATGAAGGGATCATGCTTTAATAGTTATACTCTTGCGGATTTTGGCAAAATCATGATGTTGTATATCTGGGGCTCCAGAAAGGCTGAAATCTTAAATTCATCCACCTGCAGTTTATGCCACAAATTTTAAAGGAAGACTTATTTCAAATTCTGATCCAACATCCTTTTCACTCTTCACCCTGATTGTTCCATTCAAACGCTTTACAATATTGCTCACGTAACTTAAACCCAAACCAAAGCCTTTTACATCATGTAAATTCCCGGTTGGAATCCGGTAAAACTGGTCAAATATTTTTGAAAGCTGATCTTTGCTCATCCCAATTCCCTTATCTGCAACCCTAATGATAAGGTTCTTACCTGAAACGAGGGTGCTGATCTTTATCTGCGGATTCTCAGGACTATACTTATTGGCATTATCAAGCAGGTTAAAGATCACATTTGACAGGTGAAGTTCATCCCCACTAACAGTAGAATATCCGGCTTTTAGATCAAGATCAATGCTGGCATTTCTCTTCTGAAGCTGAAGCGACATACTATCGACGATCGCTGAAAGAAGATCATTCATATCCACATCCCTGTGTTCAAGTTTTAAGTCACCCTTATCAATTTTTGCAATGTTAAGTACACGTTCAATATGACTTCCCAAACGGACATTTTCGTCGTAAATAATATTCGCTAAACGCTCAATACGGCTTTTATCTGTTGTAAGTTCAGGATCTTTCAGAGCCTCACTCGCAATCATGATGGTAGCAACCGGAGTTTTAAACTCATGGGTCATATTATTTATAAAATCGGTCTTCATTTCTGATATCTTCTTTTGCATCAGAATAGAATGAATGGTATACCCAAAGCTGAAAATCAGAACCAGCAATAAACCACCCGACAAGCCTAACATGGCTGTCATATTAGAAAGAATGATGGAGTTTTTATCCGGGAAAGTAATAGTTAACATTCCTGAATCCCGGATCATATCCTTTGGAAAAAGCGGGGTCTCATAGCTGTTGTAAGGCAGGAACTTCGTTTGATTAGAAGCCCTGGTAAAAATAAGGGAATCCCGCTCTGCAGAAGTGACCTTGTACTCATAATTACTCAGAATGGAGAGATTACGCAATTCTGATCTGAGCATGGAGTCAAGTGTCTGGGGATGAACACGTTTGTTAAGAGGAACATCAACCTCCCGGTATTCCTGATAAAGATCTTTAAATACATCCTCCTTATTTTGTTTCTCCTCGGCAAAATATTGCTTCACTTTTTGTACTCTATTGTCCTGCTCGACTTCATTTACATCTGGCGGGCGCGGCAGATTTCGTAATCTCGGGCGCGGAATTGTACGCAGAAATGCACCCTCTACAGGATCGAAAACAATATACTGAGTCACAGAATCAGGTAATAATCCAGGGGCAGAACCGGAGATTGCAGTATTTATTTGGGGATAAGCTCTTGGAGCCCTGGAAATTGTTCTTCGGGTCTGTTCGTGGATCTGACCAAAAGCATCCTCAACCTGATACACATCCACGCGAAAGTTATATTCAAGATCTTTTAACTCAGACGCTGTAACCGCATCATTAAACGAAACCACATTCGGATATCTTGCTCTCAGCAGACTATCCCTGATCATGAAAATACTATCTGCTTTCCTTTGCTGAACCATCAAATACTTTTCATCCGACAATCTTGGTCTGCTACGCTTAATTTTCACAGGCTTTTCGGGTGCAGCTACAAACACCGGTGGCTTTTCGATAATTGCGGGTTCAGGGAGTCTGATAAACTCTGCCTTTTTTTCAAGGAAATTATTTGCATCCCTTTTAGCCAGACGTTCAACTACATTGTTTAAAGCTTCATGCACTGACTGGTCAAACAAGCGCGATTGCAGTTGGAAGGACTGTCTGAAAAAATACCATTGCATTCCCATCACACCCAGCAAAGCGAAGGCCATTAATCCAATTATTAAACTGATACTTTTACTCTTCATCCTGAAACAAAAATACGCAACACTCTCTTTGTCAATATAGTTTTAACATATTTTAACAAAGCATTAACAAAATCGCATTCATCAGCCATTTACTTTTGGTTCTGCAAAGCAGATGATTGAGCTCTGATTGTAAGCATAATTATCAATTTGATGATTCAATCATGATAGGGGTTCTAATTTAACTATGCAGAAATTATTAAACTAAAAACAAGACATATGAAAAGGTTCATTCTCAATCCACACCTTATGCTGATGGCATTTATTACCCTGATCGTTTTAAGTTCAGGTACTTCAGCTAAAGCACAGGTAGAAAAAAAAATCAATCAAAGTATTATTATTAAAAATGGGGATACCATAATTAATGGAAAAAAATTGAGCGAGGCCGATCAGGAAGAACGAATGCGCTTGAGGCAGGAGTTTAAAGAGATTGAGGGCCGTATCAAAGGCAAAGACGGGTCCTTTGAAAAAAGAGTATTGATTAAGCCAAAAGATGGAAAGGAAAATGAGATCATCATCAGCCGTAAAGCTGACGGTCCACATGTTTTACACTGGCAAGATGGCGACATGAAGGAGTTTGAATTTGATTTAAAAGATAAAATGCCGGGGGGATTGCATGTGTTCAAGTTTAACGGAGACAGTATGTCATTTGACTTTAATACTGATACTATTCTGAAGGAGTTCAGGTTCCAGATGGATGGTCTGGATAGTAACCTCAGAAAACGAATTATCACCATGCACCGGGATATGGTTCCAGGGGCTCCCGGGGCACCTCGTATGCCTCGAATGCCCAGAGCACCTATGCATCCGGTTCCACCCATGTCTTTTGAATTTGAACGTGGGGAATTCCCGGGGATCCGGAACAGGAATAATTCTTCCTCCTTTAATTTTAATTCCACTGACAAAAATGGAATATCCAGCAGGATGAATATTCGCCTCAGCGATGCAGAAAAAGATCAGTTGAAAACGATTACAGGAATTGAAAATGCTGCCAATCTGCTGGATGTCAAAGATCTGACACTGTTTCCGAATTTTTCAAATGGCAAGCTCGGGATCTCCTTCAATTTAGAGACCAAGGGAGCAATAAAGCTGAAGATTCTGAATACTGATCTGAAGCCGGTATTTACGGATGAGCTGCCCGGTTTCAATGGATCTTATATGAAGCAGATACCATTAGCAGAAAATGGAGTTTATTATATTACTATTGAACAAAATAAGGTTTGGTTTATAAAACGATTGGTTAAAGAATGATGATTGGTTGAAATCAAAAAGCCCCGTCCCGGAATACCGGGCGGGGCTTATGATTTTATGATGTTTCAGGCTAATGATCAGAAAGGAAGATCATCATCCTCGGGTGCTGAACTGATATCAACCGGAGCTGCATATTCAGGAGCCGCCTGAGCAGAGCTGCCGGCAGCCAGGGGATTTATTCTCCATACAGCAAGAGTATTGAAGTATGATGTTTTATCAGTCTTAGGATCCTTCCAGGCTCGTCCACGAAGATTGAAAAACAATTCCACCTGATCGCCCACTTTAATATTATCGAACAGATTCACTTTATCCTGAACTGCCTCGAACTTCACAAATTCCGGATAAGTTGGATTTTCTGCATATTCAAGGATTAACTCGCGCTTTTTGAACTTCTCACTCACGGTAATTACCGGTGAGATCTCATGTACTTTACCTTTTATGTCCATGTATATAAAATTATTGGTGTGTTCGACTTTAGATCGTATTAAATTAACCGGCTCGTTTTGCAAAAACCTGTCGGCAGATACGATTTGTAAAAGTATAAAATTAAGGCAGTTTTTAATTGCTAACTTCGCAATTTATTATGCAAGTTTTCCACACAAAAAGTAAGATCATAATAACCTGCAACAATCGCCTGGCTCCTTATCTTAAACAGGAGGTGGAAGCAATGGGTTATCAGATAAAAAGAGCATTCAGTACTGGTTTGGAGCTGGAAGGCACGATCAATGATTGTATCCCTCTGAATCTGAATTTGCGTTGTGCAAGTCAGGTTCTATACTCTATCAAAGCCTTCACTGCCGAAAATCCGGCAAGACTTTATAAGGAATTAATGGAAATATCATGGGAGGAGCTGATTGACTTTACCGGCTATTTCTCAGTCAGTTCAACTGTCGATAATGAAACGATTACTACTCCGCTCTTCGCAAATCTGAAAGTGAAAGATGCAATTGTAGACCGTATCAAGGAGAAAAAGGAGATAAGGCCAAATACCGGACCGGAAACAAACAAAGCGGTTATCCACCTATACTGGAAAGAAAATGACGCTGAGATTTTTATAGATACTTCCGGAGAAACCCTGGCCAAACATGGATACCGCAAAATCCCCGGTAAAGCTCCAATGCTGGAAGCACTTGCTGCAGGAACCATCATGGCGACAGGATGGGATAGGAAAAGTCCATTTGTTGTTCCAATGTGCGGATCAGGAACCCTGGCTATTGAAGCAGCCTTACTGGCAACTGATAAGACCCCGGGAATGTTTCGCATGAACTATGGTTTTATGCATATCATTGGCTATAACGAAGAGGTTTTCTTCGAAGAAAGACGCAAGCTAAAAGAGAAGGCAAAAAGAGAGATTGATTTCAGAATTGTAGCTACTGATCATTCGGAAGATGCTGTTGACATTTCAAGAAAAAATGCAAAAACTGCAGGTGTTGATCATCTGATTGATTTTTCAGTCTGTGATTTTGCAGACACAGAAGTACCTGAAGGTTCAGGAATAGTTATTTTTAACCCTGAATATGGAGAGCGTTTGGGAGTTCATACCAAACTTGAAGCTACCTACAAGCGGATTGGTGACTTTATGAAGCAGAAATGTAAGGGTTATAGAGGATATATTTTCACCGGAAACCCTGATCTGGCAAAAAAGATAGGCCTGAGGGCCTCCAGGAGAATCGAATTTTACAATGGCAAGCTTGATTGCAGGTTATTGGAATACGAATTATATGAAGGCAGCAAAAGAGAACCCAAACCTGAATCCTGATCGGCTTATCTCTGAAACAGTAAAGTTTGTTAAACATACTTTGAAGGATGCTGAAAGCGGACATGACTGGTGGCATATTCAGCGGGTATGGAATAATTCCCTCCAAATTCTGAAAACAGAATCAGCGGATGGACTTGTCGTTGAACTGTCGGCATTATTACATGATATTGCTGACAGCAAATTTCATGATGGCGACGAGGAGATTGGGCCGAAAAAAGCCGGAGATTTTCTTAATTCCCTGGAACTGCCTGCTGATTTGATTCTGCACGTTCAGCAGATCATCCGTAATATGTCATTCAAATCAAGTCTTGGGAAGGTAGAATTCCACTCAAAGGAACTCGGGATTGTACAGGATGCCGACCGCCTCGATGCAATCGGTGCAATCGGAGTTGCCAGAGCATTTACTTATGGAGGCTTCAAAAACCGTGAACTATACAATCCTGAAATTCCTCCTGCTCTCAATATGAGCAAGGAAGAATATAAAAATTCTACAACCCCAACCATCAATCATTTTTACGAAAAGCTGCTGCTATTAAAAGATAAAATGAATACTGATTCAGGAAGGAGGATAGCTGAAGAAAGACATTTATTTATGGAACAGTATCTTGAGCAGTTTTATAAGGAATGGGATGGGAAATA
>CAZTRY010000020.1:0-30035 GCA_964616525.1 uncultured Sphingobacterium sp. | reverse complement strand
TGCCAATAAATAAAAAGCAGAATTCCTGAAAGCAGGAACAGGCAGGCTGCAAAGTAAAAAGAACCCCGGATACCTAAAATGAGACTTAGGGTCTTATCCCCTCTCCTCGAATCCTCCTCATGCTGATACACCTGAGTAAGCGGGTAATTAGCCCCGATCAAACAGGAACAAATAAGTCCGGCAAGTGTAAAATTCAAATTCCATCCGAATAATGTATCAATCCCTGAAATTGAAGCATAAGTGCTCCAGTAAACAAATGCTCCCTGAAAAACAAATACAATCAGGAAACTAACAATTGGATATTTTTTTAACCTGATTGAAGTATGACTGTACATTTTAGAAAATGCCCCGTAAATAAAGACTGCAAAAAACAGGACCCATCCTACATAAATTGATAATAATAAAGCACTTATATCAAGTATTAGTGGGAAATAATATAAACTTTTATCAACCGGAGGCGGCTTTTCTATAAGTGCAATACTCCCTTCATCTTTATCAAAATAACTATTGTAACCATTACTTGCAGGATAAACCAGCAGATGCCAGATAACAAAAGTTAAAATTGCATCCTGCCAATTGATTTCCGGTACCTGAGAAAGTGCAAATAGAAACACTGGCAGAAGAAAGACTGAAAACAATAAGCGTAAATGTAATAAGGTGGACACGCTCGGGAAGAAACTCCTTAATAGATTCATTTACTAAAATAACATTTTATAATACAATCAGTCCTTAAAGCTAAATCTGGTTTTAATAAAATATAGAATCAATTCTGGCTCGTATATTATTGTTATTAAAACCAAAAACATAAATATTTAGTAATTTACTGGTATGAGCAGTTGCATTAGCGCGATTGGTACCGCCAACCCAAAATACCGGATCCCACAGAATGATATCTTTCATTTCATGGTCAGGGCATTTAGGCTTAATGATACTAATGCTTCGCGCTTAAAGCGAATTTATGATCATTCGGGAATTGAACATCGCTACTCAGTGATTCCGGATTTTGGAGAAAAGGAAAGTAATAATAATACCTTCTTTGGGAAGACTGCAGATCTTGAGCCTTATCCCGGAACTCGTGACCGTTTAAGCTTTTATCAGGATAATGCCGCAGAGCTCGCATCACAAGCAGTTCATGAGTGTATATCCAACCATGCTGAAATTCTCCCACGTTCAATCACTCATCTCATAACTGTTAGTTGCACCGGAATGCACGCTCCCGGTATAGATATCGAACTGGTCGAAAAACTAGGCTTTAACCGAAATATAGAGCGAACCTGTATCAATTTCATGGGCTGTTATGGCTCCTTAAATGCCCTTAAAGTTGCTGATTATATCTGCCGTGCCGATGCTTCAGCAAAAGTTCTGATTGTTTCTGTTGAACTCTGTACACTTCACTTTCAAAAGGAAAATACGCTGGATAACTGGGTTGCCAATTCACTTTTTTCGGATGGAGCTGCGGCGGTTATTGTAGAAAACAGCACTGATTCAAAGTCCCGGAAAAGGCATCTTTTGATTGATAAATTTTATTCTGAATTTTTAAATGAGGCTAAAAACGAAATGGGCTGGTATGTTGGAGATGCAGGATTTGAAATGAAATTAACTTCAAAAGTATCGCGGATGATTCTGAAACATATTCCATCTATTTCCAATAAACTACTTCTGAAAGCAGGTTTGCAATTCAAAGATATTGGCCGTTTTGCAGTTCATCCCGGAGGAAGAAAAATTCTTGAAGCCGCTGAAAGTGCACTTGGTTTTTCATCCCTTTCAAATCGCTTTGCCTATGATACACTAAGGGATTATGGAAACATGTCGTCTGCCACAATTTTATTTGTTCTTAAAAAGCTGATGGAAGATCCGGAAGGAATGGATTGTGAAAACATTCTTGGCTTTGCATTCGGACCTGGCTTAACTGTTGAATCTATGATTTTAAAAAGAAAAGGAAATGCCTGATTTTAATCACCGAAGTTTAGAAGAGGAAATGATGGACGATTTCTCATTAGGAAATGAGATTATTGACCCAATCATGGATGAGCTTGAAGTAGTAAACAGGCTGCTGGGTGGTTACAATGTATTTTTTGATGCTTTTCAAAAGCTAGGCTTAAATGATGGGATGACAATCAGTGACTGGGGTTGCGGTGGTGGAGATTCATTGCGGGTTATTGCAAAATGGGCACGTAAGCGAAATCTGAAAATCCGTTTGATTGGGATAGATGCCACAGAATCGGCCATCCGATATGCAAGAGCAAAATCCAAAGATTTTCCGGAGATCTCCTATATTCTAACCGATGTAATGAGTGAGCAACTCATTAGTAATCAATTTGATATTGTAATTTCAAGTCTGTTTACACATCACTTTGCTGACGAAAGCTGGATCAAACTGATTCAAAAAATGGCCGATTGTGCCGCTGAATATGTGGTGATCAATGATCTGCACCGGCATTGGTTTGCCTACCATTCGATCGGCATTTTAACCTCGGTTTTTTCAAAATCTGAGATGGTAAAGCATGATTCCAAACTTTCTGTACTCCGCAGCTTCAAACGAAAGGATCTTGAAAAGCTATTGGAAAAAGGGGGCTTTATAAATTTTTCGATTAAATGGATGTGGGCATTCAGGTGGCAGGTTTGCATCAAAACAGAAAAAATCAAGAATCAAACTGAAGATGAGTGATATACTGATTATCGGAGGCGGCCTCGCAGGATTGACCAGTGCTATTCTTCTTCAACAGAATGGATATCAGGTAAAAGTATTTGAGAAGAAAAAATATCCATTCCACAGAGTTTGCGGTGAATATATTTCCAACGAAGTATTCCCATTTTTGGAATCATTAGATATCCGGATCTCTGAATCTGCTCACTCCCGAATAAACCGCCTGGCAATCACATCTGTTTCAGGCAAAATTTTGCATGCAGATTTGCCTATGGGCGGATTTGGCTTAAGCCGTTACAAGCTTGACCATTTGATGTACAAACAGGCAAAACGACTTGGTGTAGAATTCATTTTCGAAAAGGTTGATAATATATTGTTCAGGGACGATAAATTCAAAATTACAACTCAGGGAAACATTGCCTATGAGGCGCCTATTGCTATTGCAGCTTATGGTAAAAGATCTAACCTTGATCAAAAACTTAACCGCAGCTTTTTTTACCGAAGGAGCCCCTATCTTGGTGTAAAATATCATGTCAAAACTGATCTAGCCGGCAACTTAGTGCGTCTAGATAATTTCCAGGGAGGTTATTGCGGGGTCAGTAAGATTGAAGATGATAAATTCTGTTTATGTTACCTCTCAGAGACAGCCAATCTTAAAAAATATTCAGGCATTCCGGAGATGGAAGAAGCGGTTCTTTTCAAAAATCCTTATTTGCGAAGCCTGTTTAAAAATTCAGAATTTTTATTCCAAAACCCTGAAGTGATCAATGAAATTTCCTTTGAAAAGAAAACCCTGGTAGAAAATCATTTACTCTTCTGTGGTGATTCATCAGGAATGATTACTCCATTATGCGGGAATGGCATGGCAATCGCAATACATGCCGCAAAAATTCTTGCAGATAGCATCATGCATTTCGCAAAAAAGGACTCTAGCCTGAACAGAATTGCACTTGAAAAGGAATATAAACTTCAGTGGGATAAACAATTTGCTCTCAGGCTTAAAAGCGGCCGGCTGATTCAGAAGTTATTTGGAAACACCCTTATTTCTGACCTGACCGTATCAACTCTTGGAAAACTTCCGGGAATAACACAAATTTTGGTGAAAAAAACACATGGCAAAGTGTTAATATATTAACTTGCATCATGAAACTGTGGGTACTCGTATTTATCAATGCCTTAGCGGTTGCATTATCTCTGTCGATAATCAACTTTTACTTTCAGCAAAATCTTGTCGACTTCTTCATCACTTTTACTGTTTCACTGCTAACCAGCTATCTGGTTTTCTACTATCTGATTGAAAGATTTGTTTACAGTAAGATCAAGCTGATTTATAAACTGATTCATAACCTGAAACTGGGGAAAGATCTGAAAGATGCATTGGGAGAATATGTTAGTGCCGATCCAATTAATGATGTTGAACTTGAAGTTAAGGAATGGGCACGGGATAAAAAATCGGAGATCGATCAGTTAAAAGAACAGGAAAAGTTCAGAAGGGAATTCCTTTCTAATATCTCCCACGAATTGAAAACCCCGCTTTTTGCAATCCAGGGCTATATTGAAGCTTTGCAGGAAGGGGATATTGATGATCCTGAAATATCAAAGCAATTCCTTGAAAAAGCTTCCAGAAACGTCGACCGCCTCGCATTTTTCATTAAAGATCTGGATGCAATTTCAAAACTGGAAAGCGGGGAAATTCCTGTGAATTACGATCGGTTTAATTTAACCGATCTGATACATGAGGTAATTGATTCACTGGAATTAAAAGCAAAAAAATATAATATCACCCTCCATTTTAAAGAGAAATATCATGGTCCGGCCTGGGTATATGCCGACCGGGAAAAGATCAGACAGGTTTTGGTAAACCTGATCGATAATTCCTTTAAATATGGCAAGAGCGGTGGAAATACTTCAATCAAAACCTTTGAACTTCATGACCAGATTTTGGTAGAGATTACTGATGATGGAATCGGAATTGAAGAAAAATACCTTCCAAGACTATTTGAACGATTCTACCGTACGGATAAAAGCCGTTCCAGACAAATTGGTGGCTCCGGTTTAGGTCTGGCAATTGTGAAACATATCATAGAAGCACACCAGCAAACCATAACTGTAAGAAGTACTGAAAGTATTGGTTCAACATTCGGATTCACGTTACAACGTGATACATAGATCAGGTTTATTTGTTAACATTAACTTAACATTGTGTTTGTAAATTTGCACCATCTAAAAAATCAAACCGATGTCACTGAACAGTTTTTTCCAGTACTTTATCCCTAAAGACAAGAAATTTTTCCCTCTTTTCGAGAAAGATAGTGCAAACCTAATTCAGTTAGGCGAAAAGCTTGTAGAAGCAGTTAACACTGAAGATCTTACACTTCGTAAGAAATTGTTCAAAGACATTGATGACCTGGAACACACTGGAGATGAGATTACTCATCAAATCCATCTGGAGCTTAGTAAAAATTTCATCACTCCATTCGACCGCGAAGATATTCACAGACTTGCGAGTGCAATCGATGATATTGCGGATTATATTCATGGTTCTGCCAGTCGTATGGATCTTTACAATGTTACTATTATAACGCCTCCTATAAAAGATCTGGCCGGTCTGATTTTACAGGCATGCCAGGATCTCCATAAAGCAATTCACGAATTAAGGGATCTGAAAAATATCCGTTTAATCGCAGATTGCTGCGTTCGTATAAACAGTATTGAAAATCAGGCTGATTATGTCTTTGACAAAGCGGTTGGTGAACTTTTCGATAATGAAAAAGATGCGGTAAACCTGATTAAATATAAAGAAGTACTCTCCGGACTTGAAACCGCAACTGATATGTGTGAGGATGCAGCGAATGTTCTGGAATCTATTCTGGTGAAAAACGCCTAATTACATCATAAAAGATATTACACCAGCCATATGGGTTTTACACTATTAATTGTAATCATTGTTTTAGCATTGGTATTCGATTATATCAATGGCTTTCATGATGCTGCGAATTCTATTGCTACCGTTGTTTCTACGAAAGTTTTAACACCTTTTCAGGCAGTAGTTTGGGCGGCTTTCTTCAACTTCCTGGCTTACTGGATATTCCATTTGAACGTGGCTGACACGGTAGCCAAGACTGCTGATACGATGAATATAAACCTGGTGGTTATTCTTGCAGGTGTTTTGGCAGCAATTTGCTGGAATTTATTGACCTGGTGGTTTGGAATTCCTTCCAGCTCTTCGCATACTCTTATTGGTGGATTTGCCGGTGCGGCAGTAGCTCACGGCGGTTTTGATGTAGTTAACCTTGGTGTTATCGGAAAAGTTGCTTCATTTATTGTTCTGGCCCCAATTATTGGTATGATCATGGCCTATTTTATTACTGTGATCATTGTCAATATATGCCGTTATGCCAATCCCTCAAGGGCTGAATGGTGGTTCAAAAAACTCCAGCTGGTGTCTTCAGCATTATTCAGTCTAGGTCACGGTGGTAATGACGCCCAGAAAGTAATGGGTATTATCGCAGCAGCCATCATAGTATATCTTAAAGATGCTAACCTTAGTGTTGACACAATGACTGCCTGGTTACACGTTGATTATACTGTTTTAAATGGCAAGGTTAAGATCAATCATATTCCCGAGTGGATTCCTATTGCCTGCTATACTGCAATAGCAGCGGGTACAATGAGCGGTGGCTGGAAAATCGTAAAAACCATGGGTTCAAAGATTACCAAAGTTACTCCTTTGGAAGGTGTTGCAGCAGAAACTGCCGGAGCCATCACTTTGTTCATGACCGAACATTTTAAGATACCGGTTTCAACTACACATACCATTACCGGTGCAATTATCGGCGTTGGTTTGAGCAAACGTGTATCGGCGGTACGCTGGGGAGTTACCATCAGCCTCTTGTGGGCATGGATATTAACGATACCGGTATCAGCAGCACTGGCAGCAACTTTATACTTTCTGCTCAGTTTATTCCTTTAATTGCTGATTACATATCCTATAATCGTAAAAAATCTATTTTAGGACCATATCCTTCAACTCGATCTGGGATAATACTCTGAGTCTACCCGCTTCATATAAGCTATCATACTTATCAACGGTAGTGGTAGAATCATCAAGCGGCATCTGATAATTAACATAATCCTGGAATTTTACTCCACCCACTACATGGGTCCGGAGCACCTCTCTGAAACGATTTCCTCCTGAACTATAGGCAAAATGATCCATACTGTAATCTTCGGTATCGAACCAATAGTAAAACACATCACTATGATCACCTGCCTCCTTTGACTTTTCGAAGGAAATTTGAATCTTATGGTAGGTTTTGCCCTTGATCTTGCTTTCGCCCAGATATTTCTTTACCACGGATGCATCGTTTAATTTAAGCGGTAAGTATAGAAAATAAACTACCGCATTCAGCGACTGCCGGTACTTATCGGAATCCTTCTGATCAAGATTTAGCTCTTTACCGTCCAGTATGCGTTTAAAGCCTTCATTACTTAATATATCATGAACATTACCTGTAGAATCACTAAAAAAGCGTTCATATTTAAACTGCCCGCCATTCTGCATAACTTTAAAATTTGCCGCTCTGAATTTAAATTCCAGAGTCGCATTAGTCAGCTTATCCATATTATAAAAGGCAATGCTTTTATCCACAATTTTCCGGGCATCAGGCTTATTACATCCTGATAAAATAAATAGCATTAAAATCAGTAAGGCTAATCTGTTCATTGGTTTGAATTATCTTTAACAAAACAGGGTGAAATCAAATTTATAAAATTAAGCATTATCAATCGTTCGTACCGTTAGATGTCAAAACCTGATTTCAATCCTGCCGGAGTTGATCGTACTTCCAGACCGGGTTTTCCAGGTTGGGCCTTCCCTGACCAGACGAATCGCTTCGGCATCACAGGCTGCTGTCAATCCCCTAAGGATATGGAAGTTATGCGGTTTCCCATTATTGTCTAGTTCAAAGAATAATAATACGGAGCCAGTGATATTCAGATCATTTACAGGTTTACGGATATTTTCATCAAGGTATTTTCGATAGATATCCCATCCCGGAACAGGTTGAACTGCTTGTTCTGAAGCATTGATACCTGCAGATGAAGCCAGATCCCGGCTAACTGGTCCCTGCTCCCGAATGCTGGCTTTAGCAGCAGAAATGACCGGAGCACCTGAAACAATCTCACTGCCTGATGAGGATGAGGAAGAATTCAATTTAGACTCATTATTTGCCGCCGAAGCTGATTGTTGGGCAGCAATACTTGTATCATCTGATGCAATAGGATACTTTTTCTCCCTGATAACCGGGCGAGCAGAGGAACCCTGGATCTCATTACTAAGCGAATCGCGATCAATAAGTGCAACCTGTACCCGCTTTTCAGTCAGAGGGCCTGATCGGTTAACATTCATCCAGAACAGGATTCCGGCAGCAATAAATAATACAGCTGCCGATGCTGCCACACTTAACCGCTGCCAGGTAAAATCAAATACCTTTTTATTTTCCTGTAAATGAACAATACGTTCATGCAATTGCCTTTGCAAAATACTCAGATCTGTACCGGGAGCTGAAGAATGAGCATATCCTTCCATTGCCTCATAGAGGAAAGGATCTGTAAGGGCCTGCTTTTCGAGCCTGTGCATCTCTTCATGATTCAGCTTGCCCTCCAGGTAAGCTCTGATCATCAAATTATCGGGATAATTTATGCTCACTATTCTTCTCTATACAAATTTTCAGATTTCGTTTACCATTCTGTATATAGCTTTTTACCTTACCCAGTTCAAAGCCGGTCTGATCTGCAACTTCTTTATAACATTTTTGCTCCATGTAAAACAGATTAATACTTACCTTCTGCTCAGAAGGCAGCTCTTCAATGCATTTTGCCATTACTGATAGCTTTTCTTCAGTATCATCCTCAAGGTTAAGATGCACAAAAGCCTCATTTTCCATAAATTTTTCATCAATGCTTATGATTTCATGCTTTGATGATGAACGGAGAAGCATCAGGCAATAGTTTCTGCTTAGGGTATAGAGCCAGGCCTTGAAATTTGTTACCTCATGAACCCTCAGTTTTTTCACTAATTCCTCAAAGATCTGCATCACGGCATCTTTGCTTTGCTCTTCATCCCGAAAGTATTTAAGGCATAAGCCGAAAACCAGAGGCATATACTGTTCATAAAGCTTGCCCAGCAATTCAAGATCCCCTGTGCTGCGATACTCAGCAAGCAGTTCAAGCTCCCTGATGGCAGTATTGCCGGATGAACTATTAATAAATTTCAAGGTTGCCGGTTTTTAAGCTAATCAAGTATAATTAATATTTGTGAATTTGGCAGGGGTTTTGCTAACTTATAAGAAGTAACAAGGAATAAAGAACAAGGATCAAGGAACCTTGTTGTAAATTGTGACCAATTCTTCTTTGCTCCTTTGTCTTTACTCAACAACAATAATCAAAATTATGAGATTTCTAAAAGTATTTGCCATATCAACGGGTGTGTTCCTGCTATCATCTTGCGATACTTTAAATCAGGCAGGCCAGATTCTTACTCAAACCGGATCGGGAAACCCAAGTACAACTGAAATTTCACTGGCGCTGAAACAGGCCCTGGAACAGGGAACATCCGCAGGGTCTGAGCGATTATCTCAAACAGATGGTTTTTTTGCCAATGCAGCTATAAAAATTCTTTTTCCGGAAGAAGCACAAAAAGTTGAGCGTACCCTACGAAGTGTAGGCTTGAATAAGCTTGCAGATAATGTCATATTAAGTGTAAACAGAGCTGCTGAAGCTGCCGCAATTGAAGCTAAACCAATATTTATTTCAGCCATTAAAGAAATGACCTTTAAGGATGCATCCACTATTCTTTTAAGCAGCCAAAAGAATGCTGCTACCTTATACTTTCAAGGGGTAACCGCTGAACAGCTGCATCAGAAATTTCAACCCATCATACAAAATAGGTTAACTAAAGTCGGAGCTACCAGATACTGGACCGAAGCTATTACTGCATATAACAAAATTCCACTTGTCGGTAAAGTTAATCCTGATTTAAGTACCTATGTCACACAAAAAGCAATTGCTGGAATCTTTTTTGAGATCGCACAGGAAGAATTGAAAATACGCACAAAACTATCTGCCAGAACAAGCCCGTTGTTGCAGAAGGTCTTTGCTTATGCCGACCGGAATAGGAATTAAGTAATCAGAACTACATATTCTGCTTATAACGTATATTATTTATTGGCAGGCTGTCAACACTATAAAACCAGTTGAACTGTTATATTCGCTAAATACATATTATGAAACACAGAATTATAATCCTAAGTGCTCTTTTATTCAGTGCTATAACATCATTTGCTCAGTTCAAAATACCACAGGTTTTAAAGGAGGCTGCCAATGCCGTTAAACCGGGCAGTCCCAGTCAGATAGAAATTGGAGATGCAATAAAAGAAGCCCTTGAAATTGGGGTTTCTGCAGGAACTGACCGGCTATCCCTGGAGAATGGATTTCTTGGAAATTCTGCAATCAAACTACTTTTTCCACCTGAAGCAAGAAAAGTTGAGAAAGCACTTCGTGGAATTGGCATGAATAAGGCCTGTGATGATTTTATTCTCAGCCTGAACCGGGCGGCAGAACTTGCAGCTAAAGAAGCTAAGCCAATCTTTATCTCTGCAATAAAAGAAATGAGTGTACAGGATGCATCAAATATTTTACTAAGCGATCAGAAAAATGCTGCAACTAGCTATTTTCAGCGCGTAACCAGCAAGGCTTTGGCAGCAAAATTTAACCCTATTATTCAGGGTTCACTGGATAAAACACAGGCAGGCAAACACTGGACTGATCTGAGTACTGCCTACAATCAAATACCACTTGCCGGTAAAGTGAATACCAATCTTGCAGATTATGCAACACAAAAAGCAATGGAGGGATTATTTCTGGAAATAGCTCAGGAAGAATTGAAAATCCGTGAAAATTCTGGTCTCAGAAGTAGTCCGCTGCTAAAAAAGGTTTTTGGATATGCAGATAAGAATAATAATGGGGTAAGTTTTCGTTGATTCCGGCTTCCGCCATAATGTTAAGGACTTTAACATTATGATTTGTTTGTCATTGCGGAATAATGCTGAATAAAAAAGGTCTTTTGGTATATACCAAAAGACCTTTTCCTTAAACGGTGGATTTCCTTAAACTAACAATCTTACAGGCTCTTCAAGCAGAGCTTTTAATGTCTGAAGGAATGCTGCACCTGTGGCACCATCAACTACACGATGATCACAACTTAATGTAACCTTCATGACATTTCCCGGAACAACCGCTCCGTTTTTAACGACAGGAACCTGCTGAATTCCGCCTACAGCAAGTATACATGCATCAGGCGGATTAATAATTGCTGTAAACTCATCAATTCCAAACATTCCCAGATTAGAAATGGTAAAAGTTGATCCTTCCCAATCGGAAGGCTGTAATTTCTTAGACTTTGCACGCTGAGCGAAATCCTTCACTTCAGCCGAAATATGGGAAAGTGATTTTCCATCAGCAAAACGAACAACTGGCACCAGTAAACCATCTTCAACGGCAACTGCGACCCCAATATTGACGTGCTCATTATACCGAATCTTATCACCTAACCAGGATGAATTAACATTGGGGTGTTGTTTTAAAGCTACCGCAACTGCCTTAAGAACCATATCATTGAATGATATTTTTACAGATGAAAATTCATTGATTCTGGTACGGGCCTGCATAGCACTGTCCATATCAATTGACATGGTCAGGTAGAAATGTGGTGAAGTAAATAGACTTTCAGAAAGACGCTTCGCGATCACTTTACGCATTTGAGATACCGGCTTCTCAGTATATTTCTCCTGTCCGATAAACTGAGGAATAGCCGCTGCTGCAGGTTCTGCTGCTGGTGCAACAGATACCGCTGCTTGTGCCGGACTTGCTTTAGGGGCTTGTGCTGCAGGATTAAAGCCTTCTATATCCTTTTTCACAATCCTGCCACCTTCAGCGCTTCCCTTTACCTGAGAGATATCAATCCCCTTATCCCTGGCGATCTTACGCGCCAATGGGGATGCTTTTAAACGTGAGGTTGAATCACTTACAACATGCTGAATTTCGGTCGGTGCATTTGATTCAACTGCCGGTTTCGTAACAGCAGGTTGTGTATCCGCCTTTATTTCTGCAACAACTGATGCTGAACCCGAATTTAATAATGCCGATACATCTGTACCCTCTTTACCAACAATCGCAATGATATCATTTACCTTAGCTGCCTGACCCTTTTCGACCCCTACATATAAAAGTACTCCATCCGCATAGGCCGTTACTTCCATTGTAGCCTTGTCAGTCTCAACATCTGCCAAAGCATCATCGCTTTTTACCTGATCACCCACTTTTTTATGCCATTCGGCGATAACCCCTTCAGTCATGGTATCGCTTAATAAAGGCATACGAATGATGGTTGCACCCAATGCTTCTGCATCTGCATCACTTCTTTTTGAAGAACTAGCTTCTGTATTTACTAATACCGGAGTGCTTTCTTTTACAGGTTCTTCTGATGCTTTTGCCGGTGCTGAAACCTCTTTCTGACTTCCTGAATCACTTAAAAGCGCCTGATAATCCTCTCCTTCGGTACCAAGAATAGCAATTACAGAATCAACCGCTGCAGCTTCACCTTCTTTGGCACCAATATATAGTAAAGTTCCTTCCTGGAAAGACTCAAAATCCATGGTTGCCTTGTCTGTTTCAACTTCAGCAATCAATTCCCCTGAACTAACTTTATCACCAACTTTTTTATGCCACTTAGCGATAACTCCCTCCGTCATCGTATCGCTCATCTTAGGCATTTTCACTACTTCAGCCATTTTATTTCCAGATTAGAATAATAGAATTTAAATTTAGTCGCGGATGTATGGATAATCAGATTGAACATAAACATCAGTATATAGTTCAGACGGATCCGGCCATGGCGATTCTTCAGAAAACTTAACTGATTCGTCAACAATCGCTTTTACTTTCTCATTTATTGAATCAAACCAGGCTTCATCAGCATATTTCTTTTCTTCAATAGTTGCCTTTACAACTTCAATAGGATCTTTGGCTTTATAACCCTCCACCTCTTCTTTCGTACGGTATTTTGCAGGGTCAGACATAGAATGTCCTTTGTAGCGGTAGGTTCTTGCCTCCAAAAATGTCGGGCCATCACCACGACGGGCTCTCTGAACAGCTTCATCCAAGGCATTATGAACCGCAACCGGATCCATACCGTCAACTGGTGCACATGGCATATCAAAACCTAAACCGATCTTATAGATATCAACCATATTTGTTGTTCTTGAAACCGAAGTACCCATAGCATAACCATTATTCTCGCAAACAAAGATTACAGGTAGCTTCCAAAGCATCGCCATATTGAAGGTCTCATTCAGGGCTCCCTGACGAACCGCGCCATCGCCCATATAACAGATACAAACATTATCAGTTCCATTATATTGTTCAGCAAAGGCAATGCCGGCGCCAAGAGGAATCTGACCTCCTACGATACCATGGCCACCAAAAAATTTCTTATCCTTACTGAACATGTGCATTGAACCTCCCTTTCCCTTCGAACATCCGGTTGCTTTACCATACAATTCAGCCATAACCTCATTGGCACTCATGCCCTTTGCCAATGCATGTGCATGATCGCGATATGCGGTGATAAGCGAATCCTCAGGGCGGATAACTGACATTGTACCTGCCATTACCGCTTCCTGACCTATGTATAAATGGCAAAAGCCTCTTATTTTTTGTTGCCCGTAAAGTTGACCAGCTTTTTCTTCAAACTTTCGCATCAGGAGCATTGACTCATACCACTGAAGATAAGTGTCTTTTGTAATTTCTATTGAACTCATTCGTAATCGTTTCTGTTAAACAAATTAATCCTTTACAAGGGAGGACAAATCTAACCATATCTTCCTAAAAAAAGAATACCATAGTGTTTTGTTTACACGATTTAATGCCGAGTTCAGGCTAAAAAATCATAGAATTGCTTTTGGCGACTTGCTGTTATACAATTTTTTTATATTTTTGTAACATTCTTAGAATATAATCTGTAAACAGACGTTCATTTTAGCGTTGTTTATTTATAAACGAAAGATTAATAATGATGGGGAAAAAAGTAATTTTAGCTTTACTGCTGTTGATTTCTATTGTGTCTGCTCAGGCACAAACCAATGATAAAGATCAAAAACCAATAGAAAAAATCGCTGATCCTGATAATCTTGCTTCTGAATACTTCTCACAAATTATGGGCGTAGCCCTTTCTGCTACTTCAAACCTTAAGCTTTATCAGTTTGTATACGATTGGATAGGTACTCCCTATAGACTTGGTGGAGGAACTAAAAAAGGTATCGATTGTTCAGGTTTTGCATTTGAGCTATACAACAAGGTATTCAGTACTTTAATCGGCAATAATTCAAGGAATATATTCAGTATGGTTAATCCGATCAGCAAATCAGAGTTAAAAGAAGGTGATTTGGTGTTTTTCAAAATCGGAAGCCGCTCCATTACTCATATGGGAGTTTATATGGGGAATAATAAGTTTGCTCATGCCTCTACCAGTAAAGGTGTTATGATCAGTGATCTCGATGAAGCCTACTGGAGAAAGTATTATTATAAAGGCGGACGATTGCTCGCCTCTCTGAGAGATTAATTTGCCAAAGACCTTAAGGTCTTACTAAAAATATTAAGCACCATACAATAAACTGTTTGGTGCTTTTTTTGTTTAGAAAATCTGTGGTACTCTTTACCAATTCCTTTCCGATAATAAAAATACTATCCTAATACAGCAAGGATACTGTCAGCAATTGGAAACACTCTGAGCACTTTACAAAGCCGGTAACAGAACAGACGGCGAATTCCCTATAATTTAACATGAGTTAGACATATAAATAGTTTAAAACCAATGTATAAGCACATTTTTGACTTGCACCGTGTTTAAATGGAAACATAGGTTCTAGCTTCAAGGCTATCGTTGTCTATGAAAAAACTTAGCACTATAAATGCTATGTTTCTATGTGTTTTAATTTTAACGCCAGGTCGAACTCTCGTTAATTTAATATTGCCCCGAAAACAAAAATTGTTCCGTATCTTCAATAAATTTTATCATTATGTATACAAGCTATATTCTATTATTTATTGCAATTGTAATCCTGTTCAGTTCGTTTGTAACAGTTAAACAGGGTACCATTGGGGTCGTAACTATATTTGGGAAATACAGAAGGCTTCTTAAGCCGGGCCTGAATCTTAAAATTCCACTGATTGAGGTTATCCATTCCAGAGTGTCGATACAGAACCGATCAGTAGAGCTTGAATTTCAGGCAGTTACGGTAGATCAGGCTAATGTATATTTTAAAGCTATGGTGCTTTACTCGGTAAATAACCCGGATGAAGAAACGATTAAAAATGTAGCTTTCAAGTTCATCAATGAGCAGAATCTGATGCAGGCACTTATCCGTACCATTGAGGGAACGATCCGCTCATTTGTCGCCAGTAAGAAACAATCTGAGGTTCTGGGTCTTCGCAAGGATATTGTAGATCATGTGAAAGAAGAAATAGATGTAGTATTAGAAAGCTGGGGTTATCATTTACAGGATCTTCAGCTCAATGATATCACATTTGATGAAGTGATTCTTACTTCAATGAGCCGGGTGGTAGCATCCAATAACCTGAAAGCAGCAGCTGAAAATGAAGGGCAGGCATTATTAATTACCAAAACCAAAGCTGCTGAAGCAGAAGGTAATGCAATCAAGATAGCTGCAAATGCAGAGCGTGAAGCTGCTCAGCTACGTGGCCAGGGTATCGCACTATTCAGAGAAGAAGTAGCCAAGGGTATGACTCATGCGGCTAAAGAAATGCAAACTGCCGATCTTGATACCTCAGTGATTTTGTTCACCATGTGGACTGAAGCAATCAAACATTTCTCAGAGAACGGCAAAGGAAATGTAATATTCCTTGACGGTTCTCCAGAAGGAATGAAGCGTACTATGGAACAGATGATGAGTATCAATATTATGGAAACTGAGAATAAGAAGAAAGCTTAAAGATCCTAGTATCACAGCTTCAAGTAATTCTCATAAGTATTCAAAAGGCTTTGGTATCAGAATTAAATTTCGATGAGACTCTTGTAAATTCATAGAACAACAAAAAACGCCAATCTTCGATTTGAATATTGGCGTTTTTTTATTGTTGACTAATTGAGGCTCTAAATTTATTCTGCTCTTATAAATACTTTTGAGACAGCCTCTTCTTTTATTTGTTGCTTATGTAATCTGCCATTATCTGCAGACCTTCATCGCGAATAAAATCAACATCATCCTTAGGTCTGGCTTCACCCTTTTTTAATGGCGGCAGGCCTTTTGCGGCACGTCTCTGATTTTCTCTTAATAAAACTTTTGCTTCCTGCTCATCGCGTTCTTTCTTCAACTGTACCTCATTCAGGGTTATTGTCGTTTCAGCCTCACGTTTTGCAAATTCAGCAATATCCTGCTGAAGATTCTGATAGCCTAGTGAAGTTTTCATACGTTCCTTATGCAAGCTAAGCAGTTTGCGCTTTACATCCTCAAGATTGGCAACTAATGAATATTTACTCGGAGCGATAGTATCCCAGGGAAGTGCCCGGGGCTCAGAACTCTCGCCATATTTATCTTTAGGAAAAACTGTTGGAAGTTCAATATCCGGAACTACACCCTTATGCTGGGTTGTACTGCCATTAACTCTGTAGAACTTAGCCATAGTTAAATTAATCTGTCCAAACTCTGGTGCATTTGAACTTATAACTGCCCCCGACTTATTACCGGCAGTCTGCGCAGCTTTAAGCATTAATTTATCAGCAGTGCCAATCACTCTTCCCATATCAATTCCCTGTTGTACAGTACCTTTACCATACGACTGGTTTCCTATGATAATTCCACGTCCATAATCCTGGATGGCACCGGCAAAGATTTCAGATGCTGAAGCACTGAAACGATCCTGTAATACCCCTAAAGGACCGGTCCAGGCAATACCCGGATCTTCATCTTCCTCAATTTCAACATTATTTCTTCTGTCGCGTACCTGAACTATAGGTCCTGATTTTATAAATAAACCACTGAGACTGATGGCTTCGGGAAGGGAACCGCCTCCATTGCTTCTGAGGTCTATCACTACGGCGTCCACATTTTCACGCTTTAAGGTATCAAGCAGAAGTTTCACATCTCTTGTGGTACTCTTATAATTGGGATCTCTTGCCTGCATAGCTTTAAAATCAGCGTAGAATGCGGGAATCTGGATAATGCCAATTTTATAAGATTTACCATCCTGTGTCACGGTTTTTATAGTTCTCTTTGCCGACTGATCTTCAAGCACAACCTTATCACGAACAAGTTCAACAATTTTTGGAGTAGCTGATAATTCCTCCCCTGCCGGAATTACTTTCAAGCGGACAATCGTTCCCTTTGGACCCTTAATTTTCGTTACGGTAACATCCAGACGCCAGCCAATTACATCCACAAATTCGCCATCTTTACCCTGAGCGACTGCCACAATACGATCATTTACCTCAAGCGTTTTAGCTTTAAAAGCCGGGCCGCCGGGAATAATTTCTGCAATCTTAACCACCTCATTTTCAAGCTGCAGCCTTGCACCGATGCCTTCAAAAGTCCGGGCAAGATCTTCATTGAATTCCTGCGCCCTGTTCGGTACAAAATAATTCGTATGCGGATCTACAGTTCCGGTAAAAGAGTTCATAAAAATTCCGAAAACATCCTGATTATTGAACTTTGTAGATTGAGAAATAAGATTCTCATATCGTTTTTTCAGGGTTTCCTTAATTTTTGATTCATCTGTACCGGTAACCTTCAGGTTAAGCATTTCATATTTAACACGCTTCGACCAGAGATTATTTGATTCAGCTTCTGATTTAAGCCATGGGAGCTTCTCACGATCGTAGGTATAACTCTCATTACTTGTAAAATCGAACTTCTTGTCAATTTCCTTTAAGGCAAAGGCCACACGATCATTATACCTTTTCTGATAAACGTTGAAGATATAAAAAGCTACGCTCAGATCGCCGGAACGCAGATCATCATCCATTGTCAAACGATATTTTTCAAAATCGGCAATATCACTTTGGAGAAAATAGCTTTTTCCGTTGTCCAGTGCTTTTAAATACTCATCAAAAACAATTGATGAAAAGGCATCATCCACTACTACTTTTTGATAGTGAAAATTTTCCATGAGCTCAACCAGTGATTTCGCTATAACAGATTGCTGAAGCTCGGGTTTCAGATCACTTTCTGAAACAATTTTACTAATCCTCGGGTCGGCCTGACAAGCTAAAGCTGATACAATAAATAAGGCCAGGCATAATCTCTTTAACATTTCTTTAACTGATTTTAACTTCATTTCAGAATATACGGTATCTAATATGGTACCAAAAATTAAAAATAATAACGGAACAGCCTGAATTGAAGGTTAATCCATGTAACATGTTTATGTATTTTATTTAAACAGGGCTTAATATACCTAAAAAATGGAATCAGCTAATAAAATACACCTTTCCCATTATTGAATTGTTCTCAAAAATGTCTCTTTCATGACTTTAAATTCCGAAAACGCAGAACTTGCAGCACCAGAGTTTCCGAGTTTAGTATATACATCAGCAAGGTCACTCTTCAATTCAATCAACTTATTGGTGTACCTGTTTTTAACTGATAATTGCTCTGCCTCTTTATAATCGGAAAGTGCAAGCTGATAATCCCCTATTGACATTTTGACATGAGCAAGGTTAATAAGTGAATTTACAATTTCTAAAGGGTCATTTATCTTTCTGGCCAGCATATTCGCCTGGATATAAAACCACTTTGCTTCTGTAAATTTTTTCTGCTGATGATAGTTATCGGCAAGCTGATCATAACACCGGATTGTTCCGTGCTTATCTTTCAAACCATAATAGTACAATGGCAAAGCCTTTCTAAGCACAAGGGTTTCGGCTTCCGTAAAATTCTTCTGACTTGTCAGGATCTGAGCATGATCCATATAGGTTTCTGCAAGAAATCTGCTATTTTTTGTATTCAGGTCAATCGTTAATATAGCCTTGTTGTACTTTAATGCCTCGCTTAAATTTCCTCTGTAATTGTTGATTCGCTGTAGTGTTAAATAATTATTTCTTACAGCAAGCTCATTTTTGATTTCCAGATTCAAAACTATTGCTTCATTTAATAATCGAACCGCATCATCCATCTTTCCATTAAGGGCATGGCTCACCGCATAAGAATTCAGCACTCCTGCCTCTGCATTACGGTCTCCCAGATTCCTGGTTAGAAATAACATCTGATCGTATGCACTCAATGAATCTGAAAGCATTTCACCCTGAAAAATTCCGGCAGAAACAGGAAATACTGGAATAAAACTATCCGCTGCTTTCAACTGTTCACGAAATTGAATGCTCTTAACTAAATCTTTAATAAGATGAACATCAGCAGCATGGTGCCTGCTTTTTAAATCAACAATGAGCGAATCCAATTCTGACTTCTTGCGGAGAACACTCCAGAAGTGCGTAGATTGGTTTCCGGGAAAACTATCTACAGGAATTGCAGAACAACTTTCTACAGCAAATGCCGATATTAGAATAAAAATAAAAGCTGATCTTAAATTCATTTCAAATATTAAACGCAATCCGTCTAAAACGATAAAAATACCCTGAAATTATGACATATACATGAAGACAAGTAAATTCAAATAAATATAAATAAGAGAAATCCATTTAATACAATTCAATTTGACGAGTTTTATATCAGAACTCTTCCCCAAAAGAAAATAATGTCAACAATACCTCCTCTGGCAGAAAGAATGCGTCCAACTACACTCGATGATTATGTCGGGCAAAGACACCTGGTAGGTAAGGATGCAATTTTACGTCTGGCAATTGAAAGTGGTATGCTGCCCTCACTGATTCTCTGGGGGCCTCCAGGTGTAGGAAAAACTACACTGGCCTATATAATTTCGAAGCAGTTAAATCGCCCGTTTTTTAGTCTGAGTGCAATAAATTCAGGGGTTAAAGATATTCGGGAAGTAATTGAGCAGGCATCCCGCTTAAAAGATGAGAATGCAAATCTGCCGATTCTTTTCATTGACGAGATTCATCGATTTTCAAAATCCCAACAGGATTCACTGCTCGGTGCAGTAGAACGGGGACTTGTAACTTTAATCGGTGCGACAACCGAAAATCCTTCATTTGAGGTAATTTCAGCTCTTTTATCCAGAAGTCAGGTTTATATACTGCAGAACCTGTCAGAGGAAGATCTGAAAGAACTATTAAATAAAGCCATCAAAGAAGACAGCTATCTGAAAGATAGAAAGATTAGTATCAAAGAACATGAAGCCCTCTTACGCCTTTCCGGTGGCGATGCACGTAAGCTTCTGAATGTGCTGGAACTGGTCGTCAATGCCGTCAATCAGCAGGATGTGAATATCAGTAATGAACTGGTATTGAAACATGTCCAGCAAAATATGGCAATCTATGATAAAGCCGGAGAGCAGCATTATGATATTATCTCCGCATTTATAAAATCCATCCGCGGAAGCGATCCAAACGCAGCAGTTTACTGGCTGGCACGGATGATTGCCGGGGGTGAAGATCCTTCCTTTATTGCCCGCCGTTTGCTCATTCTTGCCTCAGAGGATATAGGTAATGCCAATCCTAATGCACTGCTATTGGCAAATAATTGTTTTCAGGCTGTGAATGTAATCGGCTGGCCCGAGTCAAGAATCATCCTCTCACAAACCGTTACCTATCTGGCCTCATCTCCTAAAAGTAATGCAAGTTATGAGGCAATAAGTAAAGCTCAGGAGCTTGTCGCGAGAACCGGCGACCAGTCGGTGCCATTGCACTTACGAAATGCGCCGACCAAACTCATGAAAAATATAGGCTATGGCAAAGAGTATGAATATTCACATTCGTATAAGGACAATTTTTCTGCCCAGGAATACTTTCCCGAAAATCTCAGCGGCACTTTGTTGTTTGATCCGGGCAAGAATGCTGCAGAAGAAAAGCTTCGGGAACGTCTGAGATCTCTTTGGAAGGATAAGTATAAATATTAGGTTTGCATTATTTTATTTAATTTCAACAATGACTTTAACCTTTCTAATACACCAGTCAAAAGCATTCTGGCGTTCAAAAAATACAGGAAAAAGCGTAGTCATGAGGGTGGTCATGGCCTTACTCATTATGTATCTTCTGCTGAATGTACTTGTTGTTGCCTTTTTTCTTGACCGGATACTGAAGAAGACCAATCCGGGCCAGGATATCCTCTACTCATTCAACAGCTATATTCTGTACTATTTTTTAATGGATCTTCTCCTTCGTTTTCAAATGCAGGAATTACCAACACTGAGTGTAAGACCCTATTTGCATCTCAGAATCAAGAAGAATCAGCTCATCAATTATCTTTCATTAACCTCACTTTGGACTAGCTTCAACCTGACCCCGGTTTTATTGTCATTGCCACTCCTTATTAAAGTAGTTTTACCGGAACATGGACCTGCTCAATTCTGGAGTTTACTGATATCCATAATCGGACTAACACTTTCAAATCACTTTTTTAGTCTCTGGTTAAAAAGAAAGGTTAACCTGAATGCGATCTGGATGCTGATATTCTTCGGCACATTGATCCTTTTCGTCTCCCTTGATTTTTACTTTAGACTTTTTTCGATCTCTGCTGTTTCGGCCCAGGTATTCAAGGCCGTACTGGCTAATCCCCTGTACTGTCTGATATTTCTAATACTGGCTCTGGCCATATATTTTATCAATTACCGCTATCTCAAATCAAACCTATATCTGGAGGAATTACACACAGCAGATACTTCACATAAATCCAGTACTGAAATACCTTATTTGAACAGTTTTGGCAAAGCAGGAGACCTTGTAGCTAATGAGTTAAAACTAATCCTCCGAAACAAACGTCCCCGATCGGTTATCACAATGAGTCTGATGTTTATGTTTTACGGCCTGATTTTTTATACTAACCCAAGCTTTTCCGGATATTCAGGAATCGTATTTTGTGGAATGTTCATGACAGGTATTTTCATAATCAATTACGGGCAGTTTATGTTTAGCTGGCAAAGTGCACATTTCGATGGGATTTTGGTCAGCAAAGTCAGTGCTATGGATTTTTTCAGATCAAAATTCCTGTTATTCACCTTCTTCTCGTCCATCTGTTTTTTACTGACTATTCCCTATGTATATTTCGGATGGAAGGTTCTGATTGTTCATTTCATCATGTTCATATGGAATCTGGGAGTGAATACATTACTGGTGCTATACTTTGCTAACCAAAACTACCGCAGAATCGATCTGAGCAAAGGGGCTACATTTAACTGGGAGGGTGTTGGAGCATCTCAATGGATCCTCAGTATCCCACTTTTACTGGCTCCTTTCGTAATTTATTACCCCTTAAATCTATTAGGATATCCGGAAGCAGGCCTTGCCCTGATTGCGGTAATCGGCCTGATATTCATGATCAGCAGGGAGTACTGGCTGAGCAAACTGGTAAAAAGATTTCAGGAAAAACGATATTTAATTGCAGAGGGTTTTAGAAATAAATAATATGATCAGGATAAGTAATTTAAAAAAGAAATATAATGGAGTAACGGTTGTCAATATTCCTGAGCTCATCATTAAAAGAGGTGAAACAATTGGCTTGGTAGGAAATAATGGCGCAGGTAAAACCACCCTCTTCCGCATGATGCTGGATCTGATCAGGCCCGACACAGGAGAAGTGCTTTCAGATGAAAAAAATGTTGCAGAAAGCGAAGCTTGGAAAGATTATACTGCCTCATACCTGGATGAAGGTTTTCTGATTGACTACCTGACCCCTGAGGAATACTTTCATTTTATAGGTGGCCTGCACAATAAAAGTAAAGCTCAGGTAGACTCTGAACTTCCTCCTTTTTCTGAATTCTTCAATGGTGAAATCTTAAAAAAAGGAAAATATATCCGGGATCTATCTAAAGGGAATCAGACTAAAGTCGGGGTGGCTGCCTGCATGATTCAAAACCCTCAAATACTGATGCTCGACGAACCATTTGCCAATATCGATCCAAGTACTCAGATCCGTTTAAAGAATATGGTTAAAGATATCAGCAGGGAGAAGCACATTACCACTATCATTTCAAGCCACGATCTGAATCATGTTACTGATGTATGTGAACGCATTTTATTAATGGAAAAAGGCAAGATAATTAAGGATATTGCTACCAATTCAAATACACTTCAGGAACTTGAGCAATATTTTTCGGTTTTATCTTAAGCCTGTACATAATCTTAATAAACCTCTATGAATTTAGATTTGACAGGAAAAAGAGCACTGGTTTGCGGAAGCACCCAGGGTATTGGAAAATCAAGTGCCGCTGAGCTTGCCCATCTTGGTGCAGACGTCACGGTAATTGCCCGAAATGAAGATAAACTTAAGGAAGTTCTTCAGGGACTGTCCACAAATCAAAACCAAAAGCACCATTATTTAGTTGCTGATTTTACCGATCAGGCACAATTGAAGAACATTATCAATGAATATCTGATCAATAATCAAATTGATATATTAATCAATAATACCGGTGGCCCTGCCGGGGGACAAGCCATTGATGCCCATACAGATGAATTTACAAATGCCTTTAATATGCATCTGATCTGTAACCAGATACTGGTACAGGCGGTTTCGCCCGGAATGATGAAAAATAATTTCGGACGCATCATCAATATTATTTCAACTTCTGTAAAAACGCCATTAAAAGGCTTGGGTGTATCCAATACCATTAGGGGGGCAGTAGCTAGCTGGGCGAAAACACTGGCTTTGGAGCTCGGTCCGTTTGGTATAACCGTGAATAATATTCTCCCCGGTTTTACGATGACAGGCAGACTGGAATCTATCATTTCAAGCATTTCAGACCGCGAAAACAAAAGTAAGCAAGAGGTAATAAAGGATATGATTAGCACCATACCTGCAGGCCGCATAGCTGATCCGCATGAAGTAGCGTCAGCAATTGCATTTTTAGCCAGCCCGGCTGCATCCTATATCAATGGTATCAATTTACCTGTAGATGGAGGCAAAACACCTTCATTGTAAACCTTAAAATATACGCAATATGAGATTCTTAATGCTAACCATACTGGCACCACTTACAATCTGGAATTTAAGTGCGGAAACTGTAAAAAAACCTCAAAATGAGAAATCGGGTATCATTGCAGAGAATGCAAAACCTGTGTTAATTTCTGATCAGTTCAAATTTACAGAAGGGCCGGCTGTCAATAAAAACGGAGATATTTTCTTCACCGATATTGTTGAGGGTAAGATCTGGAAATATAGTACAGAAGGTGAATTGAGCCTTTTTATGGATAAAACAGGGCATTCCGATGGTATGTATTTTGATAAAAAGGGCAATTTGATTACCGCAGCAGATGAAAAGAATGAAATCTGGCAGATTAGTCCGGATAAAAAAGTAAAAGTATTGCTTGACAATTTTGAAGGTAAAAAGTTTAATGGACCAAACGATCTCTGGATTGATGCCAAAGGTGGAATATTTTTTACTGATCCCTATTATCAGCGCCCGTATTGGGAAAGAAAAAAACCTGACCTGAGCAGTCAAAGTGTTTACTACTTTCCTAAGGGGTCAAAGGCTGCATTTCTGGTTGACAGCAATTTTGTAAGACCTAACGGAATTATAGGATCTGCAGATGGCAAAAACCTGTTTGTTGCAGATATAGGTGATAAAAAGACCTACAAATATGATATTGGAAAGAAAGGGAAATTATATAACCGTCGTCTGTTCACCGATATGGGATCAGACGGAATGACTCTTGACAATCGAGGAAATCTTTACCTGACCGGCAGAGGAGGTATAACTGTTTTCAATCCTGAAGGCAAAAAAATCGAACATATTGCAATTCCGGCATCAACAGCAAATGTTTGTTTTGGAGGAAAAAACAGGGATATTTTGTTTATTACTGCCAGCAAAGCAGTCTATACACTGAAAATGAATGTAAGAGGAATTTAAGGGCACAAAAAAGACCTGTGAAATTCTTTCACAGGTCTTTTTTCTTAAAATTGAAATTACTCTGCAGAAGCAGCTACAACCTCACCTTTAATGTAAATCACTTTTATCGGAGTTTTGGCATTCGACTTGATGGTCAAGCCTTTACTGAATGGTGCAAGTGCAGCTGCATTATAGGTAACAGTGATTGTTCCCGATTGACCTTTCAACACCGGAGTATTGGTATATTTTGGTACAGTACAACCACAAACACTTTCAATATTACTTATAATTAAAGGCTCATCACCTGTATTTGTAAATTTGAATTCAACACTAACTGGCTTACCCTGAGGTATTTTACCAAAATCATGCGTTTCTTTCTCGAATTTAAATTCAGCTTTTTCGACAACATTAAATGCTGTTACAGCTGCAAATAAAAATACAACGCTGCAAAGAATGATTAATTTTTTCATCTGGTTATTTTTTTGTTTTTAAATGTGATGAATGTGCCATGATTTTATCCAATCTCTACTATGATTCGAAAAATCATGATGGTCTCATCATGGTTAAACAATTTGTTTATAATTTTCTGTCAATCAAACAGGAATCCGCTCATTTTTAAGACATCAGAAGCCTGCAAATCAAAAATAATAAATTACACGGTTTGTATTGGCAATTGTTATTCAAATGTTACCTAACCTAATACTATCTGGTACTAAAAAGCAACATCCGACAATTCTTTACATTAAAAATGCAAACCTGCCATAACTATTACAATTTCCGTTCCAAAATTATATTAACCCGATGAAGACATTCCAGTCTTCATGAAATCAATACCTTCTGTCCGGTTTTTTATCTTCAGAGACCCTAACTCCTATGGTCCTTCCGTATAATTCGGTACCATCGAGGGCATCAATAGCCTGCTGACCAGCTTCATCATCTGCCATCTCAACAAAACCAAAGCCTTTGCTCCGGCCGCTTTGTTTGTCAATGATCAGTTTTACGGAAGTAAGTTCACCGTACTTTTCAAAAATTTCTCTCAGCTCTCTTTCATCTACTTTAAAAGGAAGTCCTCCAACGAAAATATTCATATGCTTATATTGATTAGTTTATAATTATTGGTTAATAATCCTCTGATAATAAGGATGTTTATTTACACGTGTAACTTCGGGTTCACCGATTGCTGTAAGCATCCGGCGGGCACCCACCATTGTTCTTGATTGAAAATCGTCATAATTTTTTGCGCCTTTGATCATGCTGTTTATCCTCACCAATCCGGCTGCCTGAATAAATTCACCATTGCCAATATAAATAGCCGTATGTGTGACACGTTTTGTTTTTTTATTGGCAGCAAAAAATAACAAATCACCTGCCTTTAAAACTTTCAATGATTTCGCAATATTCACTGAATCACCCTCATGGATGTCCAATTTCTCGCCAACCAATGCCTGTTGCGATGCATCCCTGGGTATAACAATCCCATTCAGAAAATAACTTGTTTTAGTGAAACCGCTGCAATCCATACCCTTTACCGAAGTACCGCCCCACAGATAAGGGATACCTAAAAAATTACGGGCCGTTTTAAGAATCTGGTCAGCACCGGGATCTGGAAGTTCCTTCCACTGATCAAATGAACGGGCCCTTTTTACAGAAATGTAGGCAATCCGCTTATCAGGAAATGAAATTTTATAAAACCCGTTCGACTCAGAAATTAATTGCATGATATTTCCTGCCACAAGATCAGAAACCGGCAGGGATGCTTCAGACGCCTCAGAATAGGCTTGCCCATACAAATCAGTATAAATTACCTTTTCGGCTGATTGCCAGTTTTCAAATTCGGCTTTCGTCATCAGGCTTACACCTGCAGACTCCGTCCAGGAAAGATAATTATCGGGAGTGCGTACAAAATAGTGCCCTCTTTCTTTTTTCAGGACTTTTAGTGGAGTTCCCAAACCCGCCTGAGTGGCCATTTCTGCAGCATGATCAGGTCCATATCTGGTATTGATGACTGATAAATTTGCAATGCCATAAACTTTTTCACCCAGATCACCGGAAGGAAGTACCTCCACATTGATCTGAACAGGCAGATTTTCTGAACTCAGTAAGGCCTTTAGTTCATTTGCAGCTTCCTGCCTGCTAATCTCAAGTTTGTATGTTAAAGGTGTAGTAGTTTGTTGTTTAAGCTGATAAAATTCTACTCTTCTATCGGGTGCGTATTTTTTTTGTACTATGTCTGACAGTTCATTTAACCGCTTTATTACAGAAGAATCAGGCTGCGCTGCCTCAGAAGTGGCAATAACAAATAAAACAAGAGCAAGAAAAGAAAAAACCTTCTTCATAGAGACAAACGAACGGGAAATGCGGAGGGGAAACAAAATCTCCTGCACTCCTTTTTAATTGGTTAAAGTATAAATTTAAGCAAAGAATATGAAAGATGTATAAAAAATCGGGAAAGACGATTTTTTACGCCATTGACCTTGTATGAAGTCTGTAATCATCCATTTTAAATCATGCGAATCATTAAATCCTCAGCATTGGACAAGCCTGTCAAGCAGGTTTGGGAACTTGTAGGAAAAACCCAATTCTGTTTCAACCCGCTCGCTGTTGACAATTTTCCAACTCAGCTTCTCGGGAATAAAAACAGGTTCGGGTAGCTTATCTAGTCGGGCAGCAAGCGTATAAAATTCTTCTTTTGTGGGGTGTGATGGAGTAGAACCGATGTAAATTCCTTTGGCAGTATCCGAATCAATCAGGGTATTAATCAGGGAAATGACCTCCTCCTGATGGATCATATTCACAGGTGCATGTCCGTTTGGAATATTAACCTTCCCTGAAAAAAATCTTCCAGGAGATCTTCCCGGGCCAAATAATCCGGCAAGCCTTAATACTATTACCTGTATTGGAAGCGCTAACAAACTTTTTTCAATCTCCGCAATTACTTTCCCTGATGCAGTTTGAGGTGTGGTTTCGGAACTTTCTGTTAAAACACTATTGCTATCAGAGTAAACCGAGGTAGAACTGATGAAAATCAGTTTGGAGATGCTGCCAGCAGGTATTTGCCTGCTGAGAATTTCACCCATTCTTTTATAATTGTCAGGGCCCTCAACATTCCTTCTTCCGGGAGGGACAGAAACAATCAGAATCTCTCCATCTAAAAGCTTAGTCAGATCAGGATCTGAAAGGGATTGATCAAATTGTACTAAAATTGGGTCAATTCCAGATGCTTTTAATACGGGTACTTTTTCCGGACTGGTTGTGCTACCCCTTACAGTAAAACCACGTGAAATTAATTCCAGAGCCAAAGGAAAGCCCAGCCAGCCGCATCCCAATAAATTTATTACTTTATTATTTTTCATGTAAATTTAATGTAAATGTACACCCTTAAAATCTAAATCCATTTTTGGCACTTGGTTTGAATATATTCTGGAAGTAACTAAAAAAATAATCATGAAAAATACAAAGATTAAAATAGCAACACTTGGATTAGCAATTGCTGCTTCTGCAATGTTATTTCAAGGCTGTGCTACCGCTACCAAAACTCAGAAAGGCACTGTCATCGGTGCAGCGGCAGGCGGTACAATTGGTGCAATTATTGGTAAAAAAGCAGGCAATACTGCGGTTGGTGCAATCCTTGGCGGTGCAATCGGAGGTACTGCTGGTGCCATCATTGGGCGTAAGATGGATCGTCAGGCAGAGGAGATCAAAAACACGGTTCCTAATGCAGAGGTTATTCGTGAAGGTGAAGGTATCATCGTGAAATTTGATTCAGGTATTTTGTTTGATGTTAATCAATATGCCCTTAAAACAGCAGCGCGTACAAACATCGAGAACCTGGCGACCTCATTGAAAAACAACCCGGAAACAACAGTTCTGATCGTTGGACATACTGATTCAAGTGGTTCAGATGAATATAACAAAGTCTTGTCAGAACGACGTGCTGAATCTGTTAAAGCCTATGCTTTAAGTCAGGGCATCAGTTCCGGTCGTTTAGCAACTGAAGGAAGAGGCGAAAGTGAGCCAATTGCTGATAATTCAACTGTTGAAGGGAAAGCGCAGAATCGTCGTGTAGAAATTGTGATCGTTGCTAACGAGACCATGAAACAGGATGCTAAAACAAGCGCACAATAATTAAATAAAAATATAAAAGTCCACATCTTTGGAAAGATGTGGACTTTTTATTTCCATCCATTTGCTTTTTTTGTCTCAGTAATATGGGCAAGATGATGCTTTCCATGCCATACGTACATACTCAAAACAGTACTTAAAACATATTGCTTATCCTGTGCAGGATGATAATATTTTCGAAGAAAATCTTCAGACTTCAGGGTCCGCAAAAATGCCACCCATCTTCGGTGCAAACTATCGAGCAAATCCAGAGAATCATTTACGTGCCCATGTTTTGCTTCTGTACATTCGGCCCATAGCCCCTCCTCATAAGGCTTTATGGCTGGAATATCTTCAGTTATGGCCAGCTTGAAGCGTATGTAGGCATTTAAATGGCTATCCGGCAGATGATGAACCACTTGCCTCAAGGTCCAGCCTCCCTCCCGGTAAGGAGTGTCCAACTGTTCATCTGTTAAGCCGCTAACCGCTGCCCTGAGCATCCCTGGCAATTGCTCTAACTGATCTATCAACTTTGGATAGTCCTGCTCCTGAACTGGTTCAATTTTAAATTTCCCAATCGGAAACCTCAGCTTTTCTATATCGTTGTTCATAATAATTACTTGTTATTGAATCAATAGTATCAGGTAAAAATAAAATTTATGATTAATAATAAAATTAGTCCGCCTTTGCGGCGGAAGGGCACTTACTTTTCCCTGCAGCTGGAAAAGTAAGCAAAAGAGCCGCGGCTTCCCGGTATTTGTTGAAAATCCACACTTAATCCTATCGGTGCAATCCGAGCCGTATCTATGGCAATGAATAAATGAATGGATCTGCACCACTTCTCCGGATTACTTAACCGAAGTGATTTATTAAAGTTTGTGCAAGGATTAAGTGTGCCTTTCCTGCCAAATCCCGGAAGGCCGGTCCCTGCAATCTGTAATAACAGTCCCGCACATGCGGGATGAACGGTTCTAACCCAAAGCACTATCCCAACCACCGTTCAAATTGCATTAGATAATCCGAAGAACGATTCAATCCCCAGTGCCAGCAAAATCAAAAAAAAGAAGCAGATTCATTCAAATAGCACATCCGAGCATTAGATTTTGGGATCATAAACAGAAAACTTTCATATTGTGATATACCCCAAAAGCAGCGATCGCTTTTTTTTGATGTGTGAGGGGATTGTGACCAAGGCACCTAGGGATTGAAGAAGGCTTTTGTTCCTTTTGGCCTTCAAAAGGAATTCGCCCCC
>CAZTRY010000019.1:17206-45600 GCA_964616525.1 uncultured Sphingobacterium sp. | reverse complement strand
TTACAGTTTAAATCATAAGTTTCAGAGGTTAGATGTTGAGTTGTGCAACAGCCACTTTCGTGGGAATGACAAGCATTGTTGGGGATAAGGAGATTCCAGCCTTCACTGGAATCGTAATACGGAATCGTTAATAAATTATATGGTCCCTTTCTAATATTTGGTTTTTATGTATTTCGGATATAGTAATTTTGGATCTTGCCATGGATTGGTTTATTAAATTTGTTTTTACCTGTACCGATTTCAGCGAAGGCTGGAATCTCCCTATTCAAACCAGCCGTTTTGTCATCCGATAATTATCGGATCCAGCGGAAGCTGGAACCTCCAAATCTTAAAAAAAAATAACATCTAGTACACGCTAGCAATGTGCCAAAAAATAAAATATTAAACCGAAAAGCAGGGATAATTCAACATTCTAATGACTAATCTCAAATCAAATCAAGCAGAAAAAGCCTATTTCTTAACCGCTATGTTCAAACTCGCAGAACCCGCTTTCCCCGAAGTACTAATCCCCTGAAGCTTAATTGTATAGTTGTTCTCCTGGTCAGAAGTATAGAAACTAATTATCTTTTTACCCTCTGCATTGATCTTAATATCCGGCGACCAATACAATACATTTCTGAAATCAGGCAATCTGCTTTCAGTCTGTGCGGCAGTTTCATAAACCGGTGAATAGAACTCTCTTTTTAGTTGTAAACCTTCAAAATCACTAATAGTTGCCCGGGTATCCAACTGAAAATCAGGCAAATTGCCCTTATAAGTTGTAAAATTCAAAATACCTTCAAAATTCAGTGTGCCGAGAAAATATTTCTGAGCCACAACATCCAGTGAACGAACTTTTTTAGGGTCGTACTTTATAATTCTATTTCCTGAATCAAAAATTGGAACCCCATCTAAAATGATCAGTGGTTTAACACTTTTGGGGATATTGATAAGATGTGGCCTGACCGTAACCCATACAGAAAAATCATCCTTCTGCCTGGTTACCGGCACCTCCGCAACATACTCTCTCAAAACTTCTTCCATGGTATTGAATCGCACAAAATTATCCAATAGATAGGTCTTATCAGGTTTCAGATAAAATGCACTGCTGTCTATCAATGCCGGATAAAATGTCCTCAATTTACTTGAAGAATACACATTCTGAACCTGGCTGCTCAGACTTTGAGTGAACAATTGCTTCCTTACATCCTCACTGAGAATTAATTCAGGCTGCTTTGTACTTGAATATTCTTTTGAAAACGGACTCAGAATTTCGATTTTATAGGTTGAATCCCGCTGAGTATCTGTTTGGATTACCAGCTCTGTAGGGCCACATATATCTCGGGTATGAAAGCTTAACAGTCCGGAATTATCACTTCTGGAACCATAGAGATGAAGCTTTTTACCCGGTATTGATAAATAGGCAAGAATATTATTTGCGGGTTTCTGTGTTCTGGTGTCCACAATCCGTCCATGAATAATATGTCCGTCAATTTCCGGAATGAAGCCGAACACAGGCTTATTGGCAGCAATAACATTTTGCCATATAAATCTTCTCCAGCCATGTGTCAGCATCAGGTTATCCAGAGCTTCATCGGCTATTGCATCCTTGTTTTTAAGGTAATAGCCGGGCGATTCAATATTCCCTTTTAAATCTGATTTAAGCCATAAATAATCAAAGATATCAGCTTCATCCGAACCACTTCCGCCTGAAGCATAGACTGAAACAGAAGCATCAATATCCAGTCCCTTCTCATCTTTAGAAATCAACTCAAGGCTTACCTTTTTCCGGCTTCCATAAGATGTCTTGTCGGCAAGGATACTCAGGTTTAACTGACTGGCAGGTCGGATAAAATACAATCGTTCAGCAAGGGCTATGCCTGAAGTATTGAAAAGCGTAAAATGAGAAATCCCTTCAGAAAGTTTATTCTTCTCAATTAAAAACTCTGCTTTACCTCCTGCTAAATTGATTCTTTCACTGAGCTTTTTTTCCTGCCTGGTATGCACAAACAAAACCAGTTGCTGTTCTGAGGAGCCTTCATTGGCATGTATTTTAACCTTAATCCGTTCAGAATCCGCATTTTCAAGCTGCAATACATAGCCGGTTTTAAGCGATGACAGTTCCTTAACTATTGTTTTCGATCCGGGAATCTCAATCACTGCTTTGTATTTTTTACCATTTTCAGGGTTGAAAGAAAAAGATCCGATGCCAAATTTCAGCGGTTTAAAGCTCAAGATGCTGTTATTGTTTTCATCTACCAGAGTCCCCATAAAATCTATACCCTTTCCCTGACTGTCGGTCGCACGAAAAGCAAGCTTTGCAGGTAATGATTCAACCATATTTCCACCTTCGGGAAAGAACTGAATATCATAATTAAGCCCCTCGTTCAAGGCTAATTTCTTCTCAGGTTTGGTCAGCCCATTGACTAGTTTGATATTCTTTTCAAAATAAAAATCAGGACTGAAATTTTTCATCCAGCTGGTATAGGCTCTGAACTGATAATTGCCGCTGGATAATGATACCGGTAAATATAAAGATCCGCTACCGCTACCTTTATCAATTGCAATTTTGGCCTGCAGAACAGGTTTTTGATTTTTATCAATGATCTCAATGTATGCAACTTTACTGAAGCTAATTGATTGGTTTGAACCTGTATTGACACTATATAATTTAAACCAGAGTATTTCACCGGCCAGATAAAGTTCCCTGTCGGTGTGAACATAAATCTTTTCCTGAAGATTATGTTCTGCATATCTGCCAAACCTTTTGTTTATTGAATCCGGACTAATTGGCTGTGAAAATGCATCAGAAAAGCAAGCAATCAGTAATAGCATCCCCAGTATCCTGAAGAACTTTTGCTTAACTGTAACTACTGATTTTTGCATGAATAAAGCTGTTTAATTATTATGGCTACCAAAATAAAGGTTTAACATTACTGCCTCCTCTTGTCCGGCAATCAAGGCATATCGCGGTATTTCCATTGTAGGATTCAATTGCTCCCGTAGCGCTCAGATTGTATGTTGTAATCAGGTTCATACCGGTAACAAATGCTGCATTTAAACTATCCTTATGATTCCTAACCACAATGGCACCACAAGTGAGATCAAAATTCCATTCAGGTATCTGGTTATTATTTATAAAAATTCTCTTTTCTATAACCTGAGAAATATTGATAAATCCAATTACCCTTTCATTCGGGTTGCTGATACATTTTATATTACCAACAATGTCTGAGGGTTGATTATCAAAGAGTGAACCCTGCTGTTCAGAATTCCTTTTCATTAATGTGAGATATTCAAAAGCCTCCTTACCTATGGCGTATTGCTTGACCAGCATACTGTAGCGAATACCCAATCTCTCTGCACGATTTGGAATAAAAGCCAGTTGAAAATCATCAACTACATCAGAACTTAATTTCGCGGTTGAGTTTATGAGAATGTTTGTTGATGCCTCATTTTTCCAGCAAGTAAAAATTTTAAATGATTCAAGGGGATCTCTGCTTTGAACTCTGGCGTCTTTGTAAACGTAATCAGAAAACTCTACCGAGTGCTGTTCCCAGGTTTCCATATAATCCCACTGATAGTATCTGGTATTATTTTTACTATCATGCGCATCAATATAAATTCCAACTCCCTCCCTTTCCCTTCTCCAGTTTAAGCTATCAATTGCGGGGGTTGTTCGCACCGACATCAGATCAGAAAGATATTCCTTTCCGGCTACTGTTTTAATCCTAAGACGATATTGCAGGGTAGTATTAAAGGTTGTTGCAGGCAAGGTATAAATCCCGGCTGAACTCTCTGAAAGAGGTAAAATAGAATTATTTGAACCCTCAACCTGTACCTTCGCTCCCTTTTCCATTTGCACTACACTTTTATCTGAAAGTTTAAGGGTACGGCTTAACACAATGTTTGTCTGACCTCCCTGATTGATTACCCCCTCAACCACCAGCAAGGTCGCCGAATCACTTATAGCATCATGTTCAAACGGCTTTTTACAAGACATTGAAAACAGCAGAACTGAAATGCATAGAATCAACTTAAAAATCCTTGTCTTCATATTAAAACCTGATATTATAGTTTACAAATGGAATGGCAGATCCAAAAATTGAAAGCTGGTATCCTTTGATGAGTCCCTTTTCGGACACAAAATAAGTTGAATAAGCATTATCCCTTCCGGTCACATTATATATCCCAAAAGTCCATGAATTATGCGTAATCTGATTAACCTTGTGATTTCCATCTATAATTATTGAAAAATCAGTCCGGAAATAATCAGGTGCACGGAGCGCATTTCTGTCAGAATAATTTGCCCTTAAGGATCCTGCATAAAAATACTTGCCAATAGGAACTGTAATTGGTCTTCCTGTACTGTAAGCTGTATTAAATGACGCACTGAAACGATGTGAGAAACGATAGTTAGCTACTAGACTGAAATCATGTGGTTTATCATAATTAGCAGGATAATACTTTCCTCCATTGATAACCTGACCCGCATTCGGGTCATCCATTTTCAAAAGAGTCCTTGAAAAAGTATATCCCATCCATCCATTGAGCTTACCGCTAACTTTCTTAACCAAAAATTCAACACCATAAGCTTTACCCTTTGTATTGATAACATCAGTCTCAATATGATGGTTCAATATCAGGCTGGCTCCGCTTTTATAATCCAGATAATCCTTTAAATTCTTGAAATAACCTTCGATGGAGGTTTCAATTGTATTTTCTTTAAAATTCTTGTAAAAACCCAGGGATGCCTGATCTCCAAATTGAGGCCTGATATTCGGATCACTGAGTTTCCAGATATCGGTTGGAGAAATTGCAGTTGTATTGGTCAGAAGATGAATATATTGTCTTAGCGTATTATAAGCAGCTTTAACGGAGAAGTCTTCACTAAGCTGATACCGGGCCGACATCCGAAGCTCCGGCCCATGATAGGTTTTTGCCATTTCCCCTTTTTTATAGGAAGCTGTACCGATGACACTGCTTTCTGATTTTGGAAGACCCGCAGCATACAAATTCACGCTCTGTGGCCCCATGTAATTGTAAAAAGAATAGCGAACCCCCAGATCCATTGACAGGTTGGAGCTCAGGTCAAAACGATCTCCCAGATAAACTGCACTCTCAAATGCCTGTTCAGAGGCCAATACATCTGCTTTTACAAGGGACTTGGAACCTAAAGGCTGAAATGTTCCGGGATTGAGATCATACCTGATCGAACTGACCCCAAAATCAATGGTATGTTTTGAACTGATGTAATAATTAAAGTCCGACTTAAAATTGGCCTGCTGAATATCAAAGGCCATTTTATAAGCATTTGTAGGATTTGCAATACTGTTATTATTGTATTGGTACCTGCTTAATCCTCCCACAAAAACCCCTGTTAATTTATTGCTGAATATATGCTTCCATTTCACAGACAAATTCTGATTGCCATATGCGAAGGTGGTATCAGTACCGAGATTGGAATTATCATCACTCAGATATCCTGATATGAATAAATTATTTTTATTGTTGATTTCATGGCTGATTCTCAAATTAAGATCCGAGAAAGAAGCCTTAGCATCTTTATACCCCGAGCTTTGAGGCAACATTTTCAGCATCCAGTTGGAGTAAGTTGTTCTTGCACCAAGAATAAATGAAGACTTGTCTTTAATTATAGGGCCTTCAACATTTAATCTGCCGGTTAAAAGTCCGATTCCTGCTGTACCACTAATCTTTTTGGTGTTTCCATCCCTGCTGTTTACATCAAGCACTGAAGATATTCGTCCGCCATACCGGGATGGAATACTGCTTTTATACAATTCCACATCTTTGATCACATCGGGATTAAATGCCGAAAAGAATCCAAAAAAATGAGAAGGGTTGTAAATTGTCAAGTCATCAAAGAGAATCAGATTCTGATCAACTGCCCCTCCCCTGACATTAAATCCATTACTTGCCTCGCCCACAGACTTCACACCCGGAAGTGTCAGCATTACTTTCACGATGTCTGCCTCACCAAAAGCAACAGGAACCTGTTTAATGGAACTGATAGTTAGCTTTTCAACCCCCATCTGAACATTCCTGACATTGGCAGATTTCTCTGCAGAAATAACAACTTCCCTTAGGGAAAGAACTTGTGTCTGGATCTCAATATCCAGCTTACCGTCAGAATAGACCATTAAATTTCGCTTGGTATCCTGAATACCCAATGCTTTAATATTTAAGACATGAGGTCCACGCGGTATAACAAGGGTATAATAGCCAAACTGATTGGTATAGGTGCTGATTCTGGGACTCTCAACAAAGACTGCTGCTCCAATTTCAGGGACACCTGTCTTGGCATCACGTACATAGCCTATTATAGTAACATTCCCAGGCCGGAGCTGCGCAGTCTTATTCCCTATCTGAATCTGTTTATTCTCAAGTGCGGATGACAGGTTCCCCTGCTCAGTAGTGCCACTAAGCTCTGCAATCAGCTCAGGTTCCTTTTGCCTTTGCCAGCTTAGCGAATCCTTTTCATTCTCAAATAATCCATAGGGTAAACTGGCCAGGATCTCAACTCCTTTCGTTAGAAACACATTATTGTTCGGATCAATAGTATAACTGAAACCCGTATTTCTGAAAGCAAGTCTCAGAATAGAAGGAACAGTTTCATTTTTAATACTTAGTGTAATTCTTACACTGTCTAAGTCCGCGGGATTATAGTAAAAATGATAACCAGCCTTTGATTCAATCTCAGAAACAAATGCCTTAATTCCCGCATCTTTTAACTCTAAGGATATTTGAGTTGGCTTGACCTGGGCAAGCAGATGACCAATTGTGATCAATAAACAGATAAAAAGTATAGCGGACTTCTTCATTTATTTTCTGTTAAAAGATCATAATACTTCACCATGCGAACAATTGAATTTTCAGGATCTTTCCTAAACTTGATATTGTTCTTTTTAAGAAAATCCTGAATTTCCTTCTGCTTGCTACCCAGAACTTTTAAAACTGATCCGGAACTCTCAACAGGGTAATAAACTCCACCTTTTTTCAGAAAAAAATTATTCTTCTGCTTGAGGACTGTGATAAAATTACCCTCGACTGATACCTCCTTTAAAGTACCCTTTGAGCGACTCACAAGTACTTCAACTACTCCATCATAGACCCGATCGTAAAACCCTGCAGGAATTGAAGCAGAATTGAGATTATCTTCCTTAAAATGGATAAAATAATGATTATGAACTGAGAAAAAATCTATTTTCTCCTTATGCAAACTAATTCCGGAAACCTGATCCACATAACGTACAACCAACTGATCTTTTATTATATCATACCTCAAAGGGATATTTTCATAAAGAATTCCGTCATAGAATACAGATCCAAAGCTGATTTCTTCCGATTGAAAGAATTGATGACCATCCCTTAATCGAAAAGGATAGCCTGTATATTCTGTACCCCTGTAAACTCCGGATTGCTCTCCTAAAGATTGAAAATATACTGAAGCAGCATTGCGAACAATTAATTGCTCGATACTTAGCTCATTTTTAACCTGTGCAAAAGAAAAATTGAAAAATAGAGTCTGAAATACAACCAGGAATGTAAATTCCGTAAATTTGAACATATTCAGGGGTATATCAGGTTAGATTTTTTAATTGATTTTGAGGATTTGATGTGCCTAATATAGATTAATTATTTAATTACGGGATGTATTGCCTGCAAAAATAATTAACCTGCTAAAGCTATTAATCATTTTGATCATTCTTTACCACCAGACGTTCGATGGTACCCATAGTAATCAGGAACTGAGCGATCATATAAGTTGAAATAATGAGTATTCCAGCAAAGGAATAGGGTTCTACAAACTTCCTGAAGGCAAGTGCTGAATCGGAAATCACAAAGAATACTGCACCGAAACAGATCAACCTGAAGCTTAACAGATTTACTCTTCTGTAGCGGTAAGCTGCAAGAATTGTCATAACAGATATCACAAAAATATAAGCCAGAACAGGAATTTTGAAGTTATTCAGATAATCTCTGATCCATGAATAATAGCTCATGGAAAACACCCCCATCAAAAAAAGCATCAGATGCCCATAATATTTTGACTCCTGCGGATTATTCTTAAAATCACGAAAAAATGCCGATGAGTATACAATATGCGCCATTAAAAAGGAGACTAAGCCATATATAAAAAGATAGATATCAGAACCTGCGTACAGGAGTAGTATATCGCCTGCTAATGAAAAAATAAGCCCTGCAAAAACAAGTCTGTTAAAGCCCGCCTTCATATTGCTTTCCCGGTACAAATAGTAAGCAAGTGACAGGCAAATCAATGGCTTGACTAATATGCCGTAGCCTTCAAAAAAAGTCGATTGAACCAATAGATTCAGAATCATAATCAGCAAAAAGATGAGCGAGAAGCTTCTGTGACGTTTAAACATAAGTATTCCGTTTAATTCGATTGAACCAGATAAATGAGAGTAATACTGCGATGGTATTAGTTATAATCAGATTTGAAAAAAAAGTGCTTCCGAAGAATGTTAGCGGAACAAAAACCCAAAACAAAAATCTGAGATTTTCAAACCAGGCAGACCAGTTTCGACGCTCCATCAGAACACCACAGGTGGTAAGACTTAAAATCGACAACAAACTACAGGCTATCACTTGTAAAGTACTCAATTGTGAATTGGTGAATATAAGCAGGCTTGAGAGGCTTAAGCTGAATAAGAATGTAATTAGAATATATGCTCTAAATCGTTTATCGTAATCAGGGCTATATTTAACATAGGTACTTATGTTAATTTCTTTGGGATATTGCATTCCGCCCATGTAATCAGGAAACCAGCCTGGGGCATTCACAAAGATTTTGATCTTATCGATAAAAGTGCTGGCATTTTTAGAACTTGAATAAAGGTCGGCCCAATAATGAAAATTTGCCCAAACCGGATTCCAACTCGCGAGCGGCTTAGTGATTCCGTAAACCACCTCTTCTTCTTCATCCTGAAAAGTCCCAAACATTCTATCCCAGATTATTAAAGTACCGGCGTGATTCTTATCAATATATTTTGGATTTGAACCATGATGTACCCTATGATGTGAGGGTGTGTTTAAAAACCACTCCAGCGGCCCTAACCTGCCAATTGCCCGGGTATGGATCCAGAACTGATAAATGGTATTAAATGCACTCACAGTGAGAAACATGATCGGCTCAAAACCGGCAAAGGCAAGGGGCAGATAAAAAACCCATGCAAATCCCGACTGAAACCATGACTGCCTGAGAGCTACAGTTAAATTATATTCTTCAGACTGATGGTGAACAATATGAGCAGCCCATAATGCGTTTATCTGATGACTTTTGCGGTGGAACCAGTAATAACAAAAATCCACACCCAAAAAAAGCAATATCCATGTCCATAACGTATTTGGAAATGAATAGAATCTCCAATGTTCATAGATGAACAAATAACCAAAAAACGTAATTGTTTTAAGAAATATCCCTACCAACTGAGATCCTATACCCTGACTCAGATTAGAAAGCGAGTCATTTAGCCTGTAGTAATCAAGCTTTTTGTATAGGGCATAGCCAAGCTCAACTGCGATCAGAAAAAAAAACACGGGAATAGAAAGGGCGATATAGTCAACTTTCATCCATTAATATATAGTTTTTTCATCCCTTACCTGTGGGATGAAGCGATCATGATGGTTTAGTCATGACAATTTAGTATTTAATCACGAAACAAAAAATTAGATAGAATATTGTTTATTTGTGATCAGGCTGTCTATATTAGCGGCCCGATCCTTTTACTGGATTCAATGGTTTAAAATCAATTATCATGAAGAAATACCTAATACTGTTTGCAGCCGCAACGATATCAACCTACAGTACAGCACAAACCAAACCTGCCGCTGCACCGATTTTTAAAACACAACTGGATTCGGCAAGTTATGCCTTTGGCGCAAGCATTGCCAATGATCTGAAAAACAGAGGAGTAAGCAATTTGAATTACACTCTGGTCTCAAAAGCAATGAGTGATGTGTTTTCAGGTGGAAATGTCATTTTCAGTCCTGAAAAATCTCAGGAAGTAATTTATGGTCTGCTGAATGCTCTTGAAAAAAAGAAATTCGAAGGCTCAATTGCTGAAGCCGCAAAATTCTTGAATGAAAATAAAAGTAAGCCCGGAATTATCAGCCTTCCAAGTGGCTTACAATATGAAGTACTTAGTGCAGGCACAGGTGCCAAACCGGTATCTACCGATGAAGTAACCGTACATTACAAAGGTACGCTTACAAATGGAATGCAATTTGACAGTTCTTATGACCGGGGTGAACCTACTTCTTTCGTGCTGAACCAGGTTATTCCTGGTTGGACTGAGGGGCTGCAGCAAATGTCTGTAGGTTCAAAATATCGTTTCTTCATTCCTTATGCACTTGCTTACGGTGAACGTGGCGCCGGCAAAGATATCCCTCCATACAGTACACTGATTTTTGAAGTAGAACTGTTAAAGATCGGGAAGTAGGATTTTCAGTTGAAGCAGAATCGTTCCTGTCCCCCTCTGGAGGGGGGCGCGAAAGGATAGAGCGGAGGCAGGGGGAGGAATATGGTAAATCCTCCCCCTGCCCCCTCCAGAGGGGGATATTGCATGGCGCTTAAAGTATTAATACTTGGCACCCGAGAACGATCGGATTTAGAAGTGCAATTTGCTATCCTGATTCCTGATTCAGTTATTTGTTGGCAATTGTCAGTTAGCTGTTGTCAGTTAACTGGAAGAACGTAAACGTTAAAAGTTCAACCCTTTTGCTATCAGATTAATTTTGCATTAATCAATCCATTTCAAGTGGACCAGAATCAAATCTCTATACTCAATACTAACTACTCAACACTAATTACTCAATACTCACTTCTCAATACTTCAAATAATACTCCAAAAACGAGAATGCCGCTTCATTAGACTCCGGATTCGGGGTATGTTCAGGCCTGTTGGTCATTGCAACACGGTTTTTGTATCCCAGTAAATTATTAACCGCGACTGCATGATTCAAGGGAATCCAGCGATTTGCAGGATCTTCAGAGCCACCGGAAACCAGAAATGGACGGGGAGCCATCAGTGCATGTAATTCCTGAAGATTATAACCTTCTGAAACCAGTTTTGGATAGAGACCCTTTGCAGGATTTTCTTTAGTAATCAATCCTCTTTTACGCCAGGGTTGCGGATGATATCCCAGATACCAGGGCTCCCAGTAATTGATAGATTCACGGGAGTTTTCGAAAACGACTCCTGGATCTGACCACACTGCACAGGCAAATTTCTCATACAGGCAGGAGGCAAACATCGCCCATTTTCCACCGTATGAATGGCCCATAATACCAATTCGTTTTGAATCAACATCCTTAACCTTAGCCAGTACATTCCATGCATTAGCAGCGGCATAAGCAAGCATAGACAGTGGCTGAACACTTGCATTTTGAATCCCGGGGTAATAAATTGAATAGGTTTTGGAGTTGGTACTTTCTGTTGTACCCAGCGAAAGTGTCACAAAACCTTTTTTGCAAAGCTGATATGCAAAATCGCGATCCGGAAGATCCGGCCTTCCCAAACCAGCAGCAGTTTCAGGTTCATAATAAACGGTAATAACTGCCGGCTTTTTCCCTTTCCCATCAGGGACCAGAAGGTATCCATTTGTTTTCTGAAGAGGAACCCAGCTAAATCTAACATGATACTGTATATAGCCATCCTTTCTGACGGAATCCAGAAACTCCAGCCTCTGGTCTGTTATGAGTGCAGGCCATTTACCCATTAAACCCTTCCAGCGGTCAAGGATTTCAACCCTTCGTTTTTTCCAGTCGGCAGGATTATTTACTTCCCGCCCATCATAAAATTTCAAAGGGGAACGATACAAGCCATACTGATCTTTAAACTGATCAGGAACGCTAAAGTATGGGGCTATTTTCTGCCATACTGATTGTTTGCCCTGTGTTTGTGCTGAACTGTTTTGATGGAGTAAAAGAATAAAAAACAGAAGCAGAACAACCCGAAAAGAAATATTTTTCATCATCTATTTGAGATATTTTTCAAACCAGTCGAGCATTTCAATCTTCATATCGTCAGTGAATACATGCCCGGTATTTTGATAAATGATACTCTTAAACTTATCCTTCTCATTATAAAGAGAATAAACAGTGTCCAATTTTTTCTCAAGAGTTTTCATCCCACTCAGGGGTGAACCAGCATCACTGTCGCCGGTAAGCGCCAGAAATGGTCTTGGTGCTATGAGACCCATGACCGCTTCGGTATCAAAGTGCTGCAGCATACCAGGCACAAAATAATAGATCCCATGCGCTTTCAGTTCTCTTTGCTCAATCAGCTCCTTGTATCGGGTAAAGCAGGCAATCCCAACAACTACCTTTACCCTTTCATCGAGTGCAGCCAGCCACCAGGCTCTGGTACTTCCCATACTCATCCCTTCTACCCCTATCCTTTTTGAATCGATCTCGGGACGTGTATTCAGATAATCAAGGGCAATTTGTTCATCCCGGATTTGCATCCCCCATAGTGAACGGCCAAACCATAAATTAATTTTAAAAGTTGAGGTTTCCTGGGCAGGTCCTTTGGACTGGGTCTCAGGTGCTCCTGCCGGGCCAGTACCAAGACGTTCCCCATTAAAATAACTGTCAATTGCCATCACCGCATAGCCTTTTGAAATCAGCAGAGCCAATACATCCTGAGCAGTACTTGAATTTGAACCAAAAACATTGTCTTTACTGCTCCCATGCCCATGCATTCCCAAAACAACAGGCACCTTACCTTTGACATTCGTTGGAATAGCGAGATAACCTGGAATCAGACCATCAACTTCATTATCAATGAGAAATTTTTCGAGTATATATCCGTTCATCTGCTTTCTGAAGACGGTTTTTACTTTAAGATTCTTTGGGCGGGCAGGAATATCCCCCAATAATTTCTGAAGTGTAGCTGCCACCTGAACCCTGTCATTTTTCCAGGCAGGAAGTGCAGAAGGAAACTGAAAATCAGGATAATTCCATTTTTGATAATATTCAGGAACTCCTTCCCATGGACTTTGCTCCTTCCAGAGTTCTTCCTGTGCAATCAAGGAACTGGAAATCCCCGATAAAATCAGGAATAACAATAAGAAACTAAGCAATTTGGATTTCATTTGATCTTTAAATTAGGTAGATATTGTCTTATTTTATACTAATTTGCCTTCCTATGCCTTTGAAGCTTCTGCAATAAGCTTTTCTGAAAGATCCTTTCCAAGGAATTTATCAATCAGTTTGTGGACTCCATAAAGTAAGGGGGTCATGAGGACTGCTACAATGAATTTATAGGTATAATTTACAAATCCTATTGCTGCAACCATTTGCCAGCTCCAGTTATATTGGGGATTAAGGTAAAAAGCTATAAAGATTACCACAAAGCTATCAATCAGCTGAGATACAAGAGTAGATCCGGTAGCCCTTAACCACAGGAATCGCTCGCCGGTAAGCTTTTTAATACGATGAAATAGAATCACATCGGCCATTTGTCCGATCAGAAAGGCAATAATAGAACCGGCAATAATCCACATCCCCTGACCGAAAATCCCATTGAAAGCAGCATTCATATTGACATTAACCCCATCAACAGTTTGATTGACCCAAAAATCGGATGGAACCAGATTCATCGCAAAACCAACCACTAAAAAAGCATAGCTTATCAGAATTGCAGCAAGTATTGACAAAAAACGGACCTGTTTGACTCCAAAATACTCATTAATGATATCTGTCATAATAAATATTAGCGGCCAGGTTACAACTCCGGCCGACATATTAAAAGAGAGGTCAGGAACACCAAACATATTGATATTGAATTTCTCCATTCCTAGAGAACCTTCAACCGTAAATATTTTAACGCCGATAAACTCTGCAAGAATTGCGTTTGCAACCAAAAAAGTGCCCAGAACGAGCAGAAGTCGACTTTCTTTGCTTTTATAAGTCATTTAATGCGATCAATTTGAACTTAAAATAATAATTAAATCCCGGGAATTATAAAACATTCTAAATCAGGAATTTTAAAAATATCTAATTTAGGCTTTAATATGCACTTAAAATCTAAATTACCGGAAGTAGGTACTACTATTTTCACGGTTATGTCTCAACTGGCTTCAGAATACAAAGCCATCAACTTATCACAGGGATTTCCCGATTATGAATGTTCTCCGCAACTGATAGAACTGGTAAATCATTACATGAAATCGGGATATAATCAATATGCCCCAATGGCCGGCCTCTACTCTTTAAGAGAGCGGATAGCTGAAAAACAGGAAAAACTACATCAGGCCAAATACAATCCGGAAACCGAAATCACCATCACTGCAGGTGGCACACAGGCCATTTTCAGTTCCATAGCCTGTGTAATTCAACCCGGTGATGAGGTAATTATTTTCGAACCGGCTTATGATTCCTATACCCCTTCAGTTACTCTATTTGGAGGGATAGTGAGATCTATAGAACTAAGTGCTCCCGAATACACCATCAACTGGCAGGAAGTAAGGCAGCTTGTCAATGAGAGGACAAGAATGATCATCATCAATACTCCCAATAATCCGACCGCGAAAACCCTGACTGCAGAGGATATGGCAGAGCTGATCAGTATTACGAGAGATAGTAATATCCTGATCATAAGCGATGAAGTTTATGAGCATTTGGTTTACGACGGGAAAAAACATCTTAGTGTTTCGGAGTATCCGGAACTTATGGAAAGAAGTTTTATAACCGCATCATTTGGTAAACTGTTACATACAACAGGATGGAAAGTGGGCTATTGTCTGGCACCTGAATGGTTGATGAAAGAATTCCGTAAAGTCCATCAGTTTGAAGTCTTCAGTGTTAATTCAGCGGTACAATATGCTATCTCCGACCATTTGTTGGATGAACGTAATTATTTGGAAATCAGTGATTTTTTTCAGAATAAAAAAGATTTTTTTTCTAACTTGTTAAAAGAGACACGGTTTGACCTGCTTCCATGTTACGGTTCATATTTTCAATCGGTACAGTATAGCAGAATAAGCGATGAAGGAGATACCGATCTGGCGAAAAGGATAATAAAGGATTTTGGTGTAGCTTCCATACCTGTTTCTGCTTTCTATCGAAAAGGTACTGATCATAAAGTTTTACGCTTTTGCTTTGCAAAAAAGCACGAAACACTTGAAAAGGCCGTTGCTATGTTAGCTCGAATCTAACAGCAACCTTTACTGAAACATCAACGTATGAATATCACTGAATGAATACGCTAAAAATCACCACCTTCCAGGCCTACTTATTCTGGGAGAACATTGAAAAAAATCTCCAAAACCTCGGCTTGAGACTTTCCTCAATACGTGAGAAAACTGACCTCATTATTCTGCCCGAAATGTTCAGTACCGGCTTTTCAATGAATCCTGAGCGTCTTGCCGAAGAGATGGATGGCAAAACTATGAAATGGATGCACCAGCAGGCCAGAAAATTTGAATGCGTAATAACCGGCAGCATCATTATTAAAGAAAATAAAAAATATTTTAACAGACTGATCTGGATGCGTCCGGATGGTACTTATGAATATTATGACAAAAGGCATCTCTTTGGTTTAGGTGAAGAAGACAAGCACTATTCTTCCGGAGATAAAAAACTTTTTGTTGAATTGCTTGGATGGAAAATTTGTCCGATGATCTGTTATGATCTGCGCTTCCCGGTATGGCTGCGAAATGTGGATGAAGAATATGATATGCTCCTGATTGTAGCTAACTGGCCTGAGCGACGTTCGCTGCATTGGCGTACACTTATTCCCGCAAGAGCAATAGAGAATCAGGCATTTGTCGTAGCAGTAAACCGGGTGGGGCATGACGGTAATGAAATTTACCATTCCGGCGATTCTATGTGTATTGACCCAAATGGTAAAGTGATTTATTATAAACCCAATGATGAAGACCTTTACACATTTTCAATAAGTAAAGAAGACCTCAGTACTGCCAGAGAGTTGTTTCCTTTCCTTAGGGATGCCGATAAATTCAATCTAAATAATAAATAAGCAATCCTGAGATCCCCGCAAATTTCTGAGAATGGAAATAAAACATCGTGAGAATGCCCATAAAGGCTCATTTTACGTTGAAGAAAACAATACGGTGCTGGCAGAGTTAAGTTATAGCTTTGCAGGGGCAGGTATACTGATTCTGGATCAAACCCATGTTGCGGCTAAGTTAAAAGGAAAGAAAATAGGAAACAGTCTGGTTGAGGCCGCTGTAAATTACTCGAAGGCAAAAAATATTAAAATTGTACCGCTTTGCCCCTTTGCCAAAATCCTGATCGAAAACACTCCGGCATACAGGGATGTGCTTATCCAAAAAATTCTAAAATAACCTGAGTTTGACATAAAATCTTGCCGAAGTATTGCTTTTATCCTGTTTTAGAAAGCAGGTTCTGTGCCTCCTTTGTCCCGGTAGTCCTGTGTTCAGCCCTGTTTTTTTGCAACAGATTAAATAGAATCATGAAATTTAGTATTCCAAAAAAGCCAGAGCTGCCAGCCGGGTTTAATTCAAAAGGCAAATGGTCCTTATGCCTGGCTGCCCGTCCCAATAAAAAACAGCTACGGGTAAAATAAACCTTCCCGGAGGAGGTAGCTTCCGGCTATTCAAAATTTGAGATGCAACGTGATTTATTGCCGGAACTACCCCGGAGGAAAGGGCTGAACTACCCTATAAAAAACAGCTATTGCTTTCCAAAATCAAAGTATTCTGGTCCAGAGCCGTTTATGGGTCATTATAAACTTATAGTCTAACCTTCCATATTTCGTACTCTGGTTAAAATAATTTTACATTCCATTATTTTTCATCCATAAGACGTTTTCTGCAATCATCGAGTTTGGCTTTCTCAGATTCTGAAAGTTCAGGCAATTTCATATTCATTTTCTTAAAAGCATCGACAATAATGCTGCTGATTGCAATTCTGGTAAACCATTTTTTATCCGCAGGGATAACGTACCATGGTGCATGATCATCAGTGGTAGCTATTATTGCCTCTTCGTATGCTTTCATATACTGATCCCACTTATCACGCTCATCTATGTCGGCCGATGAAAATTTCCAGTTTTTTAGGGGTTCATCAATCCTTTCCAGAAACCGCTTTTGTTGTTCCTCTTTTGAAACATTCAAAAAAAACTTTAAAATAACTGTTCCATTCCTGCTGATATGCTTTTCGAAGTTCCGGATACTCTCGTAACGTCCTTTCCAAAAGGCAGCATTCATATCTTTGACACTCTCAATTCCTGCAATCCCTTCATTTAAAACATATTCCGGATGAACTTTACAGACCAGTACATTCTCATAGTGAGAACGGTTGTGTATCCCAATTCTGCCCCGTTCAGGTAAAGCTTTGTAATGACGCCAGATAAAATCATGATCAAGCTCCTCTGCACTCGGCTGTTTAAAACTATAAACCTGGCAACCCTGTGGATTTAACCCGCTCATGGTATGTTCAATGGCACTATCCTTTCCGGCGGCATCCATAGCCTGAAAAATGATGAGTAAAGAACTTTTATTCAGGGCATACATTTCCTCCTGCAGTGCATCCATCTCTTCCCTGAGTTCATTCAGCAAATGGACAGATTTCTCCTTTTTATAATCTCCGGAAAATCCGGGATTATGATCTTTCAGACTGAAAGCTTTGCCTTTTGCAATTCTGAATTGCTTAATTATATCACTCATATAAAAATCTTTATCAGCAAATTAAAACATTTTTTATCCCAGCAACGTTATTTTGGCAGTATTTCGAAATTCTTAGAAATTTACTTCATATTAATGATGATTTCCTCATATTTACCATATGTTCAGAAGAATTAAAAACAAGCCTCTTCGTTATTTTGCAATAGCTTTTTACTTTATAATTCTATTTTTTTGTGCTCTGGAACTTAACTTTTTATGGTTGTTTGGCTATTCACCTTCTATAAAAGATATTAAAACTCCCAGTATAAATATTGTGTCGGAGCTTTATACAGCCGATGGTAAACTGATTGGAAAATATTATAAAGAAAACCGCACACCTGTTGAGTATGACAGTATTTCTCCGGCTGTAATCGATGCATTAGTTGCTACTGAAGATGTCCGTTTTTATCAGCACAGTGGTATAGATGTCCGTTCTTTGATTTCGAGTATCATCTCAACTGCCAGTGGCGACAGACGGGGAGCCAGTACAATTACCCAGCAGCTTGCAAAGAATCTTTATAGCACCCGAAATAGAAAATCTCAGGGATTAGTCAAATATATTCCACTGGTGAGAACAGTTATTTTCAAGTTAAAAGAATGGCTGACAGCATACAAACTTGAAAACTATTATTCCAAAAATGAAATTCTGACCCTTTACCTCAATACGGTACCATTCGGGAATAATACATTCGGGATAAAGACTGCATCAAAACGCTATTTTAATAAAGGAGTGAACAGACTTCAGGTAGAGGAAGCTGCACTACTTGTTGGAATGCTGAAAGCAACCACCACTTATAATCCAATCCGAAATCCTGAAAAGGCCCTGGAAAGAAGGAATACCGTGTTAAGTCAGATGGAGAAATACGAATATCTGAATGCATCAGAGTTTAAAAAATATAGTCAGAGGCCACTTAAACTAAACCCCGGAAGCCTGGATGAAGGCAGTGATGGCGGATCTTACCTGAGGTCAGCAGTATCCAGATACCTTGAAAAATGGTGTGAAGAAAATGGATATGACCTGTATGGTGATGGTCTGAAGATATATACCACGATTGATTCCAGACTTCAGCGTTACGCTGAAGAAGCAGTAAACAGCCAAATGAAGTTATTGCAAAGAAGATTCGAGAATGTCTGGGGAAATGAAAACCCCTGGCGTACATCAGATGGGAAAGAAATACTTGATTTTCCTGAACGTTCAGCACAAAGACTTCCTTATTATGAATTCCTGAAGAAAAGATTCAACAACAATCCTGATTCGATCAATTACTATTTGAACAGAACTAAAAAAATGAAAGTATTTAACTGGGACGGAGAAAAGGAAGTACAATTCTCTACAATGGACTCGATTAAATATTATGCTAAAATTCTGAATACAGGAATGATGACCCTTGATCCTTTCAACGGACACATTAAAGTTTGGGTTGGCGGGATTAATAATAAGTATTTTAAATATGACCATGTAAATCAGGCCAAAAGGCAGGCTGGATCAACCTTTAAACCCTTTGCCTATCTGGCAGCACTCGAATCAGGAATGAATCCATGTGATAAATTTACTGATGAAGCAGTGCGGATTCCCTATACTTTTAAAGGCAAAACGGAATATTGGGAACCTAAAAATTCAAATTACAGTTTCTCGGGAAGGCAGATGTCCTTACGCTGGGCTATGGGTAAATCAGTCAATTCAATTACAGCTCAAATTACCGAAAAAGTTGGTGCTCAAAATGTTGTAAAATTTGCGAAGGCATGCGGAATCGAAAGTGACCTGAAGGCTGTACCTTCTGTGAGTCTGGGCCCGAATGATGTCAGTGTATTTGAAATGGTGAAGGCTTATGGCACCTTTCTGAATAAAGGTGTCAGGACTGAACCTATTTTGGTTGAAAAAATTACGGATTCTGAAGGTAACCTGATAGAAGAGTTCAAGGCAGAACAAAAAAGAACCCTGACTGAAGAAATAGCATGGCTGATGATTTATATGCTGAGAGGAGGAATGGAAGAGCCTGAAGGAACCTCGCAGGCACTTTGGGAATGGGATCTCTGGAAAAACAATAACCAGATTGGTGGTAAAACCGGCACATCCTCTGATTATGTTGATGGCTGGTACATGGGTGTTACCAAAGATTTGGTAACCGGAGTATGGGTTGGCTGTGATGAGCGAAGTGTCCATTTTAAAACCTCCCAGACAGGTGAAGGGTCGAGAACAGCCCTGCCAATTTTCGGAAAATTTATGGAAAAGGTTTATAAAGATGCTTCTTTAGGGATAAAACCTGGCCCCTTCCCTAAACCGGGAGTTGAAATCACCCGGGAGTACCAATGTGAAACCGTGTATAGCCGTCCGGATACATCAGCTATAGACTCAGCATTTATTGATTCATTATATATTCCATCCGAATCACCGGACACAGTAGAGGCTCAGAATTTAACCATCCGGAGCACCCCTAGCCCTAAAGTTCAGGAGAATAAGGCTAACCAGATACCGGAAAATAAGCAGCCGGCTAACCCTAAAACAGAAACCCCAATTGAGGCTCAAAAAACCCGGAAAGAGATCAGAGAAGAACGAAGACAGAATAAAGCAAAACAAAATAATTGAATTCTGAATTTCTGACCTGATATTTTGAAACTCTGGAAATCAAAATCATTAATTTTACGTAATTTAGAGAAAGTCCATTTCATTTTTATATATGAGAGAACGTAGTATTTGCCAAAAAATGCCATCATTCCGGCTATTCATAATCTTATTTACTGCCATTTTTTTAAGTGCCGTCACTGATGTAAGTGCGCAATATTTTGGTCAGAATAAGGTCAGGTATAAAAATCTAAAATTTAAGGTTTATGAAACCCCACATTTTGACCTGTATTATTATTTAAAAAATGACAGCCTGGTTCAGCGCTTCGCGAAAGAGGCAGAGGTTTGGTATGAACTGCATCAGCAGGTTTTCAGAGATACTTTTTTAAGGAAAAATCCATTTATTCTTTATTCAAACCACCCTGATTTTCAACAAACCACTGCATTAATGGGTGAAATTAGTGTTGGAACAGGTGGGGTTACCGAGGGAATGAAAAACAGGGTGATTATGCCTATTTCCCAATTAAACCATCAGACCAGGCACGTTTTAGGCCATGAGCTAGTGCATGCTTTTCAATATCATTCCCTGATTGAAGGCGACTCAACTAACCTGGAAAACATTGGCAATTTGCCTTTATGGATGGTAGAAGGTATGGCCGAATACCTTTCGGTAGGAAAGCAGGATGCATATACTTCGATGTGGATGCGGGATGCATACCTGAACAAGGATATCCCATCATTAAGGGATCTGACTACCTCTAATAAATACTTCCCTTATCGTTACGGACAAGCATTCTGGTCATATATTGGCTCCACGTATGGTGATACGGTCATCGTACCTTTTTTTAAAGAAACTGCGAAATATGGTTATGAAATGGCTATCCGTAGAACCTTTGGATATGATGAAAGAACCTTGTCCAGTCTGTGGAAAACCAGTGTAGAAAATACCTACCGACCATATCTTAAGGACACAGCCCAAACACCAATCGGGAAAAAGATAATTGATGATAAAAATGGTGGTGCAACGTATAACCTCGCTCCGGCAATTTCACCGGATGGAAATTATGTTGCTTTCCTTTCAGAACGCGACCTGCTCAGTATAGATCTCTTTCTTGCTGATGCCAAAACCGGAAAAATCCTTAAAAAGCTTTCCAGCAAGGCAAAAAGCGGCCATATTGATGAATACAACTTTATAGAATCCGCAGGAGCATGGTCACCTGACAGTAGAAAGTTTGCCTTCAGTGCATTTAGCGCAGGGGTCACTAAACTTTTGGTAGTTGACGTAACAAGTGGTCGTGTTATTTCAACCGATGGTATGGGTAGCGTAGAAGAGTTCAGCAACATTGCCTGGTCACCAAATGGAAATGAGCTTGCTTTTACAGGATTGAAAGAAGGTCAAAATGACCTATACCAGTTTAATCTGAAAACAAAAGTACTGACCCAATTAACAAAAGATAAATATTCTGAATACCATCCAAATTATTCGCGGGATGGTAAATCCATTGTATTCAGTACCGACCGTACAACTTATGACAAATCAGCCATTGGTGTGGATATTACAATGAATCTGGCTATAATTGATATTGCAAGCAAATCAATCAGCGATCTGCATGTTTTTGATGGCGCAAACAATCTGAACCCTCAATTTTCAGGCGATAATAAGAGCATCTTTTTCCTGTCAAACAGAGATGGTTTCAGAAATCTGTACCGCTACTCAATTGCAGAAAAAACTGTCGAGCAGTTAACAGATTACTTCACTGGAATTAGTGGAATAACTGAATTCTCCCCTGCTTTGAGTGTTTCCAAAAATGATGACATTCTTTACTCCTATTACAGAGCGCAGAAATACACTATTTATAATGCCAAAGCCGCCGATTTTAAAGCAAAAGAAGTTGGTGTTCAGGAGTTAAACTTTGATGCAGCTGCTCTGCCTCCTGCAAAAAGTGTGGGTGTCAATATCATTAATGCTAACCTGAATAATTTTGAGCGCTTTGAAAGAATCCCGAAAGATTCAATCCGGACCATTGCATACAAGCCCAAATTCAAACTCGATTATCTTTCCAGCAATGGTGTCGGAGCTTCTGTTGGAAGATTTGGAACCGGTCTAGCCAGCGGTATACAGGGTGTATTCAGTGATATATTAGGCAGAAATCAAATCTTTGCAACAGCAGCAGTAAATGGAGAAATTTATGATTTTGGCGGGCAGGTAGCCTATGTTAATCAGCAAAGCCGGATAAATTGGGGTGTTGTAGGTTCCCATATTCCTTATGTTTCAGGGCAGGTATCCGCTGCAGTTCAAAATCTCCCGGGTATCGGACAAACCTATATCGAGAATTATGATATCATACGGACTTTTGAAGATCAGTTTTCTGTATTTGCATCCTATCCATTTTCAAGAAACCATCGTTTTGAAGCAGGAAGTGGTATTTCCCGCTACAGTTACCGTATAGACAGGTATAGTAATTACTATGATTACGGAAGTGGTTATCCAATTGGTAATGACAGGAAAAAACTTTCAAGGGACGATGCAGCAGCATTTTATGGGGTATTCTTTGACCCTTTTACCACGGTACAGCTAAATGCTGCCTTCGTCGGGGATAATTCCTTCTCGGGGATGACGGGTCCTTTGGATGGTTTCCGCTATAGACTGGGGATTGAAAATTACCAGGGCGATTATAAACTGAATGCCATAACTGCTGATGCAAGAAGATACGTCAGGTTAAAGCCGATTACAGTTGCAGGTAGAATTTATACTTACACCCGTATGGGACGTGATGAAAACAGACTTTATCAAATGTATGCAGGTTATGGTTATCTGATTCGGGGCTATGATGCAAATTCATTCTACCGAAATGGTACGACAAGTACCGGTGCTGGAGAATTTGATATCAATCAATTGGTTGGTTCCCGTATTGCTGTAGCAAATTTCGAATTACGCCTGCCCTTTACCGGGCCAAAGAAACTGGCAGCAGTAGAATCAAAGTTTCTCTTCTCAGATCTGAACCTTTTCTTCGATATGGGAATTGCTTATGATAAAGATTCAAAAGTGGCATTCCGCTCCTCTCCAAGGACAATTAATGGCTATTTGGAGCGGATTCCGGCAACCAGTGCCGGTGTATCCCTTCGGGTAAATGTATTTGGATATTTCATCCTCGAGCCATATTATGCGATACCTTTTCAACGTAAAGATGTTAAAACAGGAATTTTCGGTTTAACATTTGCCCCTGGATGGTAAATCTTAAAAAGCGGCCAGAAAGGCCGCTTTTTTCATATCAGGTAAATCTGTTTCAGATTTAATTTCGTAATTGACAGTATCCAGCGGATGAAATTAATCTATCTGCTGAATTGATAACAATTAATAAATAAGAATGATGAAATCAGTATTAAGTATTGTGGTATTAATCATGTTTGTAACAGTAAGCGGCTGCGGACAAACAAATTCTAAAAGCAAATCAAGTAGTTCTAAGGCTTTAACATTTCCTGTCCAGAAATCAGAAGCAGAATGGAAAACAGTACTTAGCCCTATTGCCTTCGAGGTAATGGTCAAAAGGGGAACAGAACCACCATTTCGGAATGCCTATAATGACAATCATCAGAAAGGCATCTATGTCAGCGCTGCTACCGGCGAGCCCTTATTCAGTTCAGAGGATAAATTTGAATCAGGAAGTGGCTGGCCAAGCTTCACAAAAGCAATTAAAGCCGGAGTCATAACCGTTGTTACTGATAACAGCCATGGAATGGTTCGTGATGAAGTAATCGAAACCAAAACCGGACTTCACCTGGGTCATGTGTTTGATGACGGACCAAAAGATAAAGGCGGAAAGCGCTATTGCATGAACTCTGCAGCATTAAAGTTCATTAAAAAATAATTATAGCGAACTCGAATTAATATTTAAAATAGCTACATACCTGCCAGCCTCGGGCTGGGGAACATAGCAATTTTTTAGTTATTAAGCTTTTTTATAGTCTCTGATAGACTTGAATATCGCTTCAATCTATGGCAGGCTTTCAACTATATCTCCTTTAAATCAAAATATAAAGTGAGTTCGAAACAACATTTTAATAAAACAACATAGAAACATAGTATTTCAAAAGCGCTAAGCTTTTTTATTGACAAGAATAGCCCTGAAGCTGGAAACTATGTTTCCTTTAAAGCATTATACAAGTCAAAAATGTGCTTAGACATTAACTTTTAAATATTTATATGTCGAACTCCCGTTAATATAGGTCAAACTATGTGGTTAGATATTAATATTAAAATTCAGAACTCATCATAATTAAGAAAGATTTCTCACAGTGGTATTCATTGTTTGTATACCTGTAACCAGAATCTGCTCAAAATCCAATCCAATAGTCAGGTCTATCCAATCCGGGTTAACAGACCTGACCATTCTGTCTTTCTGAATGCGCGTAAATTTGCTAATGAGTTTGAACCTTTCCATCGCAATGGTTTCAGAACTTAATTCTTCAAAATAAACCAAACGGGTTAATTGCTGACCGGCATCAAAAAATAAATTTGGCATCTGCCTGTAAAAACTCATAGTCTTCATCAGGTCAGAACTCATCCCTACGTGGATACAACTGCGGTTACGGTCTGTAACTAAATAAACAAATTTTCTGGTCATCATGGCTGGTTTAATTAGGATCGGCATATATTAAAATTTTAATTTTTAGTTCTGAAAATAATTACTAATTTTATGAGCATAAATTTACTAACAATTTTAGTATTTCCAAATTTATTTTAAAATGTCAAACATTTCTTCAAATCTGAAGTACCTACGCAAGAAAAAAGGGCTTACACAACAGCAATTTGCTGACACTCTGGAAATCAAACGCTCACTTGTAGGAGCTTATGAAGAGGATCGGGCCGAACCTAAATATGAATTACTAAAAAAATTCGCGGAATTTTATGAGCTTTCAATGGATGAGCTCATTAATGATCGAATTGATGACCGCTGGAAGCCTAAACCTAAAGGGGATCCTGCAAATATCAGAGTTTTAAGTATTTCTGTTGACAGTCAGGACAGAGAAAATATCGAACTGGTTCCTGTGAAAGCGAGTGCAGGATATTTAAATGGCTACGGAGATCCTGAATACATTAGTGAATTACCAAAATTCCATTTACCCATGTTTCGGCAGGGCACTTACCGTGCATTTGAAATCAAGGGTGATTCCATGCTTCCTCTTCAATCGGGAACAATAGTTGTTGGAGAATATCTTAGTAACTGGAATGATGTAAAACCCGGTGATACTTATGTGGTTATAAGCAAAAATGACGGCATAGTCTATAAAAGAATAGGAAACAGGGTAAAAGAAAATAAGACATTAAAGCTTATTTCTGACAATCCGGTGTATGAACCCTATTCCATTCAGGCGGATGAATTACTTGAAATATGGAAAGCAAAAGCCTTTATAAGCACTCATTTTCCGGAACCTGCCCCTGAACCAACTCTTGAAACCCTGACGAATATGGTCTCCCAAATGCAGAAATCGATCTCAAACCTGGATAAAAACCGGAATTAACCTGAACCCGACCATAATATAAAACCGCATAGGTGCATAGTGATTTTATAGTCCTTAGCTATTTTATAGCTAAGGATTGCGTTTTGAAGAATCAATTTAACCTATGTAAGGCTTTAAACTATATTTCCTTTAAAGCAAAACCAAGTCAAACTATGTGGTTAAATTGTCATTGGTGTCCAGTTAAATTCTAAAACATTTTAAATCTCTTGATTTGAGGTTCCTAAACCTATAATTAAGCTCAGCTCAAATTGTGAGTTCGCCTTTAACCTTGCCTCCCTATCCAAAGGAGTCCTTTGGAGTATAGCCGGGAAGACCAATTGTTATTCACTTGTTTTTATTGTTTTATAGGTGTTCATGCTTTCGCCGCAAAAAAGCGGCTCAGGTTTGAAGAACAATCCCACAAGTACGGGACTTCAATCCCTAGGTGCCTCCGTCACAAGACCACCGCACATCAAAAAAAAGATCGCTACTTTTTGGGGATAGAGAAATTTGAAAGCATTCCGCTTATAATCCCAGAAGCTAATGTTCGGAAGTGATTTTTGAAATAAAATGCCTCTTACTCCCCGATAGCCATCGGGAGCCAGTTGGTCTTGAATCGTCTTTCGGAATCAGTTATCGGTTATCAGCGGTTTTGGGATTGTGCTGTTGGGATACAACAGAACATAAATTACTGTACTTGCTAGTTGGGAGGATCGGCCTCCTGGGATTTGGAAGTAAAGGCGCACTTTATCCTTGCATAAACTTTCATAAATCACTGCAGTCAAGTAATCCGGAGAAGTGGAGCATAAACATTCTAATCTTGCAATAACTTATCCACGGCTTGGATTACACCAAAAGGATAAAGTGTGGATTTGCGACAAATACCGGGAAGCCGCGGCTCTTTTGCTTACTTTTCCAGCTGAAGGGAAAAGTAAGTGCCCTCTTCCGCGGCAAGAGCGGACGATTATTAATAAGGACTGTGGAATGTGCTTTTACCCGGACACCATCGATTAAATAGGCAAATAGTAATATGCCCACTCTACCTTAATTAACAAATTTTAACATTTTCATTTTAAACTTTCGGTCAATAAAACTATCTATCTGATTAAATAAACACAGATATGGATCCATCATGATTTTACCTTAACCCGCAGGGGAAAGATTATCCAATCATGATAGCTTCATCTCAATTAGAAAACAAATAGAAAGAAGATGAAAAAGTTATTGATTATTACAGCCCTATTTGCCGGACTATTAACTACCGGTTATGCTCAGGATAGCACTCAAAGAAAGAGACCAGCAGGACATGGTCCACAGGGACAGCGGTCTGCACAGCAAATGAAAACGCCAGAAGAACGTGCAAAAATGAGTACTGATGCTTTGGAAAAGAAATTAAACCTTAGTCAGGAGCAAAAAGATAGAGTTTATGCCCTGAATCTGGAACGTGCTCAGAAAATGGAAAAACTTCATAAATCTGAAATGGATCAGAGAAAATCCATGATGGAAAAGCGTAGGGAAATTATGGTTGAATCTGAGAAGAAAATGAATAAAATTCTGAATGAGGAGCAGCAAAAAACGATGGAAGAAATGAAGCAGAATGCTAAGGAAAGAATGAAAGAACGGTCAAAACACAGACCCGGCATGAGAAAAGGTTGATCAATTCTTGATTCATTTCTAATAAAAGCGGTCCGGTTCAGACCGCTTTTATTATTTTTAACAAAAAAAAAAATGTGAAAGACATCAATACTTTCATTTCAGAGAGTCTGCAGCAGCGAATTAATGACCATTCGCTACGCACTTTAAAGTCAGAGAATTCCCTGATTGACTTTTGTTCAAACGATTACCTGGGTTTTTCGCGATCAAAAGAATTAAAAGTGCTATTTAATCATGAATTAAAGAACTACCCTGAATACCGATTGGGATCTGGTGGTTCAAGACTTCTGTCTGGTAATCATAGCTTTACTGAAAGCCTTGAACATAAAATCGCTATTTCCCACGATGCAGAAAGCGCACTGATTTATAATTCAGGGTTTGATGCAAACCTGGGGCTATTTGCATCCCTGCCCCAGCGGGGTGATACCATAATTTCAGATGAATTCATCCATGCCTCTATCATTGATGGAATCAGGCTAAGCCATGCAAGTCGTTACGTTTTCAGGCATAATGATCTCTCCAGTCTGGAACAAAAACTAAAGCTGGCAAAAGGAAAAATATTTATTGTCGTTGAAAGTGTGTACTCTATGGATGGAGATGAAGCTCCATTGAAGGAAATAGCAAAGCTAGCAAGGCAATTCAATGCGGCACTCATTGTCGACGAGGCCCATGCTGTAGGGATATTCGGAGAATCAGGCAGAGGTTTGGTAAATGAACTGGGACTCTGTAATGAGGTATTTGCTAGAACTATCACCTTTGGAAAAGCTATGGGCACTCATGGTGCCGCAATACTGGGCAGCAGCCAGCTTAGATCCTACCTGATCAACTTTTCAAGGGCTTTCATTTACACTACTGCTGCTCCCTTCCTGAACCATCTTGCAATTCATTGCGCTTATCTTTACCTCAAAAGCAAAGATCATCAGTCAGATATTCATCAGCGAATAACACTATTCAGGCAAAGTATAAAATCAGCAATTAAACTGCTGGACAGCAGATCAGC
>CAZTRY010000019.1:10823-17106 GCA_964616525.1 uncultured Sphingobacterium sp. | reverse complement strand
TATTACCGGAAACGAATAATCTGTTAATAATAGAAGGTGCCGGCGGATTAATGGTGCCTCTGAATGAGAATTTTTTAATGATAGATTTAATAAAAAAACTGGATGCAGAAGTAATATTGGTATCAAAAAATTATCTGGGAAGTATAAACCATTCTCTCCTATCGGCTGAAACTCTGAGGAATCGCGGAATTAATATTAATAGAATAGTTTTTTGTGGAGAACAGGACAAAAGTTCTGAAGATTTTATTTTAAAATACTTAGGTTGTGGTTCCATCCGTATCCCTCATTTTAATCAGTTAAATCGTGATACCATACGAGAATTTGGTGCTGAATTAGAATTTTAAAAATTCCTGGGGCAAAAAAAATGGTCAGCAAGAAATTGCTGACCATTTTTTTATTAACAAGAACCATTTACGGAGTAATGGTAAGCGTGTATTGTCTGAAATTAGGATTTGGCTGAATACCACCGGCAGCCTGATCCAAATTAATGATCAATTTAACACCTGCCGGGGCAGTAACACTACCAGCAATCACAGTGATTGGAAGCATAACAGAACTACTATTAGCAGCCAAACTTACAGTACCACTTGCTGGCAAAGTATAATGTATACCACTTTTAGCCGTGCTTGCAGGGTCCACATTAAATGAAAGAGCAAGGGTAGAGCCAAGCTGCGGACCAACCAACTGGATAAGTGCATCTGCAGATCCTGCTGCAGCAGTCGATTTAACAGTTCTGGCAACAGGCTTAAATTCTAATACCGTAGCGCCATCAAATGCTTTATCGTTGTCAGGAAAACAAGCAGAAACGCTTGTTATCACTGCAAAGAGAAATAAATATTTTATATACTTCATGATTTTAAAGATTAGTATCCTGGATTTTGTTTGATTTGTGTATTTAATAATACCTGAGCCTGAGGCAATGGAGCCAATACTCTAAAGTCAGTATACAATAGAGTTGGTACACCTGCAGGCTTAGAAATATTTAAACCTCTTCTTTTAAAGTCAAAGAAACGATGCCCCTCCAGATTCAGCTCAACTCTGCGCTCATTAAAAATTAAATTTAATAAATCAGAACCAACAGTAGTAGCCGGAACAGCAGCTAAACCTCTGTTTGTCCTTAAAGTTGTTAAATCTGCCTGAGCTAAAGCTGTTTTATTCTGTTGAGCACGAGCCTCAGCACGGATCAAATAAACCTCTGAAAGACGGATAACAGGTATGTTATTGAAATAGTTGCCCTTATGAGCAGGGAATTTCAAGCTGTAAGAAACCAATACACCATTGTCAAGGGTCTGGTCGAATGCAGTTCTCCTGACATCTCCAGGTTCGAATGAATTTAACAATTCAGTTGTAGCTCTCACCGCAAACACACCACCGGAAGTTTTTTGTGACAGCGAGTTCATTGAATTATTAATACCATCAACAGTTGTAAACTGCTCTGGGCGATAATCTAATTCGAACATCGACTCACGATTTGGAACTGAAGCAAACGAAGAAATATAAGTAGCTGCAGTTGCTAGGGTAGTCGAACTTTGCTTATTGGCAATCGCATCAGTAGCCGCCTGCTCAGCTTCAGCCCATTTCCTTTGGTAGAGATAAACACGGGCTAGCAATGCGTAAGCAGCACCTTTGCTGGCTTTGAATACACTACCACCACTAACAGTAACAGGCAGCAGAGTAGCTGCTTGCTTAAGATCATTTTCAATCAGGGTATATACTTCGGCTATAGGGGCACGAGGTTTGAAATCGGCTTTACTAACGTCATCTGTTGGATCTGTACGAAGCACAATACCCTCACCAAATGAATTTACCAATAATCCTGGCTCATAAGCATAGATACGCATCATGTCATGATTAAATAAACCTCTCATGAACAATGCCTGCCCTTTTAATGCATCCTTTTCTGCCTGGGCAGCGGTAACTCTATCAACATTACCAATAATAAAGTTTGCTTCATTTATCGCAGGATAAAGAATACCCCATAAGTCAAGATGCGCATTAGGTGTGTTAATTCTTTCACCCACATATCTGCCACCTGAGTTTGCAGTAATCGTATAGTTATCCGCTAAAACATCAGGAGCAATCAGCATACGTTGTCCGTAATAGTTGAAATTCTGAGCCCTTGAGTAAAGTGAAATAGATAGTGCATTAACACTTGTAAAATCAGTTAATGCAGTAGCAGCGTCCAATGATTGTTTAGGCTGCACGTCCAGTGTATCCTTACATGAAGTACCGGCTAAAACCAGACTCACAAGTGATACAGCTAATATTTTCTTATACATAATTTTCAATTTATAAATTATAAACCTATTTGAAGTCCACCTGTGTAAGTTCTGGCCTGTGGATTATTTCCTAATTCGTTGAATCCAATTGGAATCTCAGGATCCATACCAGGATACTTAGTAAACGTTAACACGTTAATTCCGGTTGCAAAAACACGAATGTTGCGCAATTTCACCTTAGATGCAATGCTTGCAGGAAGATTGTATGAAAGCGTGATATTTTTCAAACGAATATAAGATGCATCGTAAAGATACCTGGTAGAAGCATTTGTAATAGGTATAGACAATCCACCAGAGTTATTAGGATGAGGTGTCTGACGCAATACTTTAGGCACTGCTGTTATCTGACCAGGGCTAGTCCACTGCTCAGCTAATTGAGATACCAATTGGTTATCATCAGTATAACCTGAATTCCATAGATTCTGGAAGAAACTTACAAATGATTTATTTCCATACTGGTATTGGAACAGAAAATCTAAGCTTAGATTTTTATAGGAAACCGTGTTGTTCAATCCTCCAAAGAATTTAGGATATCTGGTTCCCTGAATTTTCTGATCTGTAGCAGCTACTGTATTGTAGGTATAGTTACCATTAGCATCATACCACATTGGTCTTCCATCTGCAGGGTTAACACCAGCCCATCCATAAGTATAGATGATATCAATTGGCTGACCTACAAAATAGGTAGTACCTATACGATCCTGTCCACCGATCAATTCCAATACCTTATTTCTTTGGAATGAAATATTGAAATCAGTATTCCATTTAATACCTGATTTTGTATCAAGATTTACAGTATTCAAACCAAACTCAATACCCTCATTCTCTACCTTACCAATGTTTTCATTGATTGAACCGAATCCGGAGTCAGAAACCAGTGGACGGCTTAATAAAAGGTTAGAGTTTACTCTGCGGTAAACATCAATACTACCGGTGATACGATTACCCAGTATTCCATAATCTACACCAATATTTGTTGTAGCAGCCTGTTCCCATGATAAACTGGCATTTCCCAGTTGGGATGGACGAATACCATTCGCTCCAAGATAGCTACCACCTGCACCAAACAATGCACGAGATGCAAAGTCAGCGATCTGATCGTTACCTACTACTCCATAACTTGCACGTAATTTCAGATCAGAAATTACCTTATTATCAGCTAAGAAATCTTCGCCTGAAATTCTCCAGGTTCCTGAAATACCACCGAACAATCCGTAACGTTTATCTGCTCCAAATCTTGAACTACCATCGTAACGCAGGGTTCCTGAGAAGTAGTATTTCTCTTTAAAATCGTAATTAACTTTTGAGAATAATCCTGCTTTCTTATAACCTGTGAAGAAACCATTGATTGATAGTGGGGTTGCATTCTGTAAACTCCTGAATAATGGGTTAGGAAATGCCTGTCCGGTTGCAGATGCACTTTCTACATTCTGCTCTTTATATTCACCACCTACTAGGGCAGCCCAGGTATGATTGCCGAATTTTTTGTTCCAGTTGGCTGCAACGTTTGAGTTCCAGTCAAGGTTACGCGTATTAACTACAGCTGATGTACCACCATTTGCAGCGAAAGCCGGAATGGAAGCAGGCCTTTGGTTATCATCGCGGGTATCTACGAAATCAATACCTGAAAAACCGGTAACTGAAAGTGAAGGAGTAATCTTGTAAGTAGCAGAGAAATTACTCACTGTTTGTATAGCATTACCCAATCTGATTTCTTCTTTGGCACCCTGAATAATATTATATGGGAATGAAGCCTTTAAAGCTGCTCCCTGAGTATAAGACCCATCTGGCTGATAAATTGGCACATCCGGACGCAAAGTGAATGGATAGTACAATGGTCCGTTTACAAATGCACCATCGGCTGAGGTACCAAATACTTTGGAGGCTGTCAATGAAATATTTGCATTGATATTAAGTTTCTCATTTACCTTATGTCCAATATTTCCTCTGAATGTTCCTCTTTTATAAAAAGCTTCAATTACCTGAGCATCCTGGTCAGTATATGAACCGGAAATATAGAAACTCGTTTTAGCATCACCACCAGAAAATGACAGGTCATATATTCTTGATTTACCATCACGGGTAATTGCATCAAACCAATTAGTACTTGGAGCACTGGTATTAGCAGGATCACCAAAAAATGCTATAGCAGCAGCTTGAGTTTGTCCTGCATTGACAGCACCCGGAACTTTGAATGCAGCATATTGCTGAGCATTCATTACATCATAACGGGCAATATTTTGCATAACTCCCTGCTGAGCAGAGAAATTAACAACTGTAGCTCCGCTTTTACCCTTTTTCGTGGTAATTAAAACAACACCATTCGCTGCCGCAGCACCATATATAGAGGAAGCAGCCGCATCTTTTAAAACTTCAATGGTTTCAATATCATTTGGGTTAATTGAAGCAAGGGTGTTTGTTGAAGCTTGTCCAGATATCGCACCTGTTTTCACCTGAACCCCATCCACAATGTAAAGCGGGTCGTTCCCTGCGTTGATTGAACCAACACCACGTACCCTCACATTGATAGCACCACCTGGCTGACCACTCTGTGAAGTGACCTGAACACCGGCAGCACGACCTTGCAGAGCACGATCAAAACTCTGAATCGGCAGGTTCTCAATTTGCTTTCCGGTAACACGAGCACTGGCAGAACCAACGTCACGTTTCTGGGCAACTCCATAACCTGTAACAACAACTTCAGCAATTAATTGAGAGTCTGAAACTAAACGTACATTGATATTACTTGAAGATCCAAGAGCAATCTCCTGTGTAACATACCCAATATAGGTAAACACAATTACCTTGGTATCAGAGGGCACGCTTAAGGAAAAAGTTCCATCTCCGCTGGTTGTGGTACCTGCAGTACCTCCCTTTACACGAACTGAAACTCCAGGTAGAGGAAGACCATCATCGGCTCCTAAAACTCTACCAGTGATTGTCTTATTCTGTGCCATCGCGCTGGTAATAGCGAATAAGCCCAATAATAAGAAAGCTAGTAATTTTCTTTTCATTTTTAGTTTGATTTAATTAGATAATTGGTTCTAATCCGCAGATTCGGACTTTAGGGCGCAATGATAACTGTTACATTACAATATTCATGTATTCTAACTGTAACATTATGGTAACAAAATTGTTGCAAACATATAAATAATCCTCTCAAAACATTGAAGAATTTATGATTTTGCGAGGTTCTTCTATGCAGTACCCCGAATTAGTGAAACAAGCAAATTTGATAAATTTGATTTTTGGAAGTAACACGGTTTGTTACAGAAGGATATTTAATGATTGAATGCTCCAAACCTCAGACTTCTTTTCAGCCGGAAGGAAATAAACAAAAAATCATTCCTAACTTTGAAAACCATCAAGTTCTGACAAACCAAATTCAACAAACTCAGCATGCAAATAATTTCAGTTATCGGTTCCGGTACTATGGGCAATGGCATAGCTCATACTTTTGCCTTGTCGGGTTATCTTGTCCACCTGATAGATACTTCCGAAGAAAGTCTAAAAAAGGGGATGGAAATAATTCACAAAAATCTGGATCGTCAGATTGCCAAAAATCTGATTACCGATGAACTGAAGCAAAAGACCATCAATAATATTAAAACTTTCACGGATTTGTCATTAGCAGTTCATGACTCTGATCTGATTATTGAAGCTGCTACAGAAAATCAAGGGATTAAACTGCAAATATTCAAAGATCTGGACTTATACTGTAAGCCGGAAGCCATTCTTGCATCAAATACCTCTTCCATATCAATAACAACCATAGCTTCGGCAACCAAAAGACCGGATAAAGTAATTGGAATGCACTTTATGAATCCTGTGCCTGTAATGAAACTGGTTGAAGTAATCAAAGGATACTCAACTTCTGAGGAGGTTACCAGGAGAATTATTGAACTCTCAATCAAACTGGACAAAATACCCGTTGAAGTAAATGATTATCCCGGTTTTGTTGCTAACCGAATTTTAATGCCAATGATTAATGAAGCTATTTGTAC
>CAZTRY010000019.1:10407-10789 GCA_964616525.1 uncultured Sphingobacterium sp. | reverse complement strand
ATCCAATGGGACCTTTGCAATTGGCTGATTTTATAGGGCTTGATGTTTGTCTTGCCATATTGAACGTTCTACATCAGGGCTTCGGAAACCCTAAATACGCTGCATGCCCCCTGCTCGTAAAAATGGTTACAGCAGGTGAGTTAGGAGTAAAATCTGGAAAGGGATTTTATACCTACTCAAAAGGCTCGAAAGAACCGGAGGTCTCGAGTAAATTTAACAGGTAAAATGGGTTTTTGAGGTTTGAAGATTGATGTATGAAGTCTGAGATCTGATAACAGTAATTAAATGGTTAATTCTACAAGGATTTAAATGCTGCTTAGCTTTTATCCCAATTCTACTCTCAATTGTCAACTTTCAATTGTCAACTGTCAACTGTCAATTG
>CAZTRY010000019.1:0-10316 GCA_964616525.1 uncultured Sphingobacterium sp. | reverse complement strand
CAACTAATCACATCCTTGAAGGTACACGTATACCCAGCAATGTCATTCCTTTACTAATCACAGCTGCAGTTGCAGCCGCAAGATCAAGTCTGAAATTTTTGACTTTCGAATCCTCAGCCTTTAGAATGCTCTCCTCATGGTAGAACTTATTGAAAAGTTTAGCGAGCTCAAAAACATAATTTGCAATATGTGCTGGACTATATTCCTTTGCCGCTGCCGAGATAACTTCGGGGTATTTACTGAGATTAACTATCAATTCCCTCTCCAGGATGGTTAATTCAGTTAAATGCATGTTCGTTATCCTTGTTTTATAATCTGCTTTTGCAAGGACAGAACGTATTCTTGCATGGGTATACTGAATAAACGGCCCAGTATGTCCCTGAAAATCAATAGATTCGTTAGGGTCGAACAATAGTCTCTTTTTAGGTTCTACCTTCAGAAGAAAAAACTTAAGTGCACCCAATCCGATCATATTATATAGATCGGCCTTCTCAGCTTCAGAAAACCCATCTACTTTGCCCAATTCTTCAGTACGGTCACGTGCTGTACGGATCATATCATCCATCAATTCATCTGCATCAACAACAGTCCCTTCTCTTGATTTCATTTTACCGGATGGCAGGTCTACCATTCCATACGATAAATGATATAATCCCATAGCCCATGACTTCCCTAATTTTTGCAGGATTAGAAACAAAACTTTAAAGTGATAATCCTGTTCATTTCCAACTACATATATGGACTTATCCACTTTAAAATCATCATACTTTAACTGTGCAGTTCCAAGATCCTGAGTTATATAGACTGAAGTGCCGTCAGCACGTAAAACCAGCTTCTGGTCCAGACCATCATCGGTTAAGTCTATCCAAACTGAGCCATCCTCCTTCTTAAAGAATACACCCTTTTCAAGCCCTTCATCAATGATATCTTTACCGAGTAAATAGGTATCAGACTCGTAATAATATTTCGCAAAATCAACCCCAAGCTGATTATAGGTTTGCTCAAAACCTGCATAAACCCATGAATTCATTCTGGACCACAATGCTTTCACTTCCGGATCACCTGCTTCCCATTTCAGCAGCATTTCCTGGGCTTGTTTAATGATGGGTGCATTCTTCTTGGCGTGCTCTTCAGTCTGCCCCTCTTCCATCAGATCGGTGATCTGCTTTTTGTATTCCTGGTCAAAAATCACATAGTATTTACCAACTAAATGGTCGCCTTTCAAACCGCTGCTTTCCGGCGTCTCTCCATTTCCAAATAAAGCCCAGGCAAGCATTGATTTGCAGATATGAATACCACGGTCATTAACCAGATTTACTTTTATAACCTCATATCCATTGGCTGAAAGTATTTCTGCCACAGAATACCCAAGTAAATTATTACGAACATGTCCCAGATGCAAGGGTTTATTGGTATTAGGTGATGAATACTCAACCATTACCCGTTTTCCATTGGCCGGGAACTGGCCATAGCCCTCACTCAGTACATTTTCCAATAACTGATCTATCCAATAGGAGTCTGCAATTGAAAGATTCAGAAAACCTTTAATGACGTTAAATCCCGTCACTTCCCGAATATGTTCTTTCAAATATTCGCCAATCTCCGTCCCGGTTTGTTCTGGTGTTTTTCTTGAAAGTCTTGTAAAAGGAAAAGTTACCGCTGTAACCTGCCCTTCAAACTCTTTTCTGGTTTCCTGAATAACGATACTATCTATTCCAATCTCTGATTGATAAAGAACTGATACAGCCTTTTTTATATACTCTGCTATGGTATTTTCTATTGTCATCTTCTATGGGTACTGACCCTGTAAATTTAATCGTTAATTAAAGCATTTGTTGCCCGCAATAAAATCTCAAATGCATTTTCAGCCATTAGATTTTCCCGGTCAAGCGTCGGATTTACCTCTACCATCTCAAAACCACAAACTTTTTCACTGCACATTAACCGGGCCAGAAGGTTGCCGGCTTCCCGTTCAGTAATCCCATGAGGCACTGGTGTTCCGGTACCTTTCGATATAGCAGAATCCAGTGCATCTACATCAAAAGAAACATAAATCAGGTCGCAGTTATTCAAATATTTTAAGGTATCCAGTGCAACCCGCTCCACTCCTCTCTTTCTAACCTCGGATGGAGGAAAGTTCTTTACCTTATGTTTTTTTAGCAAATATTGTTCTGGTGACTCAGAATCACGCATAGCAATATAAACCAGGTCACTGTACTTTATTTTTGGAGCAATATTGGCTACATTTTTCAACTGATACCAGTAATTCACAGTTTCCTGATCAGGTACATTAATCTTTGACTCAATATTATCCTCATCAAGAACTATTGCCAGCGGCATTCCATGCAGATTTCCAGATGGGGTAGTATAAGGGGAATGAATATCAGAATGAGCATCAATCCAGATTACCCCAAGCCTGCTTTTAGGGAAGGCTTTACGGATACCTGAAATGGTACCGGCAGAACAACTATGATCACCCGACAAGATAATCGGAAATTCATTATTCTTGAGGGTTTTTGCTACTTCCTCTGCTATACGTTCAACCATGGTAAGTACCCCGGATACTCTTTTAGCAAATTGATTACCCGCAGTTTCAAGTAAAAGATGATTCTCATTAGGTACTTCAACACTCTTGTACTTTTTGAAATACCTGCTGCCAAAGTCGAGAGCTGCTATTTTTATTGCATCAACCCCCAAACTTGATCCACGTGTTCCTGCTCCGATTTCCGATTTTACCTCAATTATTCTTAGTTCACGCATACCCCTTAGCTCTTTACATTAACAATCTGAACATTGGCTTAATATTTTTAAGCGCTCTGTTGTGTTCTATGCTATATGCTTTTTATATCTTTGCCAAAATTATAAAAAAATGCAGAGTTACGCGGAGTTTCTTGATTTAAGCGTGGGGTTTCCTCAGGATGGTTTTGACATCATCGATGATGAACTTTATTTCCATGATCTGAACCTGATGGAAATGATTGAAACCTATGGTTCCCCACTCCGGTTTACTTATTTACCGATAGTGAGTAAAAAGATCCAGCAGGCAAAATTATTGTTTCAGGCTGCCATTGTAAAGAATAATTACCGGGGTGGTTATAAATATTGTTATTGTACCAAAAGCTCCCACTTCAGACATATCGTTGAAGAAGCCTTACGCAATGACATCCACCTGGAAACATCCTCTGCATTTGATATGCCAATGATCGATGCCCTCGAAAAGAAAGGTTCATTGACGAAGGATATTACGGTTATATGTAACGGGTTTAAAACTTTCCAGTACAAACAGTATATCATCGATATGCTGCACGATGGATTTAAAAATATTATCCCTGTATTGGATAACAAAGAGGAATTCAATATTTATGATGATGAACTGGATATTCCATGCAGCATCGGTATGCGTATTGCTGCAGAAGAACAACCTGATTCACAGTTTTATACTTCCAGACTGGGAATCAGAATGGAGGATATCATTGAGTTTTACAATCATAAAATTGCCCCTAACCCAAATTTTAAAGTAAAATTACTTCATTTCTTTATCAACTCAGGAATATCAGATACCCCATACTACTGGAATGAGCTTGAAAAATACACGATCCTTTACTGCAAATTCAAGAAGATCAATCCCGATCTCGATACGTTGGATATTGGTGGAGGAATGCCATTCAAAGATTCCCTTGCTTTTGATTTCGACTATGAATACATGGTGAATGAGATTGTAAAACGAATTAAAGAGATTTGCGCAGAGCATGATGTTATAGAGCCTGATATCATTACCGAATTCGGTAAATATACTGTGGCAGAAGCATCCGGTATTCTGTATAAGGTATTGGGAAGAAAACAACAAAATGACCGTGAAAAATGGCTGATGCTTGATGGTTCTTTCATAACCAACCTGCCTGATGTCTGGGCGCTAAATCAGAAATACATTCTTGCCCCTGTAAATAACTGGGATTCTGAATACGAACGTGTAAATCTTGGTGGAATTACCTGCGATGGTCAGGATTATTACAGCCAGGAGGCCCATATGAACAACGTTTTTATGCCAAAGACCAGAAAAGTACAATACATTGGTTTTTTTCATACAGGAGCCTATCAGGAAGTTCTAAGTGGCTATGGTGGTATACATCATTGTTTGTTACCATCACCAAAACATGTGATTATCCGTCGTAACCGGGATGAAACATTTAATTTTGAAGTGTTTGGTGAGGAACAAAATAGTAAACAGGTTTTAAAGATCCTGGGTTACTAATCCGGCCTTGAACGAGTCCCGGATGACATTCCAGGACCAGTCATATTCATAATAAGATGCAGAAATTTTATTTCCTTCTTCTTTGCCTGTTGCCATTATTGTCCTGTTCTCAGAACAAGAAAGCTCAAACCCCTGCAGAAACAAACGACAGTTTAGTACCTCAGCAGAATTTTACTACCCTGAAGTTTGAGGCTGAAGGAAAACCATGTGTAGCATTAATTAACAACCGATACATTGGCTTCAAGGACAGATCCAGGTTTTCACTGTCATTGTTCATTATGATAAACACCATTGAAAAGAACAAGGATGGCCATCCCGAGGAAAAAGAAGCTGAAATTTTCAATGCCCTCCAAACCGGGATTATTTCAGAACTAAATAAGGTAATTGGTCCCTACTGTTTTGTTGGAACAACCACAATGCCGGGTTATCGTGATGTTTTGCTGTACATCAACCCTGCAGACCGTGAAAAAGCAACAGATTTACTCCTGAAATTAAAGGAGAAAAATAGTCGTATTGATACTATTTCCTTTGAAGAAGATGTTGAATGGGAGGCCGTCGCCTCATTTTACGAGGCTATTTCTATTAAAAATTAAGAGTCGAACTTATCCAGGAGCTTAATCAGAGTTGCGAAATCCTTAGGATAAGGTGCTTCGAAGGTCATTTCCGAGTTCTCATCAATTTTAAAGGTAATCTGCCGGGCATGAAGTGCAAAGCGCCTCATCACCGGAAGTTCCTCCTGATCTTTACCTAGTCGGTAAGCCCGCTTAATCTCTGACAAATACACCGGTTTACCTCCATACATTTCATCTCCGGCAATATTAGCCCTTTGAGAGGCGAGATGGATCCTGATCTGATGCATTCTACCCGTAATCGGCCTGCACTCAACCAGAGTATAATGCTTATAATATTTCAGCGAATTAAAAATAGTTTCTGCAGGTTTTCCTTCCTGACGATTAATTGCTACGTTCTTTGCACCAAGGTTCAGAATGGGAAGATCAACATGCAAATCCTCAAATATATGGGTGCCATTGATAATAGCATGATACACTTTGTTTACTTTCCTGTGCTCAAATTGCATCGATACAAAACGATAGCTCTCGGGATTTTTTGCGATGATGATTACTCCTGATGTCTCCCTGTCTAAACGATGACAAATCTGGGCATCATCAGAATACTGTTTAGCCATTCTGAGCAGATTCATCTCTCCACCTTCCCTATCGTCAAGTGAACTTAAAAATGCTGGCTTATTAACAACAATAAGATTACTATTCTCAAAAAGTATAAGATCTTCGAATTTAGGGAACTTCACACATGCAGTATTAGACTGCAAAAATAAGATTTTAATTTCAGGAGAGCGAAGTTTTAAACTTTCTGCTTTTAGCTTTCTACTTTTATCTTAAGTTACTTTAACTCAAACTTGTAACCTACCCCTTTTACAGTACTCACATACTTATCCCCAAGTTTTTCACGAAGCTTACGGATATGGACATCTATGGTACGATTGGTCACTACCACTGAGTCCTCCCAGATATTTTTAAGAATCACCTCACGGGTAAAGACCTTTCCCGGCTTTGATGCAAGAAGGTATAATAATTCGAATTCCTTTTTGGCAAGTACAATCTTCTCACCCCTTTGGTAAACCAGAAAAGCCTCACGATCAATAACCAAATCCCCGATTTCCAGTTTATTTTCAATCTCTACTTCAGATTGTGCATTTCTTCGTAAAATGGCATTAATCCGGCTTGTCAAAGCCCTTGGTTTAATTGGCTTTGCGATATAGTCATCTGCTCCAACATTAAAACCCGCAATCTCCGAATATTCTTCACTGCGTGCAGTCAGAAACACCATAAATGTATTCTTGAAATCATTCATGGTTCTGAGAATACGACAGGCCTCAATACCATCCATCTTTGGCATCATAATATCCAAAATGATCAGATCAGGCAGTACTCTCTTAGCCTCAGCAACTCCCTCCTGCCCATTGGAAGCAGTAAATACCTGATAACCTTCTTTCTTGAGATTGTACTCAATTAATTCCCGGATATCTGGTTCATCATCTACAATCAGGATTTTATGCTTAGCGATACTCATAGACAGATATTTTAATACAAAAGTAAACTCTCCATTACACTAAATCATTAAGCCTGTATTAAGAAATTGTAAATCATCATTGTAAATTGACAATATCTTGAGATCAATTTAACACTTTCTGAAGAAAGTTCTGCAATTCGGCACCTCTTAAATTCTTTGCAACAATTTTTCCTTTTGGATCCAGTAGAAAAGATGCAGGTATTCCTTCAATTTTATATTGCATAGTCACTTTTCCATCCCATCGCTTTAACTCTGATACATGCGTCCAGGTTAAGCGATCATCTTTTATAGCTTTCAGCCAGTCAGATTTATCCTCATCAAGAGAGACGCCCAGGACGGTAAAGCCCTTACCTTTAAATGCTTCATATTGCTTCACAATATTTGGATTTTCCTCCCGGCAGGGTGCGCACCATGAAGCCCAGAAATCAAGCAAAACATACTTGCCTTTGAAATCTGATAATTTAACCAGTTTTCCTTCTGTATCGTTTAATTCAAATTCAGGGGCAATCTGTCCAACAGAAACCGGTTTAATTCCTGCCATTTTACTGACAAAAGATTGAACTGCCTTATTTTTTGGAAAAACAGACCTGATCTCTTCAGCATATGCAATTAACTCAGCCTCATATTTGTTCTGATCCATTGAACTGGCAGCAAAAAAACCGGCAAGGTTATTTTTATTGTCCTGAACGAACTTGAACGTAGTTTCGGAATATTTATCCATATTGGCCTGAAACTGGGGCATCAACACATTGTAAATTGAATCTTTTGCTGCAGGATTAGCCTCAGTCATGGCTGCATAATCATCCTGAATTTTTTTATAGATTTTACTGAAATCATTTCCAATCCGATTAAACTCCCGTATTTTCTCTGAATCTTCTGATCCTTTTATTTCATAAGAATTGCTGGTATCAGCATAATCTGTCTTAAAACTTAATTCATCACCATTCTTTCCAACAAGCAGAAAATTCTTTTCACCTACAACAAGGGTATAGAAATCAGGTTCCTCTGCAACCCTGCGGAACTTAAACTCATTGCTTTCATTTAAAAATGCTGAATCAACCAGCTGGTCAGTTTCATAAAGCAATACTTTTTTAATTTCTCCGGCATTGTCAACCTTACCTGAAATACTTAACTCATCATTATTTTTGCAGGAAACTACAAAAATACTCATTGCCAAAATGGCTATGCCTAAAACCTTTCTCATGCTTTACTTTCTAATTTTTCAATTACTAACTTACTGGCAATCTGTGGATTAATTTTTCCTTTAGTCTTTTTCATCAGATCGCCCATGAACAAACCAAGAACGCCCTTTTTGCCATTATGGTATTCCTTAATCTTATCTGGGTAATTACTCAGAACTTCCTCTATGATCAAACTCAATTCATCATCTGCAGTATCAATCAATACCTGCAATGAGTTAGCCATCTCTTCAGCAGATTTCTCCGGATTATTTATCAGCTCAGGGAAAACCTGATGGGCAGCAACTGAATAGTTAAGCTTGCCATCATCAATCAGGCTGATAAGCTCTGCAAGTACATCAGGCTTAACCGGAAAGTCTTCAATATGTTTGTGATGATCATGAAGATACGATCTCAAAGGGCCAATAACCCAGTTTGCTGCTGCCTTAAGATGACGGGTTTTTGAACTAAGCTCATCGAAATAAACCGCTATCTCCTTCTCGGATGAAAGTAAAATAGCATCATATTCAGAAAGACCAAAAACGGAAGTATAACGTTCAATCTTTTTTGAAGGTAATTCGGGCAATTCGGCAGCTAGTTTATTAATATAGTGCTGCTCGAGTACTAAAGGCTGAAGATCAGGTTCCGGAAAATAACGATAATCATTTGCCATCTCCTTACTTCTCAGCGGACTCGTATCACCGGTTTCAGCATCAAAATTCAGGGTATTTTGTTCAATATATTCTCCTCTTTCTAAAAGCCCTGTCTGCCTTAAAAATTCATGCTCTATAGCCCTTTGCAGGTTTCGTATGGAATTTAGATTCTTTACTTCACATCTGTTGCCGTATTCTGAAGATCCTCTCAGCCTGACCGAAATATTAGCGTCGCAACGAATGCTGCCTTCCTCCATATTCCCATCACAAATATCCAGGTATCTCACCAATTTCCGGATTTCTGATAAATATGCTGCAGCTTCATGTGCCGAGCGGATATCAGGTTCAGAAACGATTTCTATCAGAGGAACCCCTGCCCTGTTCAAATCAATCAATGAATCAAATTCATCCTGATCATGCATACTTTTCCCGGCATCATCTTCCATGTGGATACGATGGATTCGAATACGTCTCGCTGAATGATCGTCTGCTTTTACATCAATAAAACCCGAATGGCAGATCGGCTGACTATCCTGAGTGGTCTGAAAACCTTTTGGAAGATCGGCGTAAAAGTAGTTTTTACGATCAAAATGTGTATTTAGATTGATACTACAATTAGTAGCCAATCCCATTTTAATAGCATATTCAACTACTTTTTCATTTAGTTTGGGCAAAGTTCCTGGTAAACCAAGGCTTACCGGACTTATATGCTCATTAGGGCCTCCACCGAAGCCGGCTGAATCGGTAGAAAATATCTTACTCTCGGTTGATAACTGAACATGTACCTCAAGCCCAACTACGAGCTCATATTTATCAGTTAAACTGTCCGCTATTGTCGTCATTTAAACTTTAATGGTATCTAAATATCGCATAAAGATAAGCAATTGAATATAGTTGAGAGCGGAGAATTGAGAATTGAGAGTCATTGTTGTCCGGCTAAAATTAAATTTTTATTAAATGTGCCAGCTATGACCTTAAAAAGAGAATTTATTAACGTTTTTAAAAGTATGCCTTCCTGTTTTATCAAAATTATAAGATAAGCAAAATGAGGTTTCAATTCAAGCTTTCCCCAGACACCAGTCACCTCCAATCAATATCAATTAGATTAAAATGGCACGTTAATTGAATTTGAATCAGATATACTAATCACACAAAAAATATGAAAAAATTAATCATCGCTTGTTTAGCCGGAATTATGGTTTTCTCGGCAGCACCAGCTATAGCACAGATAAGTGTCAATGTGAATATTGGAGCCCAGCCTGAATGGGGACCAGCAGGGTATAATCACGTAGATTATTACTATCTGCCGGATATTGAAACCTATTATTATGTCCCAAAACGACAGTTCATTTATCGTGAAAATAACAAATGGCTTTTCATGTATGCCTTACCTTCCCGTTATCGCGGATATGACCTAAATAATGGATATAAAGTCGTCATTAACTCCCCGCGTCCTTATCAGTACTTTGCTTCTCACAAAGTAAAATACGCCAAATACAAAGGATATAATGGGAAACAATCCATTATTAGAAATAGTAACGATTCAAGATATTCCAAAGGAAATTCAGGCAAATCCCATTCTAATGGAAAAAATGGACATTCGGGTGGAAAAGGAAAACACTAATTAGAGTTGCTACCCGATAGCTATCGGGTGGAGAATTGAGAGTGGAGAGTGCAGTTAACTCTCAATTTTCCACTCTCAACTCTCAACTCTCAACTCTCAACTCTCAACTCTCAACTAATAAAAGTTTTTGCCTTCTCAAGCGCTTTCGCAAGTCCCGAACTATCCTTGCCTCCTGCGGTCGCAAAGAAAGGCTGTCCGCCACCACCACCCTGAATTACTTTGGCTAAATCACGTACAAAGTTTCCGGCGTTTAGATTTCTTTCTTTGACCAGATTTTCAGATACCATTACAGTCAGGCTTGGTTTTCCATCAATATCACAGGCAAGAACCAGAAATAGATCATTTACCAGGTCTTTCACTGCATAAGCAAGACTTTTAACCGCATCGGTATTGGGCAAATCAACCTGTTGGGCTATCAGATTAACACCATTGATCAATACTACATTTTTGACAAGCTCGTGCTTCAATCCGGCAGAACGCTCAAGGATACTTTTTTCAATTTCCTTTTTTAGCCGGTT
>CAZTRY010000018.1:0-46650 GCA_964616525.1 uncultured Sphingobacterium sp. | reverse complement strand
TCAAATGCCAGCACCTTGTATTTACTGAGGTTCTGCATGATAAGCTTCATCTTTTAATCGATCAGTTTATGAATCAGCCGGCACTGATTGAAGTAAATGATCTGGGAGAGCCCAAATTGGAAACTATTGAGCAGCTTCTTTATAAAGTTCCTGATTTCAACACAAAAGTAAATTTGCTTAATCTTCTCCTGCGTCAAAAGGATGTTTTCAGCAAAGTTGTTGTCTTCGTCAATACCAGACTTACAGCAGAAAAGGTGTTCAAGAGCCTTTTTAAATACCTCGACAAGGAAATTGCAGTCTATAAGCCATTGTTTTTTGATCATCCCGGTTTTGATCTGATCGATGATTTTAAACAAACGGAGGATGCCAGAGTATTGCTTATCGCCGATGATTTGAAAGAATCGATTCAGCTTGATGGAATACCCTTTATTTTTCATCTTGAAATTCCTGCAGATGTCGAGACATTTGTCGGCAGGATAGTAAAAAACAACCCTGGTTCTGAAAATGAACAAATGGCAATCAGTTTTTCAACGGATATTGAGCTGGCTTTGATTAAGAAAATTGAACTGGCTATTGGTAAGATTATTCCAGTTGCAGAGCTACCTGAAGATCTCGTCATTGAAAAGGATAAACCCAAAAAGGCTATCAAAACCACCAAAATTATTCAGGATACTGAACCACTTAGCGGGGCAGCTTTTCATCCCAAAAAGGAAAGTAATGCTAAGGATTATAATTACAGTTCGAGAGAAAAGGCAAAAATGAAATTTAAGAACAGATAGCCGGATTTAATCTTCGGTTTCCATTATCAATTTTATGAATAAAATTACCCTTGCATTTTTACTGGTATTCTCATGGATCTTTGCTTCTGATCTTAAGGCACAAAAGCATTCCCGGCAGATTCTTGTATTTTATAAGACTGCCGCTTACAAACATGCTTCCATCCCCGCTGGGATTGCTGCTATAGTAAAACTCGGACAGGAGTTCAAATTTCAGACAGATACCAGTTCTGATTCAAACCTATTTACGTTTGATTATCTTAAAAAGTACGATGCTGTAGTGTTTTTAAGCACTTCAGGGGATATGCTGGAAAGCTCACAGCAAAGGGCTTTTGAAACTTATATTCGAAACGGAGGGGGGTATATGGGTATACATGGTGCCTCGGCAGGGGGGTATAACTGGCCCTGGTACGGAAAACTTGTAGGAGCGATATTTAATGGTCATCCTGTGCAACAGTTTGCCACTTTTAATGTAATTGACAGAAAAAATAGAGCCACAAGACACCTTCCTGAAAGCTGGAATATCAAAGAGGAACTTTATAATTTTAAGAATATCAGCAATGATATAAAAGTTTTGATTACTGTTGATGAAAGTACCTATAAAGGAGGAACCAATGGCTCTTTTCATCCTATGGCATGGTATCGCCAATTTGAAGGAGGAAGGTCGTTTTACACTGCACTCGGTCATGCTGATGAAAAATATACAAACCCCTTATTTCTGAAGCATATACTTGAAGGAATACGGTATGCAATGGGAGGAAAGTGATAAGCAAGCTGAAAGCCAAAAGCAATAAATTTATCAATACTGACTCAATCTTCTTTGGCAATCGTTTTTATAATTCCTTCCAATTGGCAGTTCCTTAGCACCAATCTCAATTTTACTGGAGTTAAAACTTTCAATCTTATTCATGGAAACAATAAAGGAACGGTGTATTCTCAGGAACTCGTCCTCAGGTAGTAATTCCTCTAAGATGCTGATCTTTTGTTTAGATATTAATTCCCTGTCTGTAAGTACAACTTTGATATAATCTTTCTGACTCTCAATCCATAAAATATCCTTCACATCTACTTTCACCATTTTTCTTTCAACCTTGAGATACAGAAAGATATCCTGGTTTCTTGCAGGCATAATCCCGGTTTGAATATTCTGCCTTGAAGTAAATCCAAAATGCTCATAAACTTTTTCCATGGCTTTCAGGAAGCGGTCAAATGATACGGGTTTAAGCAAATAATCCAATGCATTCAGTTCGAACCCTTCAACAGCATAATCATGGTAAGCGGTTGTAAATATTACTTTTGGTGGATTTTTAAGACTCTTTAAAAGCTCAGTGCCATTAAGCCCGGGCATTTTAACATCCAGAAACATCAGATCGGCTTTTTTTTGCTGCAGCGTATTAAATGCCTGTATGCCATCCCCGCATTTCGCAATAATCTCTATATCACTGAAATTCTTGAGGTAGGTTTCAATGACCTCTATAGCAAGAGGTTCATCATCAACGATTACTGTTCTTATTTTCATGTACTAAAAAACAATATGCTTATCAGTCTGTATCTCTAAAACTGCAAGAAACATATCCTGCTCATCAAATAGCTTGAGATCATAGGCATTAGGATATAAAATCTCAAGTCTCTTCTTTAGATTGGCAAGACCTATATTGCCTTTATTCTTTTCACCCTTGTCAGAAATAGTTACCGGGTTACTATTTGATATTTTAAGTTTCAAAATGTTACTTTTTAACTTCAGATCAATATTGATCCAGGCATCACCCACCTTTTCACCAACTCCATGTTTAAATGCATTTTCTACCAATGGAAGCATCAGCAGCGGGGCTATTTTAATATTGTCAACATTGCCGCTTATGCTTAAGTTTAATTCCAGTCGGTTATCATACCTGATTTTTTCGAGCGCTATATAACTTTCAATTAGTTCTATTTCACGTTTTAATGCAATAGAATCTGTATTACATTCATAAAGCATGTACCTCAAAATATCAGATAATCCCATTACAATAAATGGAGATTTCGGCGACATCTGTATCGTCAGAGAATACAGATTATTGAGTGTATTGAACAGAAAATGAGGATGAATTTGTCCTTTCAGGAAGTTTAGTTCGGCTTCCATTGCAGCTTGCCTGCGTTCATACCACATCTTAAAAAACTTGATGCTTAATGCAATCCAAACAATCAGGTTTGAGCCTTTTATTGCATTGACATAGTAATAGGGTTTTTGAAGCTTATCAAAAAAATCACCTTCCATTTTATCCCAGGTGAATTTTATTCCCATCTCTTTTTGGATTTTAAACAGGTAAGGATCCACAAAAAAAATATCAATCAGACGTGTAAAAAATCCAGTGAGCAGAATAAGGACGATGAGTGATACGAAAAACCGAGGATATTCACGGGTGTATAAATACTTAGGAATTAAATAATAGGCAAGAAAATAAAAGTAGCCAATATGTACAGGCAGGTAAAAGAGATTGTTTCTTAATGGGATCAGATAATTAGGTTTATCTGCTCCAAAATAGAATGTAAGTAAGGCCAGTGCAATTATCCAGAATGTAACATGCTCAATAAGCCGGCTGAGCTTTGGTCTTGTTAAAAGTCTGTGATTGAGATTCATACCCAAAAATACTTTTTTACAAAATTATGCAGAATGAGATCGGATGATTATCGATGTAAAGCTCAATTCTGTCGATAAACGACCGCCGGCAGTGTGATTTGAATCGTTTTTGATGATAAATGTCCTTTAACAATGATTTCATACTGTTTAAATGAGTTCTTGATGTCTGTGTCTGGATTTCTTTTTTTGAGATCCCACAGAATACAATTTTGAATAAAAAATTATGAATGCGACAGGATTAAATAAGTATTAAACCCGAAAGGAAATTTTTATTCTAATAATCAATGTTCCAGTTCGCAGTTCGGATGAATAAGTGTTAAATAAATAAAAGAAAATGAAAAAAGTATTCACAGCAGCAGTACTGTTCTGTTCTATTCAGGTTGCAATAGCACAGGATATCAAAAATCACAATTCAAAAGGAACCTGGGTGGTTGAAAGCAATGTCATGAGTCCGAAAATCCAGGTGATTAAATTCTATAATTCGAGACAGGAATTGATACATCAGGAAGAAGTTAAAAATAAAAGAATCCGGATTGAGAAGGAGAGGGTAAGGAGGTCTCTGGACAAGGCTCTGAATTATGCATTGGTAAATGGGAAAAACCTTGAACCAGATAGCTTAACTGCATTTGTCAGGGAGCCTAGAAGAGATAATTGAAAATTGATTGTTTTTTTACCTTCTTATGGCATAATTGGGGCATTGAATCTTGTGTCTCATAGTATTTAACGGCTAAATTGATTGATATTTGTCATGAAATTTGATACTTTGAGAAAAGAGATATTTTCTCAAGATAAGTGCAAATTAATCAGACACCTGTATTGGTGCGATTTATCATAGAAATTCCAATGAGTATGAAGAAGATTGTCGTTGCAGTAACAGGAGCAAGTGGTTCAGTTTATGCAAAAGTTTTATTCGACAAATTAAAGGGCCTGGAAGATCAGATTTCTGAGATTGGCATCATCATGTCTGATAATGCTAAAGATGTTTGGTTGCATGAACTCGGCAATAAGGATTATTCATCCTATAATTTCAGGTTTTATGACAAACGTGATTTTATGGCGCCATTTGCTTCAGGATCAGCAGGATTTGATACAATGATCGTTTGTCCATGTTCTATGGGTACACTGGGTCGTGTGGCAGGAGGTATCTCTGACGATCTGATTACCCGTTCTGCAGATGTTATTCTTAAAGAAAGACGCAAGTTAATCCTGCTTGTTCGTGAAACGCCTTATAGCCTGATCCATATCAATAATATGAAAACTGTCAGCGAAGCAGGAGGGATAATTTGTCCGGCAACCCCATCTTTTTACAGTCTCCCCAAAACTATTGAAGAAGTTGCTGCAACGGTGATTAACAGGGTAATAGATTTAGTGGGTTTTGATCATGAATCTTATCAGTGGGGAAAGAACTTATAAGATAGTTGCTGATCTGCGTATGTACCGTGAATGCCGCCCTGGTAAATTTTAAACCCGATGTTTATCCTATCGTGCGGACACATCTTTTAACAAGTGTTTAAGTATCAAAATTTATTATTAAGCAGAGATTTAGGCCTTATGCTGTGCCCCTTTGGAGGGGCTACGCGGAGGATTGATTCATCCACACCCTTTTAATTCACCAGCGGGGTACAAGGACGCCTAATCATGACGACCTAGATGATGTGGGTACACGATAGCCGCCACCGGGGAACACTGGATGCTTAAGCGTTACGACAGAAGTGTGTCCACAAGATAAGTTGGTTGTCGCGTCTAAATTTAGCCAAATACTAAAATACTGGCACTTTCAGTCCTCCATTCTCCATTTTCAATTCCCTAATTCTTATCTTTGCACCTTAATATGAATAAAAAGGTTGCATTTTATACACTGGGTTGTAAACTGAATTTCTCTGAAAGTTCAGCTATCGGGCGTCAGTTTAATGATGCCGGCTTTGATACAGTACCCTTTACAGATAAAGCAGATGTGTACCTGATCAATACTTGTTCTGTAACTGATCATGCCGACAAAAAATGCCGCAAAGTTGTCAAGGAGGCATTGAAACATTCGCCAAATGCTTATATCGCCATTGTGGGTTGTTATGCGCAGCTAAAACCTCAGGAAATTTCTGAAATACCTGGTGTTGATATTGTGCTGGGTGCCGCCGAGAAATTCAGAATTATTGAATACATCAGTGATTTAACCAAACAGGAGAAGGCCCAGGTATTCAATCAGGATATAAAAGAAACAAAGGATTTTATTCCTTCTTATTCAATAGGTGACAGGACCCGTACCTTTCTTAAGGTTCAGGATGGCTGCGATTATACCTGCTCATTCTGTACTATCCCTCTTGCACGGGGAGCGAGCAGAAGTGAAACCATTGAAAACGTAATTGAGCAGGCAAATGAAATCGCCAGTTCCGGGGTAAAGGAAATTGTTCTTACAGGTGTAAATCTTGGCGATTTTGGGATTCGGAATGGACAAAGAGAGGATAGGTTTTTTGATCTGGTCAAAGCACTTGATCAGGTTGAGGGGATTGATAGAATACGGATATCCTCGATTGAACCTAATCTGCTAAGTAATGAGATCATCGAATTTGTATCCTCATCTAGTAAATTTGTCCCTCACTTTCATATTCCCCTACAATCTGGCAGTAATAAAATACTGGGTTTGATGCGCAGACGGTACAAGCGGGAATTATATGCGGATCGGATTCAGGAAATAAAAAAACTGATGCCCGATTGTTGTATAGGAGTTGATGTAATTGTTGGGTTTCCCGGTGAAACCAGGGATGATTTTATAGAAACCTATAACTTTCTGAATACGCTTGATGTTTCCTATTTACACGTATTTACTTATTCAGAACGTGAAAATACAGATGCAATTGTGATGAAGGGTTCTGTTCCCGGTTCGCAAAGGGCCGATCGTAGTAAAATGCTGCATATCCTCTCTGAGAAAAAGCGCCGTGCATTTTACGAAAACCAGTTAGGAAAAACTGCAGAGGTTCTTTTTGAGGCGGATCATAAAAATGGATTCATGCATGGCTTCAGTCGGAATTATGTTAAAGTGAAGGCTGCGTATGATCCGCTGCTGATCAATGAAATGCGCCAGGTAAAACTGGAACGTATTGCCTCAGATGGTGATATGGAAATTTCTGAACTGGCAGAAACTTTTGTTCATTAAACCTACGGACTTCCTGGCCGGGTTGTCTTATTTCTGATATATTTCTTTAGCATTATTTAACATTGTAAATTATAACAAGATTGTATATTTAACTTATGTTTCCAACCATAACCCACCTCATTGAATATTTAACAGGTATAACTATACCGCTTCCCATTCAAACTTTCGGATTTTTCGTAGCTATTGCTTTTGCAGCCGGTTACTGGGCGCTTTCTCAGGAGTTTAAAAGAAAGGAAAAACTAGGACTTGTACTTCCGTTTAACCGTGAAGTCAGAGTTGGAGAGCCCGCAAGTACACAGGAATTGGTATTCAATGGAATATTTGGTTTTTTAGTGGGTTATAAACTTTTGGATGGATTATTAAATTATTCCGCTTTTGTGGCCAATCCTCAGAGTTTCATTTTATCTTCAAGAGGAAGCTTACTTGGAGGTTTATTATTGGGTACTTTATTTATTTACTGGGCCTTTACAGAAAAGAAGAAAGAGCAGCTGAGTCAGCCAAAGATTGTAAAGGAACTGGTCCATCCTTACCAGATCATGGGTACACTGCTGATGTGGGCAGCTTTATGGGGCTTTCTTGGTGCTAAAATATTTCACAACCTGGAATATTGGGACGATTTTGTACAGGATCCTATTGGAGGACTTTTATCCTTTAGTGGTTTAACTTTTTACGGTGGTTTGATTATGGGTGGGGCTGCCGTGATTTATCATGCCAATAAATATGGCATCAAATGGATCCACATGCTGGATATTGCCGGTCCGGGAATGATGTTGGCCTATGCTGTTGGACGAATAGGATGTCAACTTTCAGGTGATGGCGACTGGGGAATTGAAAATCTTGCTCCTAAACCATCCTGGTTAAGCTGGGCCCCTGATTGGGTTTGGGCATTTAAATATCCGCATAATGTGGTGAACAACGGGGTTCCGATACCAGGTTGTACGGGCCCATTCTGTAATGAACTGCCTTTACCGGTCTTCCCTACACCTTTTTATGAGGTTCTAATGGGCCTGTTAATATTTGCACTTTTATGGGGATTCAGACATAAAATTAAAACTCCTGGTATTATGTGGTCATTATACCTGATATTTAATGGTTTGGAGCGTTTTATGATTGAAAGTATCCGGGTAAATTCTCAATACCATGCTTTTGGTCTCGCTTTTACACAGGCTGAAATGATATCTGCAATTCTTATTTTACTGGGTATTGCCGGGATATTCTGGTCCATCAAGAATGCTGACAAATATTCTATGCCAATAAAATCCTGACCTATGGATCTTTCAAAACTTACAGAAGGTGTAATTTCTTTAACCAAAGAAGTTGGTGAATTTATTCGAAATGAGGCACTGGTTTTCCGGCGTGAACAAGTTGAGTATAAGGGATTACATGATATGGTTTCGTACGTTGATAAAACAGCAGAAATAGCTCTTGTTAAGGGACTGAGATCCTTACTTCCTGAAGCAGGATTTGTTACAGAAGAAAAGACCACTACCATTGCCGGTGAGAAATACGATTGGATCATCGATCCGCTTGATGGAACCACAAACTTCATTCACGGACTCCCTACCTATTCCATTAGTATAGCCCTGCAATGTGATGATGAACTCATTCTTGGAGTGGTTTATGAGGTAAACAGGGACGAATGTTTTTCTGCCTGGAAAAATGGTGGGGCATATTTAAATAGTAAACGAATCACGGTATCAAAGGCCACCCGAATTGAAAATACGCTGCTTGCAACGGGTTTTCCATATTACGAATTCGGAAAACTTGATGCTTATATGGATGTATTAAAAGAATTGATGCAGCGTTGCCATGGTGTGAGAAGAATTGGTTCGGCCGCTGTTGATCTTGCCTATGTAGCCTGCGGGAGGTTTGATGGATATTTTGAGTTTAATCTCAATTCTTATGATGTTGCTGCAGGGATTGTGCTTGTTCGGGAAGCAGGCGGTCATATATTTGATTTTACAGGCGGAAATAAAAGTATTGAACGAAGGGAAATGCTGGCAACAAATGGATTTATTTCTGCTGAATTACTACTTATTTTAGAAGAAAAATTTAACTAATATTAATTTAGATTATTATGTCAATCTCGAGAAAAATCCTCATTGCCCTATTGGCCGTATTTATTCTTATTCAGTTATTCAGGCCGGAAAAGAATCAATCAGTTGCAGAAACTCCTAATGATATTTTTGCACATTATCAGGCAACTGAAAGCACGAAGCAGCTCGTTCAAACGGCATGTTATGATTGCCATTCCAACAATACAGTCTATCCCTGGTATGCTGAAATACAGCCGGTCGCCTGGTGGCTTGCAGATCACGTCAATGAGGGGAAATCTGAATTGAATTTTTCTGAATTTGCAAGCTATAAGCCGAAAAAGGCGGATCATAAAATGGAGGAATTTGTAGAAATGATCAAAGAGGGGGAGATGCCGCTTAAGTCATACACACTGATTCATGGTGATGCCAGATTGTCGGATGTGCAGCGTGCTGAATTATCGAAATGGGCAGAAGAAGTAAGAGCTCAGATTAAACCTAATATAAAGTGATGTAGATATCAGACAACTGACTACAGATAACTGGCAACAGATAACTGGCAACTAAAAAGCCCCTCTTCGAATATGTTTCGGAGAGGGGATTTTCCTTAAAAATCCTATAAATTATAACGCTTCTGAAACAACTTCAGTTACTTCAGGTACCATGCGTTTTAACAGGTTCTCAATTCCTGATTTTAGGGTAATTGTTGATGAAGGGCAGCCGCTGCATGATCCTCTTAATTCTACAGTTACAATTCCTTCTTTAAATGATCTGTAACTGATTGCGCCACCATCCTGTTCTACCGCCGGTCGAACATAATCATGCAATATCTGCTGTATCTTGATTTCAGTTTCAGAGCCTTCAAAATTTGCAAGAGCTTCTTCTTTCTCTATGATGTTAAGTTCAGACTCCACTGCTCCTTTTACAAATTCTTTCAGAATTGGTTCAATATCCTGCCAGTCTGCAGTTTCAGATTTGGTGATGGTAACGAAATTGCTCGCAAAAAAAACACCGGTAACAAAGTTGAACTTAAAAAGCTCACGTGCAAAATGCGACTTCTCTGCGCTTTCCTTATTCGGAAAGTCAATGCTGTTATTGGTCAGTAACTTATTAACCAAAAATTTGCGGGTCGCAGGATTTGGAGTAATTTCTGTATATACGTTTGTTGTTGAAGTTGCAGTGCTCATAATCATGAATTAATATTCAAATTTACAAATTATTAATCTCCTATACAGCCGAATTAAAGTTATGACACATGAATGACTGCCTGAATTCCAGTGTAATTGGAAGGAGAAATTGCTTTTAACTCCTGTTTAACTTCTTCAGATATATCAAGTTTGTCAACAAATTCAGCAATGGTATTTCTGTTGATTTGCTGATTGGTCCTGGTCAGGTCTTTCAGTGCTTCATAAGGATTGGGATAAGCCTCACGTCTCAGAATTGTTTGTATAGCTTCGGCAACTACCGCCCAGTTTGATTCAAGATCAGCCTTAATACTTTCCTCATTAAGTAATAGTTTTTTGAAACCTCTTAATGTCGATTTTATAGCTATCAGGGTATGAGCAACCGGAACTCCGATATTCCTTAATACGGTTGAGTCTGTAAGGTCGCGCTGAAGTCTTGAAATTGGAAGCTTTGCTGCCAGATGTTCAAAGATAGCATTGGCCAGACCCAGGTTGCCTTCTGAATTTTCAAAGTCGATGGGATTGACCTTATGCGGCATTGCAGATGAACCAACTTCTCCAGCTTTGATTTGCTGCTTGAAGTAATTCATTGAAATATATGACCAAATGTCTCTGTTAAGATCTATCAATATACTGTTGATCCTTTTCATAGCATCACAATGAGCTGCAAAATTATCGTAGTGTTCTATTTGAGTGGTATACTGCGAACGGTTTAATTCCAGTCGCTCATTAACGAACTTATTAGCAAATTCTGTCCAGTTAATTTCTGGGTAGGCTACATGGTGTGCATTAAAATTCCCGGTTGCACCACCGAATTTAGCTGAAAAAGGAATGGATTTTAATTGTTCTAGCTGGGTTTCAATCCGCTCTACGAATACCTGCAATTCCTTCCCCAGTAAGGTGGGTGATGCCGGTTGGCCATGGGTATGTGCCAGCATGGGTATGGCCGACCATTCAGAAACCCTTCCTTTAATATGCCCCAATAGTTCTTCCAATGCTGGGAGATAAGATGAATAGACTGAAAGTTTAAAAGAGTGCGGAATTGCCGTATTATTTATGTCTTGTGAAGTCAATCCAAAATGGATAAATTCTTTGAACTCATTTAATCCCAATTCGTTGAATTTATCCTTTATAAAGTATTCAACTGCTTTTACATCATGATTGGTTGTTTTTTCAATCAATTTTACTGCCTCAGCATCTGATTCAGTAAATTTTAAATAAACCCTTCTTAAGGCTTCAAACTTACTTTTATCGAAATCTTTTAATTGTGGTAATGGGATTTCGCAAAGGGAGATAAAATATTCTATTTCGACATATACCCTGAACTTTATTAAAGCGGCTTCAGAAAAGCAATTAGATAGTTCCTGGGTAGAATTCTGATAGCGTCCATCGATGGGAGAAATAGCAGATAATGGAGAAAAGTTCATATTGGGATTTTTTGCAAAGTTACGATTTTTACTTAAATCCTTGGAGTGACTTTGGATGTGGATTATTGAAGATTGATCTTTCAATTTATCGTTTTACTGTAATTTTTTACGATCTAAATAAAATATTTTATGGAAACTTTGGAATTATTAAAAGTTTCCATAGTTTTACCGCCGATTTAAAAACGAAGTGTGAATTGGAAGTAAAAGAGTATATAATTTCTGAATCTGATAAGCTTTTTTGCCAGTATGGTTTTAAAAGCGTCACAATGGATGATATAGCCAGGCATCTTGGAATGTCAAAAAAGACCATTTACACTCATTTCTGTGATAAGAATGAGATTGTGAATATCGTAATTGACATGAAATTAAATAGCCAGAAATGTGTGATTAAAGAGAATATTGAGACTGCTGAAAATGCAGTTCATGAAGTGTTTTTTTCTGTAACAAATATGAAGGAGCTTTTATCTAATGTGAACCCAACCTTATTTTATGATCTACAAAAGTATCATCCACAGGCATGGATTTATTTTAAAGAGTTCAGGGAAAAGCATCTTTATTCTACCATTCATGATAATTTGTTACGCGGAATCAAAGAGGGATATTATAGGGGTAACATTAAACCCGATATTTTGACTCAAATGAGATTGGAACAAATTGACCTGATCTTTAATGGGAATTCAACGTATACACATGGTAAATATGGAATTGTTCAGGTAATGTCGGAATTGACAGAGCATTTTTTATATGGGATATGTACCCTTAAAGGGCATAAATTAATTAATAAGTACAAGGAAATAACAGAAGAAGAATAATACTATGATGAAATACAAATACCTTACACTAATCCTGTGTCTTTTTTGCATAATTAATGCCAAGGCACAATCGACTGATACTGTCGCCCATTTTAGTCTGCAGGAGGCTATTGAATATGCCCAGAGAAATCAGAGTTCGATACAGAATGCTAAAATTGATGAAGAAATTGCTGCAAATACAGTCAAGCAGACTCTTGGAATTGGTTTGCCTCAGGTGAATGGAAGCGTAAACTTTCAGGATTTTCTAAAGGTTCCTACCAATTTAGTGCCAGGTGAAATCTTCGGGCAACCGGGTAAATTATTACCGGTACAGTTTGGTGTTAAATACCAATCTTCCTTTGGACTGGAGCTCAATCAATTATTATTTGATGGTACCTATCTTGTTGGTTTACAGGCATCAAAAACTTATAAAGAATTATCAAGTAAGAGCCTTAAACGTAGCCGTATTGAAACCGCTGTAGCGGTTACCAAAGCTTATTATTCTGTACTCGTAAGTAACGAACAGTTGAATCTGCTGGACGCTAACATGATTCGCTTAAAAAAGTCCCTTGATGATACAAAAGCACTCTATAAGAATGGTTTCGTCGAAAAAATTGATGTTGACCGGCTTACAGTACTTAATAATAACCTTGAAACTGAACGGGAAAATGTAGTCAGACTTCTGGAATTGAATGTTAATCTGTTGAAGTTTCAGATGGGAATGAGTATACAAAGCAAACTGACATTAAAGGATTCCATTGCCGGACTTCAGGTGGTTCAATCTTTTGCTGTTTCGGATACCAGTGCATATAAAAACAGAATAGAATATTCATTGCTTGAAACACAGAAAAAGTTGAATGAACTTGATCTCAAGCGGTACAAGAGCCAGTTTCTGCCTTCACTGTCTGCATTTGGCAGTACATCGCAAAATTTACTGGCGAATAAATTTGGAAGTTTATTTGACAGAAGTTTCCCAACAACACTTATAGGTTTCCGCCTGGCTGTTCCTATCATTTCGGGAGGTATTAAACTTTATCAGGTTCGTAATGCAAAACTTGAAATTCTTAAAACTCAAAATAATCTGGTCAATTTAAAGAATGGGATCAGTCTTGAGGTTGAACAAGCCCAGACCACTTATCGGAATGGTCTGAAATCTCTCGAGAATCAGAACCGTAATATGGAGCTCGCTCAGGAAGTCTTAAGAGTAACGAAAATTAAGTACGAGCAGGGTGTAGGTTCAAGTATTGAAGTGACCACAGCCGAAACCTCTCTTAAAGAGGCACAGAACAATTACATCAATGCACTTTACGATCTTTTAATCAACAAGGTTAATATGGATAGGGCATTAGGTAAGATAGTCTATTAACAGAATTTTAAAAAACCAGCCTGCTTTGCAGTTATAAATAAAAAACTACCCGCCCCGGGCGGAACAATGAAAAACTCAAATATCACTCAAATGAAAAGAATACTATTGATCTCTACTGTTTTTTTTCTGGCCTCTTGCGGAGGAAAACCAACCGATAAAAAATCTGAGCTTGAAGCCCTGAAAAAGGAGCGTGCCGAGCTGAACTCAAAAATAGAAAAACTTGAAGCCGAAGTTGGAAGTGTTGCAGCTGCCGAGGATGTGAAAGATGTATCTGTTTTGGAGCTTAAGGAAGTTTCATTTAAAAATTATTTGGAAGTACAGGGAAAAGTTGATGCAGAAGAGAATGTTCAGGTAAATCCTCAGGCTCAGGGTATTGTAACTGCTGTCTATGCAGTAATCGGTCAAAATGTAAGCAAGGGAGAGGTATTAGCTCAAATAGATGATCAGGTTTTACGTCAGAATATTTCTGAACTGGAAACCCAACTCGAGCTGGCAACAACCCTTTATGACCGTCAAAAGAGCCTCTGGGATCAGAAAATTGGAACTGAAGTTCAATTTTTGAATGCAAAAACACAGCGTGATGCAGCCCAGCGTCGTATCGCGACTCTGAAAACCCAGGTTTCAATGTATAAAATAAAATCTCCAATTTCCGGAACTATCGATGCAATGGATCTCAAAGTCGGACAGGCTGTTTCTCCGGGAATGTCAGGTATCAGAGTGGTTAATGCCAGTAAGTTGAAGGCTAAAGCTTTAGTTGCCGAGTCGTATGCGAGCCGCGTTAATCAGGGTGATAATGTTCAGGTTATATTACCAGACGTGCCTGACACGGTTTCAACAAAAATCTCATTCGCATCCAAGACCATCGATCCTGTTTCAAGAAGCTTTAATGTTGAAATTAAACTTCCTTCCGACAGCAGATATCGTCCTAATATGCTCTCAATACTTAAAATTATTGATTACCAAAATCTTAAAGCATTGGTGGTTCCGGTTAATGCAATTCAAAAGGCAGAAAATGGTGACTATGTATTTGTTGACGAAGCCGGGAAAGCAAAGCGCGTTAATGTACAGACAGGTAAAATTTCTGAAGGACAGGCTGAAATAATTTCTGGCCTCAAAGCAGGGGATAAGGTAATAGTTGAAGGTACTAATGGTTTAAGTCCGGGAGATATAGTTAAAGCCAATTAATTATATCTTTTTATTAAAGATAAGGTCATAATTTAAAATAAGATGGAAGACATTAACAAAGAATTTAAACCATCCAGTTGGGCGATTGAAAACAGAACAGCCATCTATGTGCTGACTGTGATTATTGCCGTGATTGGGTATTTTTCATATAAAGGATTGCCAAAGGAGAATTTCCCCGAAGTTGTAATTCCTAAAATATTTATTCAGACGGTTTATCCGGGTACTTCTCCAGCCAATATGGAGAACCTGGTAACCAAACAGATTGAAAAGCAATTGAAATCTGCATCAGGATTAAAAAGAATTACCTCCAATTCTTACCAGGATTTCTCAATAATTACAGCAGAGTTTAATACGAATGTTGAAACCAAAGACGCCAAGCAAAGAGTAAAGGATGCAGTGGATAAGGCGAGACAGGATCTTCCGTCCGATTTGCCTAATGAACCAAATGTGATGGACATTAACCTTTCGGATTTGCCAATCATGTATCTGAATATTTCTGGCGACTATGACCTGAAAAGTCTTAAGAAATATGCAGAGGAAGTTCAGGATCAGATAGAAAGCCTTAAGGAAATTTCGGGTGTTGACATTGTTGGTGCTCTGGAACAGGAGGTACAGATCAATGCTGACCTGAATAAGATGGCAGCAGCTCAGATTTCCTTTGGAGATATAGAACGTGCTGTGGGTTATGAGAACCTGACCATTTCTGGTGGAACGATAAAAATGGATGGGGTTCGCAGAACGCTGAATGTAAAAAAGGAGTTCGTCAGTGCTCAGGAATTATCCAATCTCATCATTAAAACCCCTACAGGTTCTTCTGTCTATCTGAGAGATATTGCTGAAGTAAAAGATTCATTCAAAGAACAGGAAAGTTATGCCCGTTTATATGGAAAGAATGTAATCACACTGAATGTTAAGAAAAGAAGTGGCGAAAATCTGATTGATGCATCCGATAAAATCAATGCCTTAATTAAGGAGATGAAAGTCAGTTCATTACCAAAAAATCTGAATATTACTATAACAGGGGATCAGTCAGACCGAACCCGAATAACCTTACATGACCTAATAAACACAATTATTATAGGCTTCATTCTGGTAACGGTAATCCTGATGTTCTTTATGGGAATCACCAATGCTTTGTTTGTAGCCTTGTCTGTACCATTGTCTATGTTCATTGCATTTATGGCAATGCCTGCCCTCGGAGAAATAATGGGCTTCAGCTTTACCATGAATATGATGGTTTTATTCTCTTTCCTTCTCGGACTTGGAATTGTTGTGGATGATGCAATCGTGGTGATTGAAAACACACACCGGATTTTCGACAATGGCAAGGTACCCATTAAGAAAGCAGCCAAAATTGCTGCAGCTGAAGTGTTTTTGCCTGTACTTTCGGGTACACTGACTACTTTGGCTCCTTTCGTACCATTGTTATTCTGGCCTGGAGTGATAGGGGAGTTTATGTTCTTCCTGCCAATGACCTTAATCATCACCCTCCTTGCCTCACTATTGGTGGCCTATATCATTAACCCTGTATTTGCAGTGGATTTTATGGAACCCGAAGATCACTCGGTTAAAAGGCCATCATTTGACAAAAGTGTAAGAAAGAATCTGCTGATATTTTTGGGTGTTGCCATTATAGGTTATTTAGTCAATTTTGGAATCGGAAATCTGGTAGTTTTTGTAGGATTACTTTATCTGCTGAACCATTTTTATCTGAATAATGCCATCCGTAACTTTCAGACTAAAATATGGCCTCGTGCACAGGATAAATATGTATCACTACTTAAATGGGCGATATTAAGACCAAGAACTATGCTTTGGGGCACCGTTGGATTATTTTTTCTGACCCTTCTCATGATCTTTGTGGTACCTCCAAAAATCGTTTTCTTTCCTAAATCAGATCCTAATTTTGTTTATGTCTATATCCAGCTACCGGTAGGTACAGATCAGGCCTATACTAATGAGGTAGTTAAGAAAGTTGAAGAAAAGGTGACCAAAGTCGTAGGTAGGGATAATAAGGATGTATCCTCAATTCTATCTAATGTTACCATTGGAGTAACAGATCCACAGAGTGAGGATCAGGGGCAGTATTCCAATATGGGAAAAGTCACTGTAGCGTTTGTGAGTTTTGGAAAACGTACGGGTGAACGTACCTCGGTATATCTTGATCGCATCAGAGAGGCTGTAAAAGGAATTCCGGGCGCCGAAATAACTGTGGCACAGGAGCAATCTGGTCCGCCGACAGCTAAGCCGATTAGTATTGAAATTAAAGGAGATAATCTTGACTCCCTTGTAAAAGTCTCAGAAAACCTGAAACAATATCTTGATAGTCGTCAGATTGCAGGTGTTGAAGAGTTGAAATCAGATTTTCAAAACAATAAGCCTGAAATCATTTTCGATATCGATCGCGAAAGGGCAAACCGTGAGGGAATTTCCAGCGGACAAATTGGAATGGATCTGCGTACGGCTATTTTCGGTAAGGAGGTATCCAAGTTCCGTGATGCAAATGAAGATTATGAGATAAACCTCAGAGCAAACGAAAGCCAGAAGAATAATCTGGATGCCTTAAGGAATATGAAAGTTACTTACCGCGATATGGGTATGGGTGGCATTATTCGTCAGGTACCCCTTTCATCATTTGCGACTATAGATTATGTGAATACTTACGGAGGAATCAAACGTAAGCAGGAGAAAAGGATCATTATTCTTTCATCCAATGTGCTTGGTGAATACAATCCGAATGAGGTAGTTGCTAATATACAGCGGGAAATTGATCAGTTTAAAGCTCCGGCAGGGGTTGAGGTTAACATGGCAGGTGAACAGGAAGAACAGCAGGAAACCATGCTATTCCTGGGTACTGCATTAATGATCTCCTTAGGACTTATTCTTATCATTCTGGTAACACAGTTTAACTCCATTACAAAACCATTGATTATTCTTAGTGAAATCTTATTAAGTATAATCGGGGTTTTACTCGGTGTTACCATATTCAGAATGGAGATGTCGATTGTGATGTCGGGAGTGGGTATTATTGCGCTTGCAGGTATTGTAGTAAGGAATGGTATTCTCCTGGTTGAATTTACCGAATTAATGATTGAACAGGGGATGGATATTAAGGAGGCGATCATAGAAGCCGGCAGAACCAGGATGACACCGGTATTGCTTACTGCTACAGCAACCATGTTAGGGTTAATTCCTTTGGCAGTAGGTTTGAATATGGATTTTGTTACCCTGTTTACAGAATTTGACGCAAACCTTTATTTCGGGGGGGATAACGTAGCATTTTGGGGGCCATTATCATGGACTATGATATTCGGTTTAGGATTTGCTACTTTCTTAACCCTGATTCTGGTTCCTTGTATGCTATTAATTGGGGATTCGAACTCAAAACGAATCAAAGGCTGGTTTAAGAAAAAGCCGGAAGCAGTTTAAAAACTAAATATGAGTAGTATTAAAGCGGGTTATTTTATTATAATCCGCTTTTTTTAGTTTAGGCTCACGGTATTAACTATTAAAGGAACTAACCATCTAAGTAATTGGATTACATTTTTAATGCAATAATGAGTCGAAACTATAATTCGACGAATAGTGTGTTGAGATATTTACTCAAAAAAAAAGCCATCCTGAAATTTATTCAGGATGGCCAAATGTAATTTTTGGTTAATTACTTAGCAGCAGCAGTATCAGCTACAGCAGCAGTATCAACAGCAACAGCAGCAGTATCAACAGCCATAGTGTCAACAACAGCAGCAGTATCTACAGCAGCTTCTTCAGTTTTGGTTGAGTTACAAGCAGCAACTGATAAAGAGATAGCTAAGGCTAAAAAACCGAATTTGAAAGAATTTTTCATTGTTTAGTGTTTTAATTTATTTATAAATAATTACTCTTAATACTCATTAATAAAAAAGGTAACCCTAGCTATTCCAAACAAAATAAAAAATTATTTTCCTATCATTGGGTTACAATTCCTGATAAAAAGTATTAATAGTGAAAAAAGAGGTAAAAAGTTCAGTCCCAGCAGATAGTGAGATAATATTAGGGATACTGAATGATTCAAAGGAAACCCTTAGCCGATTATATATTTCCTACTTTCCTATGGTACTTCAGTTGGTACTAAAAAATAATGGAAATGAGGATGATGCTAAAGATGTATTTCAGGAATCTGTAATTGTTCTTTATAATAAGGTTAAGGCTGGAAATTTTGAGCTGAACAGTAAGCTTAAAACATTCCTTTACTCTGTATGCAGAAGGTTATGGCTTAAGCGTTTAAATCTGCAAAGTAAAACAGTCAGGAACATACAGGATTTCTCTGAAATCATTGCTGTTGAAGACGACCTTGAAAAGCATGAGGAAAAGGATAGACAATTTGCAATAATGGAAACTGCTCTCGTTCAATTGGGAGAACCTTGTAAAACTATTATTGAAGATTACTATATACACAACAGATCGATGCAGGAGATCTGTGAGAAGTTTGGTTATACTAATGCGGATAATGCCAAAACTCAGAAATATAAATGCTTGCAGCGTTTGAAAAAACTATTTTTTCAAACTTAATCAGAAGAAGATGAAAAGTGATCTGGAATTAACGAATTTAATTGATGCATATCTCAAAGGAGAACTGGAGGGGTCTGCCCTTACTGATTTTGAGCATTTGAGAAAAAGCGACCCATCCTTTGATATGAAGGTTGTGGAGCATCGCAATTTTATATCAAACTTATCAGAGTATGGAAGCAGGGTCAAGCTTGCATCTGATATGAATGCAATTTATGAATCTCTTGATATTCAGGCAATAAAGAATGAAGTTGCCCCTGAAGCACCAAAAATCAGACGCTTGTGGAAGAAATATCGGATTAATACAGCTATTGCGGCATCGGTTGCCTTTGTAGCGGTTACTGCTACCTTATTATCTACCGGTTATTTTTCAAAGTCGATTTCTACAAATGTTAACTTGTTACGTCGGGAGATTAACAGTATCAAACGTTCTCAGAATGCTTTGATCAAGAATATTAATGATAAACCTGGGAAAGGTCCTGCAGATCCCGGAGAGTTCGGCGGTACAGGTTTTGCCCTTTCATCTAACGGCTATGTAGTTACAAACTTTCATGTTGTTAAAGGAGCAGATTCAGTTTATGTTCAAAATTCTGATGGTGAGGCATTTAAAGTTAAATTAATCTATATTGATCCTGCCTATGATTTGGCAGTACTACAAATTACCGATCCTTCATTTGAAAAGCTTGCAACTTTGCCTTATACATTTAAAAAGGCTGCCTCTGATGTAGGGGAAGATGTTTTTACCATTGGCTTTCCAAGAGATGAACAGGTTTTAGGTAAAGGATATGTCAGTGCAAAAAATGGTTATGCAGGAGATACAGTAGCTTATCAGGTTTCAATCCCTGTGAATCCAGGAAATAGTGGCGGGCCATTACTTGATAATCGTGGAAATGTTATCGGTATTATTAATGGCAAACAAGCCTTGCTTGACGGTGCAGCATTCGCTATAAAATCATCTTATATTCTTAAATCCATTGAAGCAATACCCCAGGATTCTCTGGATGAAAAGCTGGTTGTGAATAAAAGAAATACACTTGCAGGCTTAAGCCGTAAGGATCAGTTTAAAAAGCTGGAACCTTATATTTATATGGTTAAGGTCTATTAAATATTTTGTTTTGTGTTTATAAAGGCTGAGGGAGTTTAAATTCTTTCAGCCTTTTATAATTTAACGGTCTACCTCTCCAAGCACAATATCAATTGATCCGAGTATTGCTACCAGATCTGCAATTAAGACACCTCTGGATATTTCGGGTAGTACAGATAAATTATTGAAGCTGGGGGCTCTGGCTTTTACACGTTTTGGAATTTCAGTTTTCCCATCGCATATAAAATAATAACCAAGCTCACCTTTGGGATTTTCAGCCCTGATATAAAAATCCTGCTCTTTAGGGATGATCTTCTTGGGGAGTTTAGCTCTGGGATCGAACTCAGGACTACGTTTTAATTCCTTTTGCAATCGTTCAAGGCATTGTTCAATGATTCGAATTGACTCTGCAATCTCATCTGTTCGAATTTTATACCGGTCCCAGCAATCACCTGTCTTTCCCATTTCACCACTTCCTACCGGGATATCGAACTCAAGTTCAGGATAGACTGAGTATTCATCAACTCTTCTCAAGTCCCATTTTAATCCTGAGCCTCTGAGCATGGGTCCGGAGCAACCATAATTAATTGCAACATCAAGCGGAAGCACCCCAATGCCTGCTGTTCTTCCAATGAAGATTCGATTATCTGTCAGTAATTGATTTAATTCAGTTAGTTTTGGCTTAAAGTAGCTTATAAACTCAGCGCATCTTTCTTCAAAACCTACAGGCAAATCGTAGAAAAGCCCACCAACCCAAATATAGTTATAAAGCATTCTTGAACCTGATGCCCATTCCAGCATATTCATGATGTGTTCACGATCGCGAAAACACCATAGAAAAGGAGTGAAGGCACCGATATCGATACCATAGGTTCCAATGGCAATGAGATGAGAGCTAATGCGGTTCAACTCACAAACCAGTACTCTGATATATTCTACTCTTTTTGGAATATCCTTGTCAATACCCATCATTCGTTCAACACCCATAACGAATGCATGATCGTTGTTCATGGAAGCCAGATAGTCCATGCGATCTACAAAAGGGATAATTTGCTGGTAGGTAAGGCTTTCACAATGCTTTTCAAAGCACCGGTGTAAATAACCCATATGAGGGATCACTTCTTTAACAATCTCCCCATCTGTGATTAGTTCAAGCCTTAATACACCATGGGTAGAAGGGTGCTGCGGACCCATATTGATTAACATCTCTTCGGGCTTGAGGCCTTCGGTTAATTGAGTATATCTGGTTTTATTAAGCAGCATGAAGTAAATAGCTTAGTTAATTTTGATTCCTTTATATTCTTCAGCAGCCTGATAGTCCTTTCGTAATGGATAGCCCTCCCAGTCATCAGGAAGCAGAATTCTCCTCAGATCAGGATGGCCCTCGAAATGAATTCCAAACAGGTCAAATGCTTCACGCTCATGCCATTCAGCTGTCCGCCACACTTCCGAAACGCTATGGAAAGAAGGCAGGGTGCTGTTATTTCTGTCATGATCCTTTATTGTCTTAAGTACAAGTTGCTGTTTGAAGGGGATAGAAGCAAGATGATAGACTATTTCAAATTTGTTCTTTTCAAGCCCATGGTCAACTCCGCTAAGGCAGGATAGAAAATCAAACCAGGTGTTACTATTGTCTCTGAGTTCTTCACAAACCTGCACAATGAGCTCAGGATCTATTTGTATTGCCGATTGCAAACCATTGTTTTCAATCGCTTTGATCACACCACTCCCGAATTTATCCCTTAAAAGATCTGTTATTTCATCAAAATTCATTGGTATAAATCAGGGTGCAAGCCTCACAATTTTCCAACTGGTTTTATCAGCTTTTTTATAAACAATTCTGTCGTGCAAGCGGCTTGGGCGACCCTGCCAGAATTCAATCACCTGCGGTTTTATCAGGTAGCCACCCCAAAAGGCCGGTTTGGGTATTGTTTTATTCTCATATCTGATTTCGGCCTCTTTCCAATCCCTTTCTAGTGCTTCCCGGTCTTCAATTACCTGACTCTGCGGAGAAACAAGGGCGCCAATCTGGCTTTGTTTCGGACGACTTTGAAAATAACGATCAGATTCTTCTTTACTGAGTTTTTCTACTGTCCCCTCAATTCTTACCTGTCTTGCCAGCTCAGCCCAATGAAAAACAATAGCTACAACAGGATTTTTCGACATTTCCTTTCCTTTAGCGCTCAGATAATTGGTATAGAACATAAAACCCCTTTCCTCATATCCTTTTAACAATACAATTCTTGCACTGGGTTTACGATCAATACTGGTTGTAGCAAGAGTCATCGCGTTCGGCTCATGTATCCCTGCATCCATTGCCTCTTTAAACCATTTTCCAAATTGTTTAATCGGATCTTTATCTACATCCCTTTTGGATAATTTTTCAGAAATATATTCCTGACGGAGGTTCTCAATTGTTTCTTTTTTTACTGCCATTTTAATTGTATTTCACTTGCTAGTGATAAGCCTTGTTGTCTTATAGTACAAATTTAACAATTGCAGATTGCATTCTATCATTTGAATGATTATTAGATATATATTGTAATTTTAAGTACTGAAAAGGATATATAATCAATTTCTTTATGCTTAGTCCTCATAAACCTGCAAGTGGAAGCCTGATCGTCTCAGAGCCATTTATGTCTGATCCTAATTTTAAAAGGTCTGTTGTTCTGCTGACAGAATGTGAAGAGGCAGGTGCAGTGGGTTTTATCTTAAACCAAAGAAGTAATCTTTTACTGAATGATCTGATTCCTGATCTTAAGGCAGCTGATTTTCCGGTTTACTTCGGAGGTCCTGTAGCGCCGGATACGATACATTTTGTTCATACACGTTATGATAAAATAGATAACGGACATATGATCAGAAAAGGAGTCTATTGGGGAGGTAATTTCGAAACCATTAAAGTCCTTTTAAACAATAATCTACTAAGTCCTAAAGACATTAAATTTTTTATTGGTTATTCAGGATGGGGTGCTGGTCAGTTGGATGAAGAAATCGACCAGAATTCATGGCTGGTAACCGATAAATACAATCATGAGGTGATTTTTGTTGAAGATGAAGAAAATCTATGGAGAGAAGTAGTGATAGGTCTTGGACCCAAATACGCCCACATTGCTAATTTTCCAGAAAATCCGCAGTGGAATTGAAGTAATCAGTTGTTAGTTGCCAGTTTTCAGTTACCGGTTAGCTGGTCGTTGGTTATTCTCAACTCTCAAACAGTAGTGTTCGGGTAAAAACACATTCCATACTCTTTATTAAAAATCGTACGCTCATGCCGCGGAAGAGGGCACTTACTTTTCCCTTCAGCTGGAAAAGTAAGTGCCGTACTTACGGCATTGCAAATCCACACTTTATCCTAACGGTGTAATCCAAGCCGTGGGTAAGTTATTGCAAGTTCTGAATGATTCTGCTCCACTTCTCCGGATTACTTGACTGCAGTGATTTATGAATGTTAATGCAAGGATAAAGTGCGTCTTTACTTCCAAATCCCAGGAGGCCGACCCTCCTTACTAGCAAGAACAGTAATATATGTTCTGTTGTTACCCAACAGCACAGTCCCAAAACCGTTAATAACAGATAACTGGTTCCGAAGGACGATTCAAGACCAAGTGCCAGAAAGATCAAAAAAAAGAGGCAGTTTCTTTCAAAAAGCAATACCGAGCATTAGATTTTGGGATCATATGCGGAATGCTTTCATATTTCACTATCCCCCAAAAGCAGCGATCACTTTTTTTTGATGTGTGGTGGTCTTGTGACCAAGGCACCTAGGGATTGAAGAAGGCTTTTGTTTCTTTTGGCCTTCAAAAGAAATTGGCCCTCCCGGCTATAGACTATCGTGTGGACACATCTTTTTAAACAGAGATCTGAGTATCAAAATTTAATATTAAGCAGGGATTTAGGCGCTATGCTGTGCCCCTTTGGAGGGGCTACGGGGAGGATTGATTCATCCACCCCCTTTAATTCCCCCGCCAGCCGGGGGACACTGAACGCCTAAGCATGACGACATAGAAAATGTGTCCAAACGATAGGGCTATAGAGGGAGGCAAGGTAAAGGGGGGCTCAATTTGAGTTTGGTTGTATTATAAGTTTAGGAACCTCCAATCAGTAGATTTATAGTATTTTAGAATTTAACCGAACACCAATGATTTTCAACTATCAATTGTCAATTATCTTCCATTTCCCTCGCACTTTCCTCAACCTTCCTTTTTAGTTCTTCTTTATAGTTCAGAAGTCTTTGAGAAAGGGCAGCATCAGACGTGCCTAAGATTTGGGCTGCAAGAATTCCGGCGTTTTTAGCGGCATTTAAAGCTACAGTGGCAACAGGAATTCCATTTGGCATCTGAAGTATGGATAGGATTGAATCCCAACCATCAATTGAGTTACTTGATTTAACCGGAACTCCGATGACCGGCAATTGAGTGATGGAAGCAACCATTCCTGGTAAGTGGGCAGCCCCACCTGCACCTGCAATGATTACCTTTAAGCCTCTGCTGGATGCAGTTCTTGCGTATTCAAACATCCGTTCGGGAGTGCGATGGGCCGAAACAACAGTAATTTCAAATTGAACTCCAAGTTCTTTTAATACATCTGCAGCGTCCTGCATCACACCCAGGTCAGATTTGCTGCCCATAATGATGCCGACTTTTATCGCTTCAATTGTCATAATATATTATATATAAAGTATTGTATATAAGTAAATTATATATCTTATTTAAATTTTTACTTTAATTTTGTTTTGAACAAACCTTGCCTTTTCAATTGCCTTCTGCCGGTCATCATCCATAATTGTGACATGCCCCATTTTTCGGAATGGCTTGGTAAATTTCTTTCCATATAAATGGATATAGACACCTTCCAGTTTAAGCACTTCATTTAGTCCTTCGTATTCTGCAGCCCCTTCAAATCCCTTTTCGCCAAGCAGATTAATCATTACTGAATTACTGATTGCCCTTGTATCTCCGGGTGGCAGGTTAAATATTGCTCTTAATAATTGCTCATACTGGGAGGTGTAATTACCCTCAATGCTCTGATGCCCGCTATTATGTGGACGCGGAGCTATTTCATTGACAAGAATATCACCCTTCTTTGTAAGGAAAAGTTCAACGGCCAGTATGCCGACAATCTTCAAATTGTCAGCAATTTTAATTGCCAGCTGATCTGCCTTTTGCAAGATCTCAGAATCCAGGGTAGAAGGAGAAATCAGAAATTCAACCAGATTTGCTTCTGAATTGAACTCCATTTCTACACAGGGAAATGTCTTTATTTCGCCATCTTCATTTCTGGAAACAATTACAGAGAGTTCCTTGTCAAAATCAATCAGTTCTTCGATCAGGCATGGCTCTTCAAATGCATTCTCCAGATCTGAAGCTGATTTTATTGTCTTTACACCCCTGCCATCATAACCATCCCTGCGAAGCTTTTGTATGTACGGAAACGGAATATTTGCAGTCATTAATTCCTGTTTATTAACAAATACCTGAAATGGAGCGGTTGGAATATTATTTTCTTTAAAGAATTGCTTCTGAATTCCTTTATCCTGAATAAGTCTGATGACCCTGGATTGGGGATACACTGTTAAACCCTCTTTCTCAAGTTTTTCAAGTGCATCTACATTTACTTTTTCAATCTCTATGGTTAGAAGATCGACCTCTTTCCCAAAATTATAAACTGCCTCAAAATCAGTTAATGAACCATGGACAAATTTTCTGCACAGATCTTTGCAAGGAGCTTCTTTGTCGGGATCCATGACGTAGGTAGTTATATTATAATTTATTGACTCCTGAATAAGCATGCGCCCCAGTTGGCCGCCACCAAGTATTCCAAGCTTCAGGTCTCCGTAAAATGCTTTCATATTGCTGCAAGTTTAGGCGAAATCTGTGAGAATATCCAATTTTCGGTAGGTTTCATTTAATGAGAGAAGAATATTAACTATCATTTTCAGACTGAAGAATGATTTGAAAGCCTAAATCAACTCTTTAAAAGGCTCTCCTGTTCAATCTTCTTTTGAAGTTCAAGTATTGCACCAATGAGTGCTTCTGGCCTTGGGGGACATCCCTGTACATAAACATCAACCGGTATAATTCTGTCAACACCTTTCACCACATGATATCCATGCTGCCAGTAGGGGCCTCCGCAATTGGAGCATGAACCCATTGAAATTACATACCTTGGTTCGGGCATTTGTTCATATAGCCGCTTGATCCGTTCAGCCATTTTGAATGTCACTGTACCGGCGATAATAATAACGTCTGATTGTCTGGGCGAAGGACGGGGAAAAACTCCAAAACGATCCAGATCATAGGTAGATGCCATTGAGCCCATCATTTCTATCGCACAACATGCAATGCCGAAACTCATCGGCCAGAGTGATGACAGCCTTGCCCAGTTAAGCAAATCATCAACTTTTACAAGCATCACTGAACCAGTATCATTTTTGATTTCTAAACTCACAGGGCAGGTCTTTTAAATTTGGGGGTAAATCCAGGTTTACCCGGGGAAACAGGAGATTCCGGCAATACCTTTTGAGGTATCGGAACCTCAGTATCCATACTAAACGATTTTGTTTGATAAGCTTCAGTATTCAAAGCCTTATAGGCAGAAAGTGGAATCTTCGAAGGTGAAAGAGGGATATACTGCTCAGGCCTGATCCAGTTCAGGTCGCCTTTTTTCCATACATAAACTAATCCTATCAATAAAATACCCACGAAAATGAACATCTCAATCAGGCTTAACCATCCCCAGTAGGAGTCTGCATTTATTAACTGCTGCTGACTGAATACTGTTGCCCATGGAAAAATAAAGGCTAATTCAACATCAAATAGCAGGAAAACTAATGCAATGACATAGAAACGTGAATTAAATTGTATCCAGGAATTTCCCTGCGGTTCTTCACCGCATTCGTATGAAGTCAATTTATCGGGATTGGGTTTTTTGGGTGCGACCAGTTTCCCTATAAAAAATGTAAAGAGGACAAAAATAACGCCCATGATCAGGTAGATAAATACCTTGCCGAACTCGCTTAGCTGAGAAATTTCATCCATTGATCAAAATTAAGAATAATTGAATTAAAGTATTCAAACGCTTCATCATTTCTTAATTAATTATCATTAATTGTGGATAAGCTTTTTTTGAAATGAGAATAGATAGCATCAAATTCGCAGGGAATATCTGATTGAATATGACTTTGAATAAATATAAAAAGATTGCTGATGAACTATCAGTGACTGAGAAGCAGGTGAAGGTTACAGTAGATCTGCTGGATGAAGGAGGAACAGTCCCTTTTATCGCAAGATACCGTAAGGAAGCAACAGGCAGCCTCGATGAGGTTCAAATTGCAGCAATTCGTGACAGAAAGCAACAACTCGAGGAACTTGATAAGCGCAGGGAAGTGATTTTAAAATCGATGACAGAATTGGAGAAGTTGACTCCCGAGCTCGAAAAACAAATCATGGAAGCCGAAACCATGACTGTTCTGGAGGATGTTTATCTGCCATTTAAGCCAAAAAGAAAGACCAAAGCTTCTGTTGCAAGAGAAAAGGGATTACAGGGACTGGCGGATTTCATAATGAATCAGAATAGCGCAGATCTGGATACCGAGGCATTAAGATACCTCAATGATGAGCTGGGTGTATTGAACACGGAGGATGCGCTGAGTGGGGCAAGGGATATTCTGGCTGAGTTCATGGCAGAGCAGCCTGAACTTCGCAGTCGGATGCGCGAACTATTCATTCAGGCTGGTACTTTTCATTCTAAACTGATTAAAGGTAAAGAAGCCGAAGGACAGAAATATAAAGATTATTTCGACTGGTCTGAACCCGTTAAAACTGTGCCTTCCCATCGGATACTAGCCTTAAGAAGAGCTGAAAAAGAAATTATTCTAACTCTTGATATTGAAGTACCTGAAGACAATGCGATCAGAATTCTGGAAGAATTATATATCAAAGGATCTAATCCATCCTCGGATCAGGTAAGGCAAGCTGCTGCTGATGCTTTCAAGCGCCTGATCAAGCCTTCAATGGAAACAGAGATCCGTCTGCTGACCAAAAAGCAGGCTGATACTGAAGCAATACGGGTTTTTGCAGATAATGCCCGCCAATTATTATTAGCTGCTCCGGTTGGTCAGAAACGTATTATGGCTATCGACCCGGGTTTCAGAACCGGTTGTAAGCTTGTATGTCTCGATGATCAGGGACAGTTAATTGAGAATACCAATATTTACCCTCATAATGGGGCTGAGGCCGCAAAGGAAGCAGCTAAAACGATAAAATTTCTGGTCGAAAAGTATAGAGTTGAGGCTATTGCTATAGGAAATGGTACTGCTGGAAGAGAAACTGAAACTTTTGTTAGATCACTGCAATTGACTGATATTGTTATAGTTATGGTTAATGAAAGTGGTGCTTCCATTTATTCAGCATCTGATGTCGCAAGAGAAGAGTTTCCGGATAAGGATATCACGGTTAGGGGGGCTGTATCTATTGGCCGTCGGTTGATGGATCCACTGGCAGAACTGGTAAAGATTGATCCAAAATCGATTGGTGTCGGACAATACCAGCACGATGTAGATCAGAATCAATTGCAAGCTTCACTGGATGATACGGTTATCAGTTGTGTAAATTCAATCGGTGTTGAATTGAATACGGCTTCTAAACAAATCCTGGCTTACATTTCAGGGCTTGGTCCGCAACTGGCACAAAATATTATTGAGTACAGGAATAAGAATGGTGCGTTTAAAAGAAGATCTGAACTAAGGCAAATTCCGAGGCTTGGTGAAAAAGCATTTGAGCAGGCAGCAGGGTTTTTACGTATCAGGAATGCTGAACATCCCTTGGATAGTAGTGCGGTGCATCCCGAGCGTTATGCGCTTGTTGAACAAATGGCTAAAGATTTAAACTGCAAGGTGGAAGACCTGATGAAAGATGAACAGATTCGCCAAAAAATTAAATTGCAGAATTATGTCAGTGAAAATGTTGGTCTGCCAACGCTGAACGATATTTTAAAGGAACTGGCAAAACCGGGCCTCGACCCCAGGGAGCAATTTGAAGCCTTTAGTTTTTCTGATGGTATCAATGCAATTACAGACCTTCATGTTGGAATGACTTTGCCGGGAATAATTACCAATATTACCGCTTTTGGTGCCTTTGTTGATATTGGTGTTCACCAGGACGGACTGGTCCATCTGAGTCAGATGGCCGATAAGTTCATTAAAGATCCAAATGAAGTCGTAAAAGTAAGTCAGAAAGTGATGGTCAGGGTAACTGAAGTGGATGTGAACCGAAAGCGTATCACACTCTCCATGAAATCAGAAAATAAGCCGGAACCAAGGCCAAAGCAAAATTATAATCCTGCTCCAAAGCAATCTACTGCAAATTATGTTAAAAAGCCCAGAGAAAAGGAAGCTGCTCCTGAAACCGATATAGCTATTAAGCTTGCTGCATTAAAGAATAAGTTTTCCTGAGGATATCCATTTATATTTACCACCTGAATTAGTATGGGAGATAATTTTGATGCTGTAATTATTGGCGGTGGGGCTTGCGGACTGATGTGTGCCGTTCAGGCCGGATATCTCGGAAAAAGAACACTGATTCTTGAGAAAAATGAGAAAATTGGAGCTAAAATTCTAATTTCAGGAGGTGGACGATGCAATTACACGAATCTGTACGCTTCAGAATCAAATTTCATATCCGAAAATCCACATTTCTGTAAATCTGCTTTTTCGCAGTTTTCTGTAGAGGATACAACTAGTTTTTTTGAGGCAAATGGTATTTTAGGAAAAGAGAAAACTCTTGGTCAGTTATTTCCAGTTAGCAATAATGCAAAGGATATCGTGCGGGTTTTTGAGTCGCTTTGTGCTGACCTTGATCAGCAGATCATCTGCAATGCTGAAGTTAAGGAGGTTTTGAAGATGGTGGAAGGTGATTTTAAAATCAGTTATTCCAGATCAGGAAAACTAAAAGAAATCAGAGTACCTAAGATAGTAATTGCAACAGGTGGACTACCTATTCCAAAAATGGGTGCTACAGACTTTGGTTTAAGAATCGCCCGGCAGTTTGGTCTTAAGCTTAATGCAACTGCACCTGCATTGGTACCCTTAACCATTACAGGTAAGGATGCTGAATGGTACACCCAGTTGTCGGGGAATACAGTATACAGCAGGGTTTCGAATGACAGAATCAGTTTTGAAGAAAATATATTGTTTACACATTGGGGCCTAAGTGGTCCGGCTATACTTCAGATTTCTTCTTATTGGCGGCCAGGTGAACATATTTTAATCGATCTGCTGCCCAATGATAATATGACAACTCTTATTCAGGCTCAGAAATTAATCAATGGACGTAAATCGCTTTCAGGATTATTGTCCGATCTGTTCACAAAGAAATTTTCGGATGCACTTTCAAAATTTTTACCTGTTGAAAAAAATCTGGCATCCCTGACTAAGGAAGATATTCAGAAAATTGACCTGTATATTCATCATTTTGATGTGAAACCTGCAGGTGATAAAGGCTATGATAAAGCCGAAGTGATGAGGGGAGGAGTTGCTACCGAGGAATTATCCTCTAAAACCCTGGAGGCAAAAAAAGTGCCCGGTTTATTCTTTGGTGGTGAATGTGTGGATGTGACGGGATGGCTGGGTGGCTATAATTTTCAATGGGCCTGGTCCAGTGGATTTGTAATCGCTCAGAATATTTAATAACGCTGACAGGGTTCTAAACCCTGTCAGCGTTTTAAATCCTGTCAGCGTTTTACTGGTTTTAATCACATTCCGGATGAGTGAAAGTATAAGTTTCAACATTACCCTGTGGAATTGTATAACTTTCTGACCTGCTCATCTGCCACCAGAACAGATTTCGTGCTTTTTCCCGACTGATTGTTTCGTTCATGGTTTCAGTGTCATATATACGACCGTTGATGATCACAAACTTGATTTTTTCGGTATTTCTAATGTCATCAAGCGGATTTGCATCAAGAATAAGCATATCTGCCAGTTTTCCTGTCTCCAGTGAGCCAATCTCTTTTGCCATGCCTAAGTGCTCAGCACCATTTAATGTGGCACTTCTGATGGCCTGCAGAGATGACATTCCGCCCTGGGCAAACATCCATAATTCCCAATGGGCTCCAAGTCCCTGCAACTGTCCATGAGCACCTAGATTTATTTTAGTCCCTCCATCTGATAGTTCCTTGGCAGCTCTGGCAACTTTTATATGGCCATAATCTGCAAATTCTGATGTTGTTCTTCTTCTTGATCTTGAGTCAATAATATATCGTGGAGTATAGCTCAGGAGACGCTCATTCTCCCATACATTGGTACGATCATACCAGTAATTTTCACCTGATTGAGAACCATAGCTTACAATCAGGGTAGGAGTATACGATGTGGTACTTTTATTCCATAATGCTTTAACATCCTTAAACAAAGGAACCTGAGGAATATTATGTTCCAGACTGCTATGTCCATCCTGAATATGAGTCAGGTTATGAAAGAAGGTAGATCCGCCTTCAGGCACGACCTCTAGTTGTAATTCCCTGGCAGCCTGTATGATCTGCTGTCGCTGATCACGCCTTGGCTGATTATATGATTTTACAGAAAATGCGCCAACTGCTTTCATCCTTCTCAATGCAGAACGGGCATCATCAAGACTATTCACAACAGTCTTAAAGTCCCCATCAGCTCCATATAAAATGGTTCCGGTGGAATATACCCTTGGGCCAACCATTGCGCCTGTTCGTACCATATCAGCCTGACTGAATACCATTTCTGTATTGGCAGAAGGATCGTGTGAAGTGGTAACCCCAAAAGCCAAGTTAGCATAATAGCTCCAATCCTGCTGTGGACTAACCCCGTCAGAGCTGGCTCTCAGATGACTGTGAACATCAATTATACCCGGCATAATTGTTTTCCCGCTGGCATTAATGACCCTGGCACCTTCAGGTATACTTACATTAGCTCCAATAGCTGCAATTTTGTTTTGGTCGATCACAATTGTCCCATTTTCTATGACCTCATCACCTTTCATCGTAATAATCCGGGCATTGGTAATGGCAATTTTACCTTCAGGAAGATCAGATTTTAGGCGGAGATCGATATCTAATCCCAAACTATCTGATTTTGTAGTTTTATCGGTACCTGCAAGGAAGCTGAACGAACTATTTATATCCTTCGAAAAATACTTAGGACCCAGGGTCCAGTTTAATCGCTTTGAATCTTTACTCCAGTGGATATAGGTTCCGGCATCTTTACTAACTTTAGTAAGGGGCAATGATTTGTTATTGGATGATAAATCCAGTGCCATCCCGGTAGTCGCAAAAGGAGTAATGTAAACATTGAAAAGTTCAGTAAATGCTATCCATTTTCCATCGGGACTCGGACTAAATGCATTTACATAGGTGGAAGTATAGTGAGTTCTGATATTTCCCCCATTTAAATCCATGCTTTTCAGTGCTTTTTTACCAGCTTCAGAACTCTGGAAAAAAATACGGGTATCATTGCTGTTGAAACTTGGGCGGATACCATTGTTTAATATTAAAGTGGGTGTTCCACCATTTGCCGGCATAGTGTAGATACCCGGGTTCTTTCCAAAAGCATATCCTAATACATCATTTCCTACTCCTTTTCTGTAAACAATTTTATCCCCTTTATTTGAGAATTTCGGACTATAATAATAACCCTTTTCAGTGCTAAGTTTCACAAAAGAAGAATCGGTCAGACTATATTTCATGATTGATCCGCGGTTATCATCCGACCAGCTTACATAAATTAATGATTTGCCGTCCGGGCTGAATTCCGGCTCGAATTCAAACTCATTTCCAGTAGAGATCCGCATTGGCCTCCCGTTCGGAAGTTCCTTCATATAGACATATCCTGCGGCATTAAAAGCGACTTTTTTCCCATCGGGTGATGTACTTAACTGACGGATCATCTTTACCAAAAAATCTTCATTAAATACCTTCTGTTCAAAGTGAAGGGCGTCTGTTATTGTTTGATTAACACTTACTTCAAATGGAATTTCAGACACATTTTGTGTCAATACCTCAAGTTTTCTAATTTTTCCTTCTGCATAGAAGATAATTTCCCTGCTGTCGGGAGTCCATGCAAAATTGGGATAAAGCCCGAAAATTGCCCAAGCTTCCTGCTGGTCGCGTGTAAGATCTTCATAAACCGACCACTCTTCGCCGGTTTGCAGGTCTTGTATAAATAATTCTGTATTCAAGCGAACCCTTCTGACAAATGCAAGGAATCTCCCATCAGGAGAAATCTGAGGACGCATTGCACCTCCGCTTCCTCCGGCAACAGTTTCAATGATTCCTGTTTCACGATTAAGTCTTCGGATATTATAAATTTCGCCGTTCGGATCTTTGTTGTACTGGAAGAAAGGACCCGGACTGACATCTTCAGAGAAATAAACATATTTTCCATCGGGTGAAACCTCAGGTTCACCGGCATCCTGCTGATCATTTTTTCTGCTTGTTAACTGTACCCCTTCACCACCACCGGCAATATGGTACATCCACATTTCTCCTGCACCTAATGAACGACCACTTGTGAAATGTTTTCTGGCTATTAAGTATTCACTGTCTGGAGTCCAAACGGCATTATTCAATAAGCGGAAGGTTTCTTTGGTTATTGCCCTCTTAGCTGATCCGTCAGCATTCATAATCCATATATTATCTCCACCATCCTTGTCGCTGGTATAAGAAATGTATTTTCCATTGGGGCTAAACCGGGGCTGTACTTCTGAGGCCATACCACCTGCAAGCAATGTCGCTTTTCCCCCGGTTACCGGCATTTTATAGATATCGCCCAGCATGTCAAAAACAATCACCTGTTCATCCGGACTAAGATCGAGGTTCATCCATGTACCTTCATTAGTTTGAAAATTTAATAATTTTGACGGCCCTGTTGGTTTTTCTACATTCCATTTAGGATTTTGCTGTGCAGAAAGTTGTGAGGCCAGCAAGGCTATTAAAGTAATTATAAGTGCTCTCTTCATGTAATTGATCAATTGGACCCGCAATTTAGTAAATATTCATAGTTTTGAGTTTATCACCTATTAAATGAAAATTTCTTGATTTTATTGTGATAAATGATTCAAGGCCGAACGAACAAGAATGACTATTCAATCTATCCTTTCAAAATACTGGGGTTTTTCAACATTCAGGCCATTGCAGGAAGATATTATTCAGTCGGTTCTGGATGGTAAGGATACACTTGCTCTCATGCCAACAGGTGGAGGTAAGTCTTTGTGTTTCCAGGTTCCGGCACTTTTCAAGCCCGGTATCTGCATTGTTGTTTCGCCACTCATTGCTTTGATGAAAGATCAGGTGGAAAATCTTAAAGATAGAGGTGTAAAGGCAATCGCAATTATTTCCGGAATGGGAAAAAGGGAGGTAGATATCGCCCTGGACAATTGTATTTACGGGGATATTAAGTTTCTATATCTATCACCGGAAAGACTTTTGTCGGAGCTCGTTAGAGAGCGTATCAGGTACATGAAAGTCAATCTGATCGCTATTGATGAGGCACATTGTATTTCACAGTGGGGATATGACTTCAGACCACCATACCTTCATTTAACTGAATTAAGGGAACTTCATCCTGAGATTCCTGTGCTCGCACTCACTGCAACTGCTACTGAACGCGTTGCAGCAGACATTCAGGAAAAACTAAATTTTAAAGACGGGCAGGTATTCAGGAAGTCATTTGAGCGTTTAAATCTTAGTTATCTTGTTTATAATGAAGAAAATAAGCTAAGAAAACTCATTTCAATCGCAAGGAATGTTAAGGGCTCCGGGATTATTTACGTTAGAAACAGGCGTGAAACCCAGGAAGTATCAAAACAGCTTAATCTTGAAGGAATTACCAGTGATTTTTATCATGCCGGACTAGATACTCCTTTGAGGATGAAAAAGCAGTCTGCCTGGAAAAACTCTGAGATTAGGATTATGGTGGCCACCAACGCATTTGGAATGGGGATTGATAAAGCGGATGTACGTTTTGTAATTCACCTGGATCTGCCGGAAAGCCTTGAGGCATATTATCAGGAGGCTGGAAGGGCTGGCCGGGATGAGAAAAGGGCCTATGCTGTTTTACTTTATAATAATGCTGACAAAGCTTTATTAACAAAAAGGCTGGAACAGCATTATCCTTCAATTGAAGAGATTAAGCAGATATACCATCATCTTGGAAATTATTATCAGCTTGCTTACGGGGCCGGGGAAGGGCTTTCTTTAGAATTTGATCTCGCAGATTTTTGCAACAGATTTAAGCTCGATCCGATAAGAACAATCCATTCTTTTAAGTTTCTTGAGCATGAAGAATATATAGCCCTGAGTGAAACTGTATTTTTGCCCTCCAGAGTTCGGGTACTCTCCACTCACGAGGATCTTTATCGTTTTCAGGTCAGTCAACCGGCATATGATCATTTTATTAAGGTTCTATTAAGATCTTATGCAGGTGTCTTTGAACAGCTGGTTGGCATAAAAGAAGGCGATCTCGCAAAAAGGCTGGGTATCAGCAGAACAGAAACAGTAAAAATACTCAGTAAATTAAGTGAGCTTCAGATAATCAGCTATCTGCAGCAGACAGATAAGCCTCATCTTACATTTGTTAAGCCCCGGGCCGATTCCCAGCATCTTCATATTGACAGGAAATATCATGCTGATCGCTATCAGATTCATAAATCACAGGTTGAGGCAGTTATTGACTATGCGGTAAATCATAAATGCCGGAGTCAGCAATTACTCCACTATTTTAACGAAATACATGCAAAAGTTTGTGGCGTATGTGATGTTTGTATTGAAAATAAAAAGAATACAAAGAAAGATACCCTGAATGATGAAATTATCAAGGAAATTTTAAATGAAATGAGCAAAAGCCCCATGCATCTTGATCAGTTAATGGAAGCAATAAAAACCGGCAATTCTAATGAAAGGCTCAAAGTAATCAGGACGCTTCTTGATGCAGGAACAATAAAAGTAAATGGGGAATTTTACTATTTAAAAAACTAAGCTAATCTAATATTTAAAGGCTTTCATCGCCAGCATAAAGGTTAGACCTTAACTCAGGTTAAGGATAGGCTGGACCTTATCGATAGCCTTAAAATCCTAATTCTTATTTAATTATATTGTAACATAATTATTGAATGTGTTGTCAAAAGAAAAAAGACCATGGGAAATATTTCATTAAATTCAATTGCTTATCTCTCTGCCATTGTGCTTTTATTTTCATCCTGTAACGGATTCGACTGTATCAATGGCTCAGGTAATCAGGTTACAAAGAGCAGGGATATAGGTAAGTTCACTGAGGTTGAAACAAGTGGTTCCCTTAAGATTGTTCTAAGTCAGGATTCAATAAGTTCTGTCAGAATTTTAGCCGATGATAATATTCAGGAAGAGATTCAGACAAGGCTTAGTGGAAATACTCTAAAAATAGATATTGATGGAAATTTTTGTGATGCAGGCCCGGTTACCATTTACCTGAGTTCAAAAGACTACCAAAAAATTGAATCTTCAGGTTCTGTTGAGCTATTGAGTAAAGGAAAATTGAATTTAAACGAGCTTGATCTGGAACTTAATGGTTCATCAAAGGTGATGCTAGATTTGAATGTAAAATCATTAAGGACAAATTCAAGCGGCTCTTCTGAAATAGTTTTGAAAGGTCAGGCCGGGAACCATGATCTGGATATGACCGGTTCCAGTTCTGTTGAAGCTCTCGACTTTATTGTAGGAGAATACCAGATTTATAGTACAGGAGCCAGCAAATCGCGGATTAATGTATTAAACTCATTGGAAGTTGACTCTCAGGGGGCCAGTGAAGTTGAGTATAAAGGAAAACCTTCTAAAATTGAAAAAGATAATTCAGGTGCTTCAGTAGTTAGAAGCATTAATTGATTCTTTATCAGTATCCATTTTTATAAATTTCGCGCAGATTAAATAAATTATTAATTTAAGCACCTTGTTAAATTAATATGAGCAATGTTGGACTTGTTCTGATCTATTGCTACAGCCTTTATCCATGCGAAATAACAAAGAGACTATTAAAGCCTGGGCCATGTTCGATTGGTCTAACTCAGCATATAATCTGGTCATTACGTCTACAATTTTTCCTGCTTATTATACAATAATTACCACCACAGAGGAATTTGGTGACAAGGTTGTTTTCATGGGCAGGGTTTTTACCAACACAGCACTTTCAAACTATGCCCTGTCAGTAGCCTACCTGATCATGGCCATATTACTTCCTGTATTATCTTCAATCGCAGATTTTAGAGGTAACAAGAAGATATTTATGAAGGTTTTTACTTACATAGGAAGTATTTCCTGTGCAGGTTTGTATTTCTTTAAACTTGAAACCCTCGAACTCGGTATTATCTGTTTTACCCTGGCAGCGATAGGGTATATTGGGGGTGTGATGTTTAATAATTCATATTTACCTGAAATTGCTACAATTGATCAACAGGATAGGGTCAGTGCCAAAGGTTTTGCCTATGGCTATGTAGGAAGTGTTATTCTTCAGATTATCTGCTTTATTTTCGTTCTGAAACCCGAACTTTTTGGTATCAAAGACGCCTCATTTCCAGCACGTTTATCCTTTTTACTGGTAGGTATCTGGTGGATGGCTTTTGCTCAGATTCCATTTAAAAAGCTACCTGCAGGTAGCCTCAATTACGATAAGATTACAAAAAGTACAGTTAAAAATGGATTTCAGGAACTGCTCAAAGTCTGGAATCAGCTAAAGTCCATGGTTTTATTAAAGCGATTCCTCTTCGCATTCTTTTTTTACTCAATGGGAGTCCAGACCATCATGCTTGTTGCTGCAGGATTTGGTGAGAAAGTATTGAAACTTGGCACTTCGAAATTGATTGCCATTATACTCATTATTCAACTTGTTGCTATCCTTGGTGCCTTGATAATGTCATTTTTTGCAAAGAGATATGGTAATATCCAGGTTATTATGGTTGTACTGACAGTCTGGATTGGTGTTTGTATTGCTGCCTATTATATTCAGAATGAGACTCAATTTTATATCATTGCAGCAGTCGTGGGTTTGGTAATGGGAGGGATCCAATCTATTTCCAGATCAACCTATTCGAAATTTTTGCCTGAAAACACACCTGATACAGCATCCTTTTTTAGCTTTTATGATGTAACAGAAAAAATTGCCATTGTTATCGGACTGTTTAGTTTTGCCTATATCGAAGAGTTTACCGGAAGTATGCGAAATTCGGCCATTAGTCTTGCAGGCTTCTTTATATCAGGTTTGTTAATCCTTTTCTCCATCTTTTTCATAAAGTCAAAAAAAGCAGATACTTTGCCATCTGTTTAGTTTTTTTTGCGGAATTTAGCAGCATTGCCTACCTGCGCATAAAATCTGTTTTAGAATATGAATGTTGAATTATTTATTCCCTGCTTTATTGATCAGCTATATCCTCAAACTGCGTTTAGCACAATAAAAATACTTGAAAAGGCAGGATGTAAAGTAATTTATAATTCCGAACAAACCTGTTGCGGTCAGCCAGCATATAATGCAGGATTCTGGGAGGAAGCTAAAGCTGTTGGAGCTAAATTCCTGAATGATTTTTCTGAAAGTGCTTATATTGTATCTCCCTCAGCATCCTGTACAGGTATGGTAAAGAATTCATTTAATGACCTTTTTACGAATACCGCAGTGCATAATAAATGCCGTTCCATTCAAAATAACATTCATGAACTTTCGGGTTTTCTGGTTAATATAGTCAAGAAAGATTATTTCGGAGCTGAATTGGAAGGCCGGGCGGTTTACCACGACTCCTGTTCAGGATTAAGGGAATGTAATATTAAAGCCGAACCCAGACAATTACTGAGTAAGGTACATGGTCTTGACCTGGTTGAGATGAAGGATACTGATGTTTGCTGCGGTTTTGGCGGAACATTTGCGGTTAAATTCGATTCCATCTCCAGTGCAATGGCAGAGCAAAAAATAAATAATGCATTGGAAATGGAAGCAGACTATATTATATCAACTGATGCATCCTGTTTAATTAACCTTCAGGCGTATATCGATCAGCATAGTCTCAAATTAAAAACCATGCATATTGCTGATGTTCTGGCCAGTGGCTGGGGAAATGTATAAACCTGTTTTTTTAAGTTTATTATCCGATCAGGAATGCAAGCCCATTGCTTACAGGATCGCAAAGATCCTTCACCTTTTTCTCTTTAAATAAATTTTCAAGCAGATCGCGTGCTATTTTATATTCATCATGAATAGGGCAGGGATGCGAAGCAGAGCATTTACTTAATCCCAGACCGCAGCTTTTAAATAGCTGATCCCCTTCAATTGATTCAACAATTTTGATAATTGGCTGATTACGCTGTGATTCATTTATGAAAAAACCTCCTGATGGACCTTTGGTACTGTTAACGAGACCCTGACGCGCTAAAGTCTGCAGAATCTTTCCCACTGTATGTTCACTGGCATGTATATGGAGGGCAATTTCTTTCATGCCTGCTTTATCATCAGTTTCTTCTTTTGATGCCAGATAAATAACGGCCTTTATTGCTGTTTTGCAGGTGTGACTTAACATTTTTATCGCTCTAAAAATTCCTGTCCTTCGGGTGAGATCCTATCATGACTCCATGCGGGCTCAAATACCAGATTAATGCTTACCTGATAATCATTAAAAGCATTGCTTACAGACTGCTGAACATCGGTAGTAATACTTTCGCCCATTGGACAAAATTGTGTGGTGAGTGTCATGGTAACGACTATAGTTTTATCTTCTTCATTAAAATCTATCCGGTAGATCAGTCCGAGATCAACCACATTTAATCCAATCTCCGGATCAAATACATCGTATAGTCCGGCAAGTGCTGCAGTGCAGTAAAGATTATTATTACTTAACACTTCCATTATTCTTTGATTTTATGAAATGCGATTTTTAACACATTAATTACATATAAAAGTGCTGATGTCAGGAGTAAGGCTGAACCTGATTTTAATAGTAAGTCATTAAGTGCAAGTATCCCCGCCAAGAACACAATAAAGCCTGAAAGATATAATAAGCTCATTGCATTGAAAAGATTTTCACTGAATAATTCTTTAGGTGCTTGTGTTTTTCCGATCGCTCTGATTTGATATACCTTGTTCCAAATAATAAAAGGCAATGTTTTGAATGTCATTCCTATGATTATTGCACTTATCCAGCCAAAAAAAATACAAAACCCATATAATAGAACCAGGTTTGAGGCCGAATCTTCAGTAATAAAAGAGATGATTGCCAGTAAACACAATAGGGGGAGGACCAACATCGCGACTGAGAGAAGAGAAATTTTCATCTGCTCGTCCACATGTTTCCTGATACGGGTTTTATACGCATTGAAACAGTAGTTCCCAAAAAGTATTAGCGCAATCAGTACAAGAAAAAAGGGACTATAATAAAGTTTTGGATAAGCCCCTGAAGTTTTTAAAATGATAAAAGCAAAAAGAGCCAGATTGATCAGTGCAAAGATCCACCATAGTGTTTTTGGGCTGGAATATTTTGAGATCAGAAACATTGGGATCAGACGGGATGCTACACCGATAATCAGTAATAAAAACCATCCGGCCAAACCCATATGGGCATGTAATGATAAATACTCAATTGAATTTTCTGGAAGCCAGGAGCGACTGAAATTAAATACCAGTAAAAGCCCAAAAAAGGTAGTAGCAAATAACCATAAAGAGGCTGCAGCAATATAGAATGCATGAACATTGTATTTTTTACTTTCGCCTATGCTTGTTATCACATTTAAAAAATAGCAGGCTACTGAAGCATTGATCAGGACTGCACCGCTTTGCAGGAGCAGACCGGTATTAAAATAGTAGAATCCAGTAACAAGCAGAGGAATTCCTGCTGCAGCAAAAATAAATGACAATAAGGCAAGTAAATAACTGTCCAATTTCCCTTCAATCAGTACCGGAAGCAGCTGGTGACTTGCTCCCAAAATGATCATAGTGCCCCATCCCAATGCCATTAGGTGGGTAATAGCCAGAGTTTTAGGTTGAAAATAGTGCTGATGGATTATACCGGTATTGAGCAGCAGGAGTATGCAGGAAATTAAAAATGAAAAAGCTGCGAATAAATAGAATGGCAACACAACTTTATAAGAAGTGGTCTGTTGGAAACTTAAATCCTTATCTGTTGCGAACATATCAAGGTTTAAAGATCAATAAAAATACTTCAGAATCACTGATCTCCTTAATGCGATAGTCAAAATTTCTGTCCTTTAGCTCGTTGAGGAGGAATACAGGAATACGTTTATGATGAACATATAAAGCTTTGTCAAGATCCATTTTGTCCAGTTCTTCCAGAATAGACATCATTGGACCAGGCATCTCCAGATGCCTGACATCAATGTTCACCAATTTATCCCTGTATTTCTCCATAAGCTTATCCCAATCAGGGTGTTCTGATTCTTGCACTGAATGCTGTATAGGCAGCTCAGGTGCTTTAGCCCGATAAAAATAGGTCTCGATTAAATCTTTTTCAATGAGATCAACATAGGATTCAAAACCTTGCTTTTTGAGCAAATTAATCAAAGGTGTAGGTTCAAATGTGTTAATTATCTTCAAAACCTGACCTTCTTTTAATTCTTTGACGTGCTGCTGAATCAGTCTTAAGGGGTCATTGCCTTCAGCAAGCATCCCCCTGACATCAAGGGGGATGATATGTGCTGATTCTATATCTTTTACAAATTCTATAAGAGATTTTCTTAATACAAGACTATCCTCCCGAAATGTATTATCTGAAACAAAACCCAGTGGTTTCAATATTTCAAAGAAATCCTCCGGTTTGCATCCACCGATCTTTGAGGCCATACCTATGCTGGTCCTGCCGGCCATAAGCTTCCTTAGGACCGGATTACGCAGTTTCTTAAAATCGGGACTTAAGGTTATAATGGCTTCAAGCGCATCCGGATGAAACTTTAGTAAGTCCGCGATTTTAGTTTTTGTATTTATCTGCATTTTAGTTTTCTTTTCACTTATCTAATATCCCGGCTATTATTTCAAACCTTTTCCATTTCAATTGCTTTAGGAAACAGAATGTTGTTTTCCAAATGAATATGCAGGTGCAGGTCATCTTCAAATTCCTGTATCATTTTATAGAGTAATTTGTAGCTGGCGCAGGCATCTGCCGGTATAGCATACTCTTTACTTAAAAGACGGATCATATCAAACGCTCTGCCAACAACATCATGGTCCTTCTCAAGTTCGGCAATTAATCCGGCAAAGTCTTTCTCCTGTTTAAGTAATGGAAGGTTACCTTTCCTTGATTCTACGATTTTCCTGATATAGGAAAACAAAACATTTTCTTCTTGGGCCAGATGCTCAGTAAGTTCTTTGTTGATCTCTGCAACCAGTTTTTGAATCTGTATGAGTTCAGGATGTTGAGCACCATGTACCATGGCAACTTTTAAAGAATATGTCATTAGTTCAGGTAAATATTTCCTGACATAATTGTGATGGGTATTTACAATATAATCGGCCAGGAAATCTATACCCCAATCATTAAATGAAATGTTGCTTGCCTTGCTTTCAGTTTCAATCTGTCTTAATTCGGTTTGAACTTTCGTGGCATCAATATTTTTTTCAGCACAGGCCTCTGCTATAGTTTTCTTACCGCCGCAGCAGAAGTCAATTCCATATTTTTTGAAAACTTCAACTTTACGAAGGTCTTTCACGGCAATCTCTCCAATGGTTTCCTGTCCATCTTCTCGTTTTGTTACTTTTACATCCCACCATTCCGGACCTTCTTCAAGGTATTCCCAGGTGAAGATATCCCCGCGCTCACCAAGTAACTGATAATATACTGGCTTGGGATCATGGTCATTGTGAATAGTCAGGCTTTCTCCGCCTTTAAGATTGTCAAAAACCCTGAATATAGTTGGGTGTTTTAGTTTAGGTTCAATCTGGGGTACATTGATAAAGTTGTTTTCTAAGATTTCCATATCGTGCTTAATTAGTTTATGAATCAAATATAAATAATAAAAGTATAAAAGTACTTTTATACTTATAAAATTACAATTCCATGGTAATCTTCATGAAAATCAACAAAATATCCTATTTTTGCTTTTGAATTGAAGATCACTTTGTAGGTGATCATTTAAATAATATAAATTATAACCTATAAATCATTTTGTAGATGATCAAGATTACTCTTCCTGATGGTTCTGTTCGTGAATATGAACAGGGAACCACAGCAAATCAAATTGCACTTTCAATTTCTGAAGGATTAGCCAGAAATGTTTTAGCTGCAGAGGTGAACGGACAGGTGTGGGATTCAAACCGACCGATTGAAACTGATTCAGCAGTAAAATTACTAACCTGGAATGATCAGGATGGAAAAGCTACCTTCTGGCATTCATCTGCACATTTAATGGCCGAAGCACTGGAATCACTATATCCGGGCACCAAATTTGGTATTGGGCCGGCTATTGAAACCGGGTTTTATTATGATGTTGACTTTGGTGACCGTGAGTTTTCCTCAGATGATTTTAAGCAAATTGAAGATAAAATTCTTGAGCTTGCCAGGCAGAAATCTGATTTCTCAAGGCAGGCAGTCTCAAAAGCAGATGCCATTAAATATTTTACAGAAAAGGATGATGAATACAAGCTTGATCTGATCAAGGACCTTAGCGATGGTTCAATTACATTTTATACTCAGGGAAATTTTACTGATTTGTGCCGCGGACCACATATTCCTAATACCGGGTTCATTAAAGCAGTAAAGCTAATGAATGTTGCTGGTGCGTACTGGAGGGGAGATGAAAGCAGAAAGCAACTGACCCGTATTTATGGAGTTACCTATCCAAAGCAAAGCGAACTTGCTGATTATCTTCATATGATAGAAGAGGCAAAGAAGCGGGACCACCGTAAATTGGGTAAGGAGCTGGAGTTGTTTTCATTTTCAGAGAAGGTTGGAATGGGATTGCCACTCTGGCTTCCAAAGGGTACTGCACTTAGAGAAAAGCTGGTCAATTTCCTTCAACGTGCACAGGTTAAATCAGGGTATGAGCAGGTAATTACCCCACATATTGGCCATAAGAATCTTTATATAACATCCGGACACTATGAGAAATACGGTGCCGATTCATTTCAGCCGATAAAAACACCACAGGAAGGAGAGGAGTTCTTTTTAAAACCCATGAACTGTCCTCACCACTGTGAAATCTATAAAACCAAGCCTCGTTCCTATAAGGATCTTCCGGTCAGGTATGCAGAGTTCGGGACTGTTTACCGGTATGAGCAAAGCGGCGAATTGCATGGTCTGACCCGTGTACGTGGCTTTACTCAGGATGATGCTCATTTATTCTGCCGACCCGATCAGGTGAAAGAGGAATTTAAAAAAGTGATTGATCTTGTGCTTTATGTATTCAAAGCATTGGGTTTTGATAATTATACTGCACAGATTTCCCTGCGTGATCCAGAAAATAAAGCAAAATATATAGGGACTGATGAAAACTGGGCTTTAGCCGAATCTGCAATCATAGAAGCAGCAGAGGAAAAAGGCTTGACAACCGTCGTAGAATTAGGAGAAGCTGCATTTTACGGGCCAAAACTAGACTTTATGGTGAAGGATGCACTTGGAAGAAAGTGGCAACTGGGTACTATTCAGGTTGATTATAATTTACCTGAACGTTTTGAACTGGAATATACAGGTAGTGATAATCAGAAACATCGTCCGGTAATGATTCACAGAGCTCCATTCGGCTCGCTTGAGCGCTTCGTCGCCGTATTGATTGAACACTGTGCCGGTGAATTTCCACTGTGGTTAACCCCTGAGCAATTTATAGTTCTTCCTATCTCCGAAAAATATGAGGATTATGCAAAAAAAGTTTTAGAATCGCTTAATAATTCCGATATTCGCGGCTTGATTGACTCTCGTGACGAGAAGATTGGCCGAAAAATAAGGGATGCTGAAGTTAAAAAGATTCCTTATATGCTTATTATTGGTGAGAAGGAAATGAATGAGGGTATGGTTTCTGTAAGAAGGCATGGACAGGGAGATGTAGGTAGCATGAAGATAGAAGAGTTTAGTAATCAACTAGTTAAAGAAATAACAATTTAAGTAAATATAATTTGGCATTAGGAAGACCAGGCTTTAACAGAGGACCACGACCTCCGTTCAAAAAGAAAGAAGCAGAACATAAGATCAATGATTTGATCAGAGCGCCGGAAGTGCGCTTAACTGGTGATAATGTGGAAACAGGTATTTATCCGTTCAGGGAAGCTTTGGCAATGGCTATTGAACAGGATCTGGATCTTGTTGAGATTTCTCCGAATGCAGTTCCGCCTGTATGTAAAATTGTTGATTACAACAAGTTTATCTACGAGCAGAAGAAAAAGATGAAGGAAATTAAGTCCAATGCGAAGCAAACGGTCATTAAAGAGATTCGTTTTGGACCTAATACCAATGATCATGATTTTCAATTTAAACTGAAACATGCCATTGGATTCCTTGAAAATGGTGAAAAAGTGCGTGCTTATGTACATTTCAAAGGGCGTGCAATTGTGTATAAAGAGCAGGGAGAGATACTTTTATTGAAATTTGCACAGGCTTTGGAGGATGTGGGTAAAGTAGAACAGTTGCCAAAGTTGGAAGGAAAGCGTATGTTTTTGACTGTCGCACCTAAACATGCAGGTAAAAAATAATTCAATTTGTCATCCGATAATTATCGGATTTATCGATTTGTCCATTCAGGCGTATCCCCATTGACAAATCGAATAATAGACAAATAGACAAATTAAATAATAGACAAATAAATAAAATAGAGTTATGCCAAAAATGAAAACGTGCTCCAGTGCAAAAAAGCGTTTTAAGCTTACTGGAACAGGTAAAATCAAAAGAAAGAACGCTTTCAAAAGCCACATCTTAACCAAGATGAGCAACAAGCGTAAGCGCGCTTTAGGTCAGACAAGTTTAGTTTCTGACGCAGATTTGGGCAACGTAAAACGTATGCTTACAATCGGCAAATAATTAACAAATTAATTTAACCAGGTATCAGGTTTTAAAGTTTCTTAAAGGGAACACCGCTTACCAAAAAACAACACAACATGCCACGTTCGGTTAACGCAGTAGCGTCAAGAAGAAGAAGAAAAAAGGTCTTAGATTTAGCTAAAGGCTATTGGGGATCAAGAAGCAAGGTTTTTACCGTTGCTAAAAATACAGTCGAAAAAGGTTTGCAATATGCTTACCGTGACCGTAAAACCAAGAAAAGAGAATTCAGAGGTTTGTGGATTCAGCGTATTAACGCCGGTGCTCGTCAGCACGGATTATCTTACTCAGTTTTAATGGGTAAATTAACTGCAAAAGGAAACGGATTGAACCGTAAAGTATTAGCTGATTTAGCTATGAACCATCCTGAAGCTTTTAAAGCAGTCGTTGATTCAGTAAAATAGTTTTAATCCTAACATATTTTGAAGAGGCTGTCTCAAAAGTAGGCAGTCTCTTTTTTATTTCCGGGCATTTTCGTA
>CAZTRY010000017.1:45656-47679 GCA_964616525.1 uncultured Sphingobacterium sp. | reverse complement strand
CATAGAATACGGGTTTATTTTAAAAGGTAAATGGTCCTTTTGCCGGGCTGCCCGTCCCCTTGAAATACTGCAGCAGGTAAAATAAACCTTGCCGGAGGAGGTATCTTCCGGCTATTCGTAATTTGAAATATAATGCGATTTCTTGCCGGAAATACTCCGGAGGAAAGGGCTGAACCAGCCTATAAAACGCAGGCATTGCTTTTCAAAATCATTTAATTTTTGTTCCAAAAATTTTAATCTGATAAGTAAAAGATCAACCTTATATAATGCCCGATATCAAACTCCTCTTATTTTATCTCCTGGCAAAGTTCGATGAGCACCCCATGGGCTGATTTTGGGTGAACAAAACAAACCAATTTATTATCTGCGCCTTTTTTGGGAACCTCATTCAATAGAATGAACCCTTCAGACTTAAGTCGTGCCATTTCTTCATGAATGTTCTCAACTGCAAAGGCGATATGATGGATTCCTTCACCCCTCTTTTCAATAAATGAAGCTACAGCACTTTTTTCAGAGCTTGCTTCAAGTAATTCTATTTTAGTATCCCCTACTTTAAAAAACTCAGTAATAACAAATTCTGAGTCAACCGCTTCCTGTTTATAACTCTTTACGCCAAGCAAACGTTCATAGACTGAGCCTGCATCCTTTAAGTTTTTTACAGCAATCCCGATGTGTTCAACTTTATTCATGGCTTCATATTATGGCATAAAAATGACCATTTTATCTATATCTGCATAGGCAAAATTGATAATTATGCCAAAAATTATTTTGTATCTTTGCAAGACATTTAGAAAGATTATAAATAACAGTACCATGAATTTGCCGATATACTTAGATAATAACGCAACAACTCCAATGGATCCACGGGTTCTTGAAGCGATGCTACCATACTTCAATGCTAAATTTGGCAATGCCGCAAGCAGGAATCATGCTTTTGGATGGGCTGCTGAAGAGGGTGTTGACTATGCCCGTGAGCAGGTTGCAAAGCTGATCGGAGCAAACGAAAAAGAGATTATTTTCACTTCAGGTGCAACAGAATCTGATAACCTTGCTATCAAGGGTGTTTTTGAAATGTATAAGGAAAAGGGTAATCATATCATTACCTGTGTGACAGAGCACAAAGCTGTTCTGGATGCCTGCAAGCATGTTGAAAAAATGGGAGGTGTAGTTACTTATCTCCCGGTTAAGCCGGATGGTTTAATCGATCTGGCAGCGCTTGAAGCAGCCATGACCGAGAAAACAATATTGGTTGCCATTATGTATGGTAATAATGAAATAGGTGTCATACAACCCGTTAAAGAAATTGCTGCGATTGCCCACAAACATGGAGCACTTTTCATGACCGATGCAACACAGACTGTTGGTAAGATTCCTGTGGATGTAAATGCTGATGGAATTGACCTGATGGCCTTTTCGGCACACAAAATGTACGGACCAAAGGGTGTTGGTGCTTTATACGTTCGCCGTAAAAACCCAAGGGTTAAAGTAACCGCACAAATGGATGGCGGTGGCCATGAAAGAGGAATGCGTTCAGGGACTTTAAATGTACCCGGAATTGTTGGATTAGGAAAAGCCTGCGAACTTTGCCGTCTGGAAATGGATGAGGAAGCAAAACGCTTATCTAAACTTCGCGATAAATTACAGGCCTCATTGACAGAACTTGAAGAAAGTTATGTCAATGGAAATGTGGCGCATCGTTTACCACATGTAGCCAATATATCATTCAAATATGTGGAGGGTGAAGGTCTGATGATGGCAATGAAAGATCTGGCTGTTTCTTCCGGATCAGCATGTACTTCAGCTTCCCTTGAACCTTCATATGTATTAAAGAGTCTGGGCTTATCGGATGATCTGGCACATTCCTCCATACGTTTTGGTCTGGGCCGTTTTACAACAGAAGAAGAAGTAGATTTTGCGATAGAACAAACTAAAAAAGCAGTCAATCACCTGCGCGACCTTTCACCACTTTGGGAAATGTTCAAGGAAGGAATTGATCTGGATAAGATTGAGTGGGCAGAACACT
>CAZTRY010000017.1:0-45556 GCA_964616525.1 uncultured Sphingobacterium sp. | reverse complement strand
ATGGCATACTCAGAAAAAGTAATTGATCACTATACCCACCCGCGTAATGTTGGTACACTTGATAAAAGCAGTACTAAAGTAGGGACAGGTTTGGTAGGTGCACCTGAATGCGGCGACGTGATGCGTCTGCAGATCGAGGTTGACGAAAACCATATGATTACCGATGCTAAATTCAAAACTTTTGGCTGCGGATCGGCTATTGCATCTTCTTCCCTTGCAACTGAATGGTTAAAAGGAAAATCAATTGACGATGCGATGAAGATCGATAACATGGATATCGTAGAAGAGCTGGCCCTTCCACCGGTTAAAATCCATTGTTCTGTTTTGGCAGAAGATGCCATTAAAGCAGCAATCAATGATTACCGTGTAAAAAACGGATTGGAAGTTTTAGAATCCGCTAAATCACACCACTAATTAAATCCACTTAGTCATAAGCACTAAGAGCTGATGTTAAGCAGAATATAATGGTAACAGTTACAGATAAGGCGAAAAGTAAGGTTGAAGAACTCATGAAAGAGAACGGACTCGATGCGGGTTATTTTCTTCGTGTTTCTGTTCAGGGAGGTGGATGTTCAGGCTTGTCGTATAAAATGGACTTTGATAATGAAGAAAAACCGGGAGATCAGTTTTTTGAGGATCAGGGTATCCGTTTAGCATTAGATATGAAGTCGTTTTTATATCTGGCAGGGACTGAACTTGATTTCTCAGACGGATTAAATGGAAAAGGATTCAATTTTCATAATCCGAACGCTTCAAGAACCTGCGGTTGCGGGGAAAGTTTTTCAGTATAATTCCAATATTGAGAATATATTAAAATTTAACCTATTGAATATCAATGCAAAAGGCTCCTTCCGGAGCCTTTTGCATTTTAAGGCTAATCTGTTATACTTGTTAATTAAAAACTTCCCAAAATGCTTAAGATGAATCCAATCACAGAGTCCACCACCATACCTGACCTGCTGCGGAATGTGGTCGGGTACGTCCACGAAGAGAATACCACCTTTTTAATGCATAAGGTCAAAGAAAACTGGGTAGAGATCAGCTATAAACAGGTATTGGATACTGCTGATGCAATCTCGGCCTACCTTCTTGAGATGGGGATTGTAAAAGGCGACAGGCTGGCGCTGATTATTGAAAATTCAGTTGATTGGGTATATTACGATCAGGGGGTGCAGCAAATAGGTGCAGTTAACGTATCGGTCTATCCTACCCTTTCCGAATCTGAGATTGAATATATTTTAAACGATTCTTCTGCAAAAACCATTCTTGCAGGGAGTCCATTTCTTTTCCGAAAAATTCTAAAGATTGCCAATAATTGCACTGAACTACAGCGTATCATCCCGGTATTTGATGATTATGAGAAATACCTTCCCGAATATGGATTGAATGCGGGGGTAATCAGCTTCAAAAATCTGATTGAGGAGGGGAAAAATGTTATTGAGAGCCAGCAGAACAAAATTAATGAGGCAAGAGCATCTGTTTTAGCCAGCGACTTATCCTCACTAATTTATACCTCGGGCACTACAGGAATTCCAAAAGGAGTGATGTTAACACATTCGAATTTTGTTCAGAATGTTAAGGTTTGTCTGGAACAGATCCCTGTTATTGATGAGAACGATGTGTTTCTATCTTTCCTTCCCCTATCACATGTCTTTGAGCGGACAGCAACGTATCATGTCTGTTGTGCTGTAGGAAGTAAAATCGCCTTTGCTCAAAGTCTGGAGTTGCTGGCAAAAAACATGGCTGAAGTGAAGCCTACGATTATGAGTTGTGTACCACGTTTGCTGGAACGGATTCATGACAAGGCAATGAAAAACGGGACCTCTGCCGGTGGATTCAAATCCAAAATATTCCTTTGGTCTATAGAAACAGGGCAACACTACCGTGAAGTTAAGGAAGCAGGAAAAACACCGGGCCTGATCCTGAGCATGAAGAAATCTATCGCAGAAAAGCTCGTTTTCAGTAAAATAAAGGAAAAAACTGGTGGCCGACTGAAGTTCATGCTTTCGGGCGGAGCTGCCCTTCCTAAAAATGTCGGAGAGTTTTTCGGGAATCTGGGCATCAAGATTCTGGAAGGATTCGGTCTTACTGAAACTTCGCCTGTTATGGCTGTCACTGAATACCACCGACAGGTTTATGGAACCGTGGGTCGTATTATTCCGGGCATTGAAGTTGCCATACAGGATGTGGACAGCAAGAAAATTCTGACCATACAGACACATGATACCTTTGATGAAAACTTTGAATGTCCAGAGGGCGAAATTATCGTTAGAGGTCATTGTGTGATGAAGGGATACTGGAATAAACCGCAGGAAACTGCCGAAGTTATTGATCCGGATGGCTGGTTCCATACCGGGGATATCGGACGTTATTACATGGGAAACCTGCAGATTACTGACCGGATAAAAAACATGCTGGTAAACGCCTACGGAAAGAATATCTATCCTACACCGGTTGAAAACACCTATCTGAAGAGCTCCAAGATTGAACAGATCTTCCTGATTGGCGATAAAAGGGAATACGTTACCGCCATTTTAATCCCATCCAAAGAAGTATTGCAGGAAACCTTCCATCTGAATGAAGAGTTTTTCCAGGAAAAAGACTCTTTTATCAGGGATCAGAAAATTCTGGACTGGCTGAATGAGGATATCCGCAAATATTCGACTGAACTTGCCAAATTTGAGAGAATGAAATCCTTCCTGGTCAAACGAACCCCATTCAGCATTGAAGAGGGTGAAATTACCCCTACCATGAAAGCCAAGCGCAAGGTAATTGAGAATAAATATTCGGAAGATATCAGTGAGATGTATTTGCAGGATACGGAAGCGGATTGAAGCTAAAAGGCGAAAGCGGAAAGCTGAAAGCTGAAAGGTTAAAGATTAAAGAATAAGGAGCAACGACTATAAGTAGTTCAATCTCTATGTTCTTTGATCCTTGTTCTTTGTTCAATAAGTCATAAACCTTCCTTAGCAAATTTGCACCGAAAACCTTACTTTTGCAGAAATTCTAATTAAATGAGTATCGGATTATCTGAACTGGAGATTTTACGCCGGGAAGCCCTGGCAGAGCTACGTAAACTGGGCATTGACCCTTATCCTCCTGAAGCCTTTGAAGTCAATGTCAATGCTTTGGATATTAAAAATAATTACGAGCGGGATAAAACTTCCTATAAGAACATCCGTTTTGCCGGCAGGATTATGAGCCGCAGAATAATGGGCAGTGCTTCCTTTGTAGAATTACAGGATTCTACAGGCAGGATACAGGCTTACATCAACCGTGATGAGATTTGTCCGGGAGAAGATAAAACCCTTTACAATACCGTATTTAAAAAATTGCTTGATATTGGTGATTTTGTAGGTGTCAGCGGGTATGTTTTCACTACCAAGACAGGGGAAATCTCTATTCATGTCAGTGAAATGAAGATTCTTTCCAAATCTTTAAAGCCCCTCCCAATTGTTAAGCGTGATGATGACGGAAATATTTACGATGGCTTTACTGATCCTGAAATGCGTTACAGACAACGTTATGTCGACCTGACTGTTAATCCGGATTTCAAACAGATCTTCATCAAACGATCAAAAGTGATCAATACCATGCGATCGTATTTTGATGATCAGGGATGGATGGAAGTAGAAACCCCGATCCTGCAACCAATACATGGCGGGGCAGCTGCACGTCCTTTTAATACGCATCATAATACCCTGGATATGCCGCTCTATTTGCGGATTGCAAATGAATTATACCTAAAGAGGCTGATTGTTGCCGGCTTTGATGGTGTTTACGAGTTTGGTAAGATGTTCCGAAATGAAGGAATGGATCGCACCCATAACCCTGAATTCACCTCGATGGAAATCTACGTAGCCTACAAGGATTATATCTGGATGATGGCCATGGTTGAGGAATGTCTTGAGAAAGTGGCCCTGGCAGTTCATGGTAAATCAACCATAAAAGTTGCTGAACATGAGATTGACTTTGCCGGTCCTTATGAAAAGCTTTCCATGTATGAGTCTATTGAAAAATTTACGGGAATTGACGTTTCAAACATGAATGAGGAGGAATTACGCCTCACCTGCAAGAAACTGAATATCGAAATTGACGCGACCATGGGCAGAGGAAAACTGATTGATGAGATTTTCAGCGAGAAGGTTGAAGAACATCTGATTCAGCCAACCTATATTACTGATTATCCAATCGAAATGACCCCTCTTGCGAAAAAACATCGTAGTAAGGAAGGTTTGGTGGAGCGTTTTGAGCTGTTTGTAATGGGCAAGGAGATTGCCAATGCTTATACTGAATTAAATGATCCGATTGACCAGCGCGAGCGCTTTGAGGACCAGCTATTACTTGCCGGTCGGGGTGATGAAGAAGCCATGGCTATGGATGATGATTTTCTGAGAGCTTTGGAGTATGGTATGCCACCTACCTCCGGACTTGGAATTGGGATTGACCGCCTGGTGATGTTAATGACCGATCAGAGTACGATACAGGAAGTCTTGTTTTTCCCTCAGATGAGACCTGAGAAAAAAGTTAAAATAGCCACTAACGATGATTTTATTGCTCTTGGAATTCCCTCAGAATGGGTTCCGGTACTGAATAAAATGGGCTTTAAAACTGTGGAAGAACTGAAAGCAGGCAATCCGAATAAGGTATTTAACGACCTGGGCGGAATGCGTAAAAAAATGAAGCTGGAAATTGCAATGCCTTCAAAAGAGACTGTAATGGAATGGTTTAGTTAACATAAACATAACAAAAACATAAAGGCCGCTTTGCTTTTTGCAGAGCGGCCTTTTTTATTTTTGTACTAAACCAATTAATATGAATAGTATGAAAAATTCAAGTCTTGAAATTACAGAACAGGAATACCTGATCAAACTGAACAAAGAAGAATTTGATCTTTCCTTTATCCACCAACTACTCAAGCGTATTCAATCGGAACAATATTTCTTCAATTCGAAGAATAATTTTGATGAAGCAGAATTTGTTGGAAGTCCGCTTTACTGCAGTGATTACTCCATCCGCTTTGACAGTTTGAGGGATAAGTAAGAAAATTAAAAGGGTTGGCGGAAATTGCGCTGCTGTACCGTTCGATCCATCTGACCCATCTGATCCTTCATCATTTTTATCTGCTCAGCAAGTAATTTATTCTTATCAGCCTTCTTGGCCTCCTGCAGATAAATTGTCGCTTCACGTTTATTTCTTTTTGCCATTGCAATACCTGCCAGACTTAATTTGGCAAGTGCAATGTTATGATCCATGGTCATTCCCAAACTAATGGCTCTCTTGAAGTATTTCTCAGACTGCAGCGGTGCTTTTCTTGATTCGATCAGGCCAATCAAAAGATTATAATAGCCGTGCTGACCTTTGAATAGCTGAGTTTCGTAATTCGATATTCCCTTGAGCCATTCTCCGGCTTTATCCATATCATCTTTACGCAGAAAGTATTGAGCAATCAGCATCTTCTCATGATAAAAGAATGTTACTGCTACAAGAATGGCAAGGAAAACCAATGGAATCCCCCATCCCCAATAACCAAAAACCATTAATGTTACCGATGCGCCCAATATTATGGCTGCAATTATCAATCTGATGAAATTAGGCATTGTCTTCTTATCTCTTAAATTTGTTGCAAATATCCGTTTATTTGAGCGTTTAACCAATATCTATCTGAGAAATTATGCCTTTAAAACTGGAGGAAAGCTGGAAGGAGGTTCTGGAAGCAGAATTTGAGAAGGAGTATATGAAAAATCTACGGTCTTTTCTGCAATCTCAACAGGAGCAAAAAAGAATAATATATCCGGGGAATAGTTTGATCTTCAATGCCTTTAACCATACTCCATTTAAAAAAGTGAAAGTTGTAATCATCGGCCAGGATCCTTACCATGGTGCTGGTCAGGCGCATGGCTTGTCCTTTTCGGTTAAGAAGGGGGTTCCGCCACCTCCCTCTCTTCAAAACATTTTCAAGGAACTGCAGGCAGAATTTAGTGACTTTCAATATCCAAAACATGGCGACCTGAGTTCTTGGGCGGATCAGGGTGTATTATTGCTAAACGCAAGCTTAACTGTTGAAGCTTCAAAGGCAGGTTCACATCAGAATCAGGGATGGGAAAAATTTACGGACAGGGTGATCCAAATACTATCAGAACAGAGAAAAGGAATTGTTTTTCTCTTATGGGGTAAATTCGCACAGGCAAAAGCCGGATTGATTGATCAAAACAGGCATCTTATTTTAATGGCCGCACACCCATCACCATTTTCAGCCTATAATGGGTTCTTTGGTTGTAATCATTTTATCAAAACCAATGAGTATCTGGAGAAAAATGGGGAGAGGGGGATTGATTGGTGTAAATTAGATAATTAGCAAATGAGTAAATTAGCAAATGGGACTTAGTGCTTTTTGGAACGATTTAAGCATGAATTACTACATCAGCATTCATTTGCTAATTATCAAATTTGCTAATTCAACCGTTGCTAATTTTCTAATTATCTAATTTGCTAATTAATACTCCAACGGTACCGCCGGCTCCTTTTTATTGGTAGACATGATCATCATGGTCTGAAAGGTTTTGACCACACTGATCTTGCTGATTTTATCCATTATGAGGCGCTCGTATGATTTAATATCCTTAACATAAGCCTTAAGCAGGAAATCACACTGACCGGTAACATGATGACATTCCGTGATTTCTTTTATTGCATCAATTTCTTCCAAAAAAACCTGAATGGTATTATTTTTATGAAAATCAAGCTGGATCTGAATAAAGGTTTTTATACCCAAACCGAGTAATTCCTCATCAACAAGGGCATGATAACTCTTGATATAATGGGCCTGCTCCAGTTTTCTGACACGTTCCAGCGTTGGCGCCGGTGATAAACCAACTTCATGAGAAAGTTGCAAATTGGTAATCCTACCATTTTCCTGAAGAATTTTAAGGATTCTTAGATCTATTTTATCCAGTTCTATTGCCATAATAAGTTCAAAAGTAAAGTATAAAATGCATTAGCCAAATTTTATTTTAAAAAATCGTCATAAAATAGGCATATATTTTATATAGATATTTTTAGATTAATCTAAAAAATATATTAGATTTGTTTAATTTAAAGCTTATGCACTCATTTACAGAAGAAAACTATCTGAAAGCTATCTATCACCTGAGTGAAGGAAACGTGATGGCAGTCAGTACGAACCAGATCGCCGAAATGACCAGTACCAAGGCTGCTTCGGTTACCGATATGCTGAAAAAACTGGCAGAAAAGAAACTGATTAATTATATAAAGTATCAGGGAGTTACGCTAACTGTCAGCGGAGTACATGCGGCTGTGAATATCATCAGAAAGCACCGTTTATGGGAGGTTTTTCTGGTTGAAAAACTGGGATTCAAATGGGATGAAGTACATGACATTGCGGAAGAGCTGGAACATATCAATTCTGAAACACTGATCAACCGCCTGGATGATTTTCTTGGAAATCCGGTTGCCGACCCTCATGGCGACCCGATTCCTGACAGATCAGGCCTGATAAAACATAAAAAACTGGTTAAGATCTCTGATATGCAGCCGGGTGAAAGCGGCACTGTTTCGGGCGTTAGTGAACATTCATCCCTGTTTCTGAAACTACTCGAGAAGATGGGATTAACCTTAGGGGCAAAAATAATTATTTCAGAACTGATTGAATTTGACGGGTCGATCATGCTTACCATTGATCAGAAAACTGAACGGACAATCAGTCGCGAGGTAGCTAAAAATATATTGGTTATTTTATGAGTAATAAGGATTCAGAATCACTCAGTGAGGTTCACGGTTCGGTAATTACCTCAGGTAAAACAGGATGGCGTAAACTAATGGCCTTTATTGGTCCGGCTTATCTTGTCAGTGTCGGATATATGGATCCGGGCAACTGGGCAACTGATATTGCGGGCGGTAGTCAGTTCGGTTATCAGCTAATCTGGGTTTTGCTGATGTCGAACCTGATGGCACTATTACTGCAATCGCTCAGTGCCCGGCTGGGGATTGTCCGGGGTCTCGACCTGGCACAGGCTTCGAGAAATACATATCCTTCCTATATCAATTACCCGCTTTATGTACTGGCCCAAATTGCCATTATTGCATGTGATCTGGCTGAAATTATAGGAATGGCCATTGGTTTAAACCTGCTTTTCGGCCTGCCCCTGATCTGGGGAGTATCTATAACCATTCTGGACACCTTTCTGCTGCTATTCCTGATGAACAAGGGGATGCGAATCATGGAGGTCTTCATTGTGTCCATGGTATTTATTGTCGGAATTTCATTTCTGACAGAAATGTTCATTGTTGAGCCACTGGCAGGAGAAGTACTTAGCGGATTTAAGCCATCCCTCCTTTCGGGAAATGCACTATACATCGCCATAGGAATCATTGGAGCAACGGTAATGCCCCACAATCTGTATCTGCATTCATCCCTGGTACAAACCCGCAAAATTGAACGTACTCCAAAAGGAATAAAAGAATCTTTAAAATATAACCTGATCGATACAAGCATCGCCCTGAATCTTGCATTCTTTGTCAATGCTGCAATTCTGATACTGGCCGCAACCGCATTTTATAAAAACGGTTTATTTGAGGTTGCAGAAATTCAGGATGCCTATAAATTGCTGGATAATATTTTCGGCTCTGTTGCCCCGACCCTGTTCGCCATTGCCCTCATTGCATCTGGTCAGAGTTCTACCATTACAGGAACTTTGGCTGGACAAATCGTTATGGAAGGCCACCTGAATCTAAGGATACAGCCATGGATCAGACGATTGCTAACACGCCTTCTGGCAATCATTCCGGCATTTTTTACCATAATGTTCTTCGGTGAGGAAGCCCTGGGCGGACTACTCATATTAAGTCAGGTTGCCCTGAGTTTACAGTTGGGATTTGCAGTAATCCCATTGATACACTTCAACTCCGACCGGGAAAAGATGAAGGAATACACCATCAAAACCTGGGTCAAAATACTGGCCTGGTTATCTGCACTGATTATAGTAAGTCTGAATGTACAGCTTGTTATTGAGGAGATTGGTTCCTGGCTCAGCGGCACAACTGTTAGCGTCTGGTGGATTTACCTGCTTGTAATTCCTATTGCCATAACTATTGGCCTTTTATTACTCTATGTATTTCTGATGCCTTTTTTCAGAAAACATGAGCGCAAAATATCCAATGTTCCGCATGGAGAGGCTCTTGAAATTGGAGAACTTGAACAGGTGGAATATAAAAAGATTGGTATTACTGTTGATTTTTCAGTGCATGACAGAAACACATTCCGACACGCCCTGATACAGGGAGGAAAAAGTGCTGACTACTACCTGATCCATATTGTTGAAACCGCTGCAGCCAGATTTCATGGTGAGAAAGTTCTCGATCATGAAACACAAAGTGATACCGACAATCTCGAAAAATATCAGCAAAACCTGAAAGAACTGGGTTATCAGGCCCAGATTGAAATCGGATATGGAACTGCTTCAAAAGCGATATCTGATCTGGTCAAAGCTAAAAATCTGGATCTACTGGTAATGGGAGCTCACGGTCATAAGGGGATCAGCGATCTGATTTTTGGGACCACCGTGGATACGGTCCGCCATAATGTGAGTATTCCGATTATGATTGTGAAATGAGTATTCAGTATTGAGTACTGAGATAGAAAAATGGCATATACAGAACGTAATTTTAATTAGAGGATAAATTCTAACTCAAAATTTAGTTCGGAGCTATTTTATTCAGGAAGTATAGCATAGTACGTGGTGATAAGAATCCATCGTGCTGGTATATTATCTCATTCTTCACATTGAGAACAGTGGTTGTGGGATAGGAAATCTGACCTTTAATTGTAGCCAGTTCTTTTGCCAGCTCATGCAGTCCGGATTGATGTTTAAAATTTCGGCCTGCAAAAAATATATCATTCTTATCCTCTGCATCAAGAAATACGGTGTAAAATTTCTCCTTTAATATTGCAGCCACCTTTTTGTCCCTGGTCATCGTATTTTTCATCGCATGGCAGTATTTGCACCAGCTTGTCATGATCAGTACAAGCAGTGGTTTAGGTGCCTTCTCCTGCAAAGTTTTGATCTCCTCAAATTTAACAATATGGCTTTGTGCAGTTAGGTTAGACACTCCTGACAGAACAAAAAACAATATGATCAGTACTCTATGCATCTCATCTGATGGTTAATCGTAAACCCAAAAACCCTCTGATTCCCTGGTTGGGGGCATATACATATCCGGGGTCGAAGGTCAAAGCGTAGGGGTTCGCCTGACTGGGAACTACATTTCCGGAAGCGTCAGTCTGAACTTCTTTATCAAAAGGATCATTGCTGCGTGCAATCAAAAATGGTTCATTCCTTCCCGGTGTCCAGTTGAGTAAATTTTTCACACCTCCATATAACTCAATCTTTTTCAGGCCGGTATAGGTGAATTGTATGTTTTGCAGGCTCCACACCGGAGAAACCCCGGTTCGTGGATCTGAACTGCTCAAACGGGGTAAGAGCATGGATCCATAGATGTTCCCGGTATAATCCAGTCCAAGATTCAGGTTCTCAAGTTTATAGGAAATCCCCCAGGTACCTGTCCACTTTTCATTAAGAAATGGCCGGATCTTTTTACCTGTGGTTTGGTTCTTAGAAAAGACCTCCATCAGGGAAGTTCCGGCAATAATCTTAAGTCCGTTTGTAAATGTCATATCTAAATTGGCACTCAAACCACGCGAGACTGCATATCCCTGCAAATTACTGTAAATGATCTGGTTTGTATTACTTAAATAATCAGGAATGATCTGGTTGTTAAAATGGGTATACCATGCAGAAGCATCCAAGCCTATAAAACTTCCGCTTTTAAAGTAGATCTTTTTGATAAAGTTCAGATTTGCATTATAGCTTCTTTCCGGTTTCAATTGTTCTGCAAGCACAACTTCTCTTGAACCTGTGAGAGCAGCATGTTCCTCAGTAAAGAGGCTGACCACCCTAAAGCCAGTACCCGCATTTATACGAAGAATGTTATTCTCATTCAGAGTCCATTTGTATGCAAACCTCGGAGTCAGAATATTGCCATGAACAGAGTTATAGTCGTATCTCATCCCAAGCAAAAGTTTATGCTTTTCGGCAAGGGCAATTTCATCCTGAATAAAGATCCCGGGAAGCCAGACCTGATCTGCTTTATTAACTCCGCTTAGTAATGCGGTTGCCGGAGTATTATCATCATACATTGTATATCTGAGGGCTGTACCAATCAACAGATCATGGTTTTTTATTTTTTTATCCCAGCTCAATTGACCGAATGCGATCTTTTGCCTGGCATTGTAAATGGTACTTCCATAGACAGAATTTTGGGCATGATCATTCAGGGACCATGAAAACATAACCGCCTCTTTTAAAGGAAGCTGATAAGCCCCCAGCATTTCCCATCTATTGGTATAGATACTCTCACCATATCGTTCTGTACCTCCTCTGTATGACTTGTCCCAGGTCATGTCACCACCCCAGCGATCTTCATAATTATATCTTGCCGCCAGACTCAACAGCCGGTTTTCCTTTCTGTTAAAATTCCATTTCTGAAACAATGAAATCCTATCCTGAAGGGTTACATCGGTAAACAGATCCTGATTATTATCAATCCGGTTTCCATAGTTAAAATAATTGATTCCTGTCAGTACTTCAGCTTGCTTGCCGGCAGCAAACTTAAAACCAAGATCAGTATTTAGCTCTCCCCAGGAACTGGTAAAAACATCGCCGGAAAATGCCGGCGCATTCTGAGGTTTTTTGGTAATGATATTGATTAACCCTCCTACAGCTTCAGAACCATACAAAGATGAAGCAGGACCTTTCACAATCTCTACCCGTTCTATCAGGGCATTGGGTATACCTGAAAGACCGTAAACTGATGAGAGGCCGCTGACAATTGGCATACCATCGATAAGAATCATGGTATAAGGTCCCTCAAGACCGTTTATATGAATATCACCGGTATTGCAGATATTGCAGTTCAATTGCGGCCTTACCCCATTCACGTTTTGCAAAGCATCAAAAACAGAAGGTGTAGGATTCTTTCGGAAGAATGCCGGACTGTATACTTCAACTGGAACCGGGCTTGCCAGCCGGCTAACCTCCTTCATAGTTCCGGTTACCACAAATTCTTCGATAGCTGATCCAGATTCCTCTAAGTCAACATCGAGATTTACCGTTTCGTTCTCCCTGATTATAAATTCCCTTTTAAATGGGCTATAACCTAAGGCTGAAATACTAATAATATGCTTACCGGGCTTAAGATTAGTTAAGGAATAGTTACCCAGAGAGTCGCTTGTAGTACCAGTTTGGCCATCAATAAGCTTTACAGAGGCATAGGCAACAGGCTTCAGTCCGGAACTAACATGTCCAATCAATGCAGATGTCTGTGCATTTGTTTTCAAAGCAAACCCGAAAAGAATAGCAAAAAGTATAAACAACCTCATTTATTAAATATTAGATTACCAAAAATACAATTTTAGATTAATCTAAAAATATTATTTTATCAATCTTAAAAAAATATTTGAATAAACTTCAATATGAAAATTCCGGTTATGGAATTTCTTTCGGATATTTGTATCATGTCGGGCGGAATAAATATTAAGAACAAGAGAGCGTATTTCGAGTACCATATACTTGATACCTATACAGCAGGCATAAAATTGCTCGGCACTGAGATCAAATCAATACGTGAGGGTAGGGCTGATATAAATGACGCTTTCTGTACCTTTTTTGACGGCAATCTCTATGTGAGGAATATGCAGATCGCTGAGTATTCGCATGGTTCATTTTATAATCATGAGGCCAAGCGCGACAGGGTATTGCTTCTGAACAAAAAGGAAATAGCCAGGCTCCGTACAAAAATTGAGGAAAAAGGCTTTACCATTATCCCATTAAAAATCTTCACTTCAGAACGGGGATTTGCCAAACTTGAGATCGGTCTGGCACAGGGTAAGAAGATTTACGATAAACGCGAAACGCTTAAAGACCGGGATGCAAAACTGGAGATGAGCAGGGCGATGAAACGGTAGAGTTACGAATTATTAATTACGAATTCTCAACTCTCAACTCTCAACTCTCAATTCTCAATTCTCAACTGTCAACTGTCAACTAATCACCACGCTTTTTCCCCCACCAGCGGCACAAACCTAAACGTATCCAAAGAAATTCGTTCATAGTCCTTTTCACTGACCCTGAGCACGGTAATCATTTTTTGAGAATTTTCATCACCTACCGGAATTACCAGAATGCCCCCGATTTTTAGTTGTTTTAACATAATTTCAGGTACCAGGGGTGCTCCTGCAGTCACAATAATCTTATCGTAGGGAGCATGCTCAGCAATCCCCTTTGATCCATCCCCAAAAAAGAATTCAGCATGATATCCGATATGCGGCAAAACCTGACTGGTGCGTTTGTATAGATTTTCCTGACGCTCGATGGTATAAACCTTTGCCCCGAGTTCCAGAAGAATACAGGTTTGATAACCTGAACCGGTGCCGATCTCGAGTACCTTATCACCTGGTTTGATATGCAGAAGTTCAGTCTGATAGGCTACGGTATAGGGCTGGGAGATTGTCTGTCCATCGCCAATTGGAAAAGCAATGTCTTTATAGGCCTGAGTCCAAAATGTTTCGTCAAAAAAATAATGTCTCGGGACTTTTCCAATTGCTTTTAATACCTTTTCATCAGCAATACCCCGGTCTCTGAGTAATTCGACTAACTTTTTACGGGCTCCCTTCTCACGGTAGCTATCTACTAATTTATGTGCCATTGCCCTTCAAAAATAGTCTTATGCAAGCAGCTTTAAAAAATAAATTTGAGAATAAATTATTGCCTGATTTCAATAAGGATCAACATCAATTTGGATGTAAACACCCTTATTTGAAGGCTGTGAATCAAAGTTTCTGAGTATTTGCTGAAGTGCTTCTTTGATCTTCTGGACAGACACACCCTCCTTTTCAACCTTGATCAAAATAGTCTGGATATAATAATTCCTGATACGGCTGATCAGTGGTGCTTCAGGTCCCAAAACCCGGTCGCCTAACTGCGATCTCAATACCTTAGCCAGAGAATCTGAAATTACCGCCAGTTTGTGAGGATCCTTATGCTTCACATTCAATTGAATAAGCCGGTAAAGGGGTGGATAATGAAAATTTCTTCGCTCCAGAATTTCAGTATTGAACATTTCCTCATAATCGGATTTGATAACCTGACTGATGATACGATGACTGGTATCATAGGCCTGAATAATCACTTTACCCTGTTTTGACCTTCTTCCAGCTCGTCCTGAAACCTGGGCTAACATCTGAAAACTACGTTCAAATGCCCGAAAATCCGGATAATTTAACATACTATCAGCACTGATAATCCCAATTGTGCTTACATTCCCGAAATCAAGTCCCTTGGCCACCATTTGCGTACCCACCAGAATATCGATCTTGCCTTCTTCAAAATCATTGAGCAGAATCTGAAAGCTGTTCCTGCTACGGGTAGAGTCGAGATCCATACGTGCAATCTTAGCATCCTCAAAGATCCGCTGCAGTTCATCTTCTACCTTCTCCGTACCGAAGCCCTTCTGTTCTATTCTGCTTGAACCACATGCGGGGCAAGCATGAAGCACATCCTGTTTATATCCGCAATAATGGCAATGAAGTTTTGAACTGCTCTTATGAAAAGTAAGGCTCACATCACAATTGATGCATTTAGGGGTAAATCCACAGGTAGTACAGAGTAAAACCGGAGTATAGCCCCTACGGTTTTGAAAAAGAATTACCTGTTCTTTACGTGACAATGCCGCTTTAATTTCATTTATCAGAACAGAGGTAAAATGCGATTGCATGGTTTTCCGTTTGGTTTCATCAGCTATACTCACCACTTCAATTACTGGTGATTTAACTCCTCCATACCTGCCCTTTAAGGTCACAAAACCATATTTTTTAATTTTTGCATTATAAAAACTCTCCAGACTCGGAGTGGCCGAACCTAAAACTATTCGTGCCCCATGCAGATGTGATAGAAAAATGGCAGTATCCCTGGCATGGTACCTTGGAGCAGGATCATATTGTTTGTAAGAAGATTCATGTTCTTCGTCGACAATGATCAGGCCCAGATCCTTAAATGGCAGAAAAATAGATGATCTGGCACCCAGAATTATTTTATACTCACCTTTTAATACTTTCTGCCAGACCTCAGCGCGCTCATTATCATTAAAACGGGAATGATAAACACCAATCTGCCCTCCAAAATGTTCACGCAAACGCTCAATAAGCTGCGTAGTTAATGCAATTTCAGGTAAAAGGTATAATGTTTGCTTGCCCTCAAGCAGCATTTGCTCGATCAAACGGATATAGATTTGTGTTTTGCCTGAAGAGGTTTCACCATAAAGCAGGACAACATCCTTAACTTCCAGTTGTGCTCTGATCTCTCTCAATGCAGTTTCCTGGGCATCGCTCAGTTTAAAATCATGCAAGGTTTCGAGTTCCTCAGCACTTAAGCGACTCACCACTTTGTCTTCCTGAACAAAGATTTCCTTCTCAATCAAGGTTTTTAGTGCCGCCGGACCGCTGCCACTAACTTCAAGCAGTTCAGGCTTGGAAATTTCTTGTTGCTGCCTTTCTAACTTAAAATAAGCCAATAAAAGTTCCAGTTGCTTGGGTGCCCGCTCGAGAATTTCGAATAAAGCCCTGCGGTTTTCGGAATCTTTGTATTGGGGATGAAGGCTAATAAACGATTTCTTTTTGGGTTTAAATTTTTCAGTAATTTCCTCAGAAATAATGATAATATTCTTCTCAAAAAGAGCTCTGAGTATTGGAAAAACCGTCTTTTGCCCCAGTAATTTACTGATATCACTTACCTTAAGCTCCGATTGAATATCCAGGGCATCAATAATCAGAAACTCCTTGTCAGAAAGATCCGACTTATCGAACGTTGTTGAATGATTCAGAATGATACGGGTTTCACTCGCCAGTTTGAGGGCCGAAGGAAGTGCGGCCTGCATCACCTCTCCGATATGACAGAGGTAATAGTCAGCCATCCACTTCCATAATTTCAACTGAAATTGGTTTACAATGGGCTCTTCATCAAGGACATCAATGATATATTTAGCCTCATAAAGTTCCGGAGGAGTTTCAGATACCTGGTAAACAATGGCAGTATAGATCTTAGCCCGTCCGAACTGAACAACCACACGTTTGCCAATGGCAATAGCGCCGCTCATTTCTGAAGGAACCCGGTAGGTGTAGGTTTTTGGTATCGCCAAGGGCAGAACTACCTCTATGAAAAGAGTTTTCCTTTCAATGCCATCTGTTTCATTAAATTCAAGCATTATTTACTCTTTAAAGCAAAGAAAATCAGGCTAAACCAACCCAGAATAAAAAACAAACCTCCGATTGGAGTAATCGGTCCAAGAACCGAAAGCTGGCTGATATTCAATATTTCTTTGGTTGAAATAAGATATAAGGAACCCGAAAAAAACAGAATTCCCAAAGAAAAGAACCAGGCCGCCATATTCGCCGCCTTACTTTTGCCTGCGGGAAGTAATGCAAGGAAAAGCAGTGCAATGGTATGATAGAAATGATAACTTACTGCTGTTTTCCAAACCTCTAATCCGGATGGTTCAAGCAAAGATTTTAAGGCATGTGCACCGAAAGCACCTAAAATAACAGCAAGCATTCCTGAAATTGAAGCGATGATAATTAGCTGTTTGTTCATATTGTTAGATTATATCGGTAAAAATACCCCTATTGGCTTGAGTATCCAAGCGCTTATTTTTTTGGGTTAAAGTTTTTGAACAAAATATAATTTATATAGAAGCTTCCAAATCATCGAATTATTTTATCGAAACTAGGGATCTTCATATACTCACCATTTTTGAGTGCGGACTGATGCGCGACAATTCCGGGTGCTGTATAAGCAATAGCTTCATAAATATCCACTTCTGGTTTCCTATTACTTAATATAGAATCGATGAATTCATGTGTGATAAATGTATGTGAACCTTCATGTCCACTATTATGTCTCAAAGGTTCAGGCAGCATGTCGGTCGCCCACCAGGAAGGCACTTTGAATGATTCTACCGAATTTTGTATGTGCTTAAACCCTGCATCATCTTGTCCCATTTTATCGGAGACCTTGACCATGGTAAATTCCTTATTCCCTTCCCGAGGATAATAAAAACTCATCTTATCTCCCCGCCATTCAGCTCGTTCAGTTTCCAGAAGAGCACCTTTCCAGTTTACCTCTACTCTAAATGGATTCCCTTTATCAGTTTTGAAGAATGCAGTCTCATTCCAAAAAGGGTTTTTAAAAGAATTGTTTTTTAATATGGGACTATCATCACCCCAACCCATACAACTCACTTGTGTTAATCTCTCGCCAGTAAGTCCTATCAGGAATGATGTACAATGTGTTGGATAATGCATAGGAGGTAAACCATGACGCCAGGTAGGCTTCCCATTTTCAAAATAAAGTTCTTCAAGGCCTGGATGATTATATTCAGCAGCAGCACTAAATATATTTCCAAATTTTCCTTCTTTATAAAGTTTCCTGGCAGTTATCATGCCTTGTTTGTAAGTACTTGTTTCGGCCATCATATAAGTAAGACCTGTTTCCTGTACCACATTAAGAATTTCAGAACACTCTTCAAGCGTCATGGCGGCAGGAACAGCACAGAGAACATGTTTACCTGCTTTAAGAGAGGCAATCACATGATTTGCATGGTCGGGAGCAGGAGTTGCAATAAAAACTGCCTCAACTTTAGGATCCAGAATTAGTTTCTCAAGTGATTCATAACTCTTAGAACATTTATAAACTTTCATCAGGCCTTCCCTTCTATCTGTTCGAAGATCACTTACAGCTTCAACAATACAATTTGGATGTTCGTGAAATTGAAAACCAGCACCAAATCTACCGCCAATAATTCCAATATGAATTTTACGAGCAGCTTTTGGAATGTTTCCAAAGCCATATCCAGGAGAAATGGCTAAAGCTGTAGCTGCTATTCCAACCTTATTAATAAAATCACGTCTATTTAGCACCTGATCCATTTTATCCATATCTGTAAAATAATTAAATAACAAGCTAATCCCTTGATTTATATCCGCATAAACCTTACCTTAAAAATGTCCCAATATTAATATTAAAATGATTAAATCCCTGTTTATATCATGATTTAAGATTTCAAGAAACAATATACATAAGAAGTCCAATACATGAGATTCATGAATACAACTTAGAAAGTGTTTTGTTAATTAGTGTCAAGTCTGAATTAAATAATAAACGTGTTTGATGCTTTAAATGAAGCATGTCATTAGTGATCTATGACTTAAAAATATAAATTTGTTAAAAGCACATATTGATGAAGAAAATTATAGGAATTACAACGGCTTTGGTCCTCATCGTAATTTCTCTTGCATATTTATACTTTTCAAAGCTCAACATCAGCAGCCGGAATAATGACCGTGTGCTTTCTGAAATACCTGCGGATGCATCCCTTATTTTTCAATACCCCAATGATAAAAGCCTGTATGAAATCTTTACAGACTACACTGTTTTCGATACCATCATTGGCACACAGGTTAAAAATGAATTGACCTGGCTGAAAGATCTTCTGCTCAGCAAAAAGGAACTGAATGATCTGACTGAGGGTCAAAAGTTCTTTCTATCTTTTCATCCATCCAAAACCGACAGTGTTGATTTCTTATGGTCGGTCAGTCTAAAACAGCCACTGACGATTGATGAGCTTCAGACTACCCTATCAGAACTTCCGGAAATCAGGCTAAATAAGAAAGAAAATCCGGAAGGAAATTTCTTAGAAATTAATTCTTCTGAGCTAAAACGTACTTTTTACATTGGCATTGACAATGGAATTGCCAGAGGCAGTTTTTCTGCCGGATTGCTCAATCAAAGCATTGACAGGAAGTCAAAAAAAATAAGTCAGGCTTTTATCAGGGAAATCAATGCCGGACTTAACAAGGATGCAAATGCCTTAGCTCACCTTTTTATAAACTATAATAAACCAGGATTTTTAAAGCCGTACTTCAAAAGGAAATTAAGCGACAACCTGGAGCTTTTCGAAAGCTTTTCGGGTTATTCAAGCCTGGAGATGAATTACAAGACTGATGTCATGATGTTTAATGGGATAAGCAGAATTTCGTCAGCTGCAGACAGTTATATACCTGTTTTTTTGAATCAGAAACCCGTAAAGAATACGAATAAACTGGTGATGCCTTATAATACAGCAAGTTCCATCACCTATGGCATTTCGGATTATGTCAGGTACAAGAAAGACCTGGATCTGATATTTCAAACCAGAGCTGAACTCGACACCCTTAAGAAGCAAATAGAAGCCATAAAATCCGAAACCGGCATTAACCCGGAAAGGGATATGCCTGGATTATGGTCTAAGGAAATGAGTACCATTCACCTTTCAACTTCCGAAAGCCTTGCAATCATCAGACTTAGCGATGGCAGTAAACTCCAGTTCTTACTTGATCCATTAAGTTCTTTTTATTCTCCAACTGTGAGAAGGATGAATTATAGCAACCTATTCTATTATTACCTCGGGGACCCGGTGAAAAGATTTTCCAAACCTTTCTTTTCAATTACAGACAACCTGCTAATCCTGTCAAATTCACCTTCAAGTGTTCAGCGGTTTTTAAATGATTATAATTCGGGGCGTTTAATTTATAAAACAGAGGCATTTGTTCAATTTGATCAGTTGGTTGCCGATCAGAGTAATGTTTCATTTGTTCTATATTTAAGCAATGCAGAGATTTTATTAAGAAACTCACTTAAAAGCAATTATAGTCAGAACTTTAGAAGTAAAAATTATGGAATAAAAGATATGTATGCATTGTCTTATCAACTAGCCAGTAATAATGAATATTTTTTTACTAATTTTTACACTGCTTACAAAAATATAAAGACAGCATCTGAACCGGATTTATTCGTAGATAGTATTGGAAGCAATTAATTACGCCATGATTTTAAGCCGAAACAAAATATCAATAGTTAAGCTATCACTTGTATCATTTTTACTCATTGGGTTTATAAATACCAGCTATTCTCAGCAATATTCACTTTACAACAGTCGAACTTTGTATGACAGTTTCGAAAATCCATCTCAAAGAGCCTATCAGGTTGATACAAGCCGTCGTTTTGCATTCAATTTTCTTATTCCAACAATCAGTCTTAATTCAACTTTTTCTGGTCCGGCAGATTCAGCATTCAAATCCCTCATTTATGATGGTGTATTTAATGGCCGGGATATTAGTCTGGGCGAAAACCAAAAGAATACCCTAAGCTTTGGTTCAAATAACTATATCGCCATGCTGCGTGTGCTGAAGGCTGTAAAAAAATACAAGGAAATGGGAATTAGCTGGCAGATTCGCAACGATGGAAGAGCGAGTGTAACCAATGAGGTTTTTGCAATTTTTGATGATTACAGAGTATTCAATGCCAGCAACCTAAGTAATCTTTTCAATGTAAAGGGATACAATCAGAATTACCATCAGTTCAGTTTTGTATACCGTCAAAATTATACCAGGCGATTTTCAGCAGGAGCAAAGTTCAGCTTGCTGAGCGGAATAAGTTATTCCTCCATAAAAGTTGATAAATCTGAAATAAACATGGACGAAGCCAACGATCAGTTTGATGTTTCGGTAAAGGGACAGCTTAGGTCAAGCTTCAAGTTTGATAATTTTCAACGGGGAATGATTAATCCCAATTTTAAAAATCCTGGACTCTCAATTACAGCGGGAGCTTCATATCGTCTTCGGGATGGGTGGACTGTTTTAGGGAATATGAAAGATATCGGTTTTATAAAATGGAGTAAAGATGCCTATGAATATGATTTTGATACAGGAAAAATCATTATAGATAATGCATCAAACTCAAGTGCGGATAACAGGCTTGCCGACAGTCTGGATACCAGCATAAGCTCAAAGTCAGTTAACAGATCTTATGTAAGCATGATAAATGGTAAGGCGGAATTGATGCTTAGTAAAGAATTTGGAAATTATAAACCAAACCTGATCCTGTCTAAAACAATATATTATGATGGCGGGGATTTGGTGCTGGTCAATAATTATCATATAAAGAACCATGTCCTTACCGCTTCTGCTGCCTATAATACGACCGGAATATTACAGATAGGTGGGCAGTACATGATTAAAACGCCTAATGTCGAATTCTACATCGGCAGTGATCAGCTTATAAAAAGCTTTGAAATGCTAGGAAATTATGTCAGGGACAATTCACCGTACACCAGCGGGTATACCGGTGTTTCATTTTATATGGGATTTGGTTTAAAATTCGGAAGTGTTTTAGAGCATCAGCATAATGCAACTAAAATTTCAGGATTCAGGAAAAACCCTATCGGGAAATTTATAAAAGGATTAGTTGGAAAAAAGGAATAAGATTAACTCTTAGCGGATTTTGTAACCAGAAAGTCTTTTAAATAAAAAGGCTCAAAATAAGCTGTATTCTCAGTCTCATTATCATTGAACTTTCTGAAGGCCAAAAAGTTCAGGTCTTCTGCAGAGTTTGTAAAATCAATGAACCGGATATTATTTTGACCGGAAAATAATTCCTTAAACTTACCGGCACCATCACCAAACAATATAAGATTACGATCTGAAAACTGATCAAAAGAGGAAGCATCCACAATCTTTGCATTCACCGGTTCAATTACTTTAAGGTCCTTCTGAAAAATACCCGTATAGACTTCCATTCTTCTGGCATCGATCATTGGGATCAGCAGATCCGATTGCTGGACCTCCATTTTGGACAGGAGACCGGAAGCCATTGCTTCGAGGGTATCTATTCCCAATAAAGGAATGTCGAGTGCATAACAGAGTCCTTTGGCCGTTGAGACCCCAATCCTCAGACCTGTATAAGAACCCGGCCCCTTACTCACTGCAACGGCTTTAAGATCAGAATATTTCTTACCGGTTTGAATCATCAACTCTTCAATGAACAAGGTGATATGACTGGCATGAATATTCCGCTCATTTGCTTCTCTGACCGCAATGATTTTCCCGTTCTCACTCAATGCCACCGAACAACTGCTTGTAGCAGTTTCAAGAAGTAAAATTAATTGATCATTCATAGCTGCAAAAGAGCAAAATTATCTGTTAAGAAAAAACTCAGGGAACAGGATCATGACCGTGCCCTCCCCAGGGATGGCATCTTCCAATCCGCTTTATTGTTAACCAGCCACCCTTAAACGGCCCGTGTTTTTGAATTGCCTCAATCCCATAATGAGAGCAGGTTGGCGTAAAACGACAGGACTTACCAAGTACCGGTGATATAAGATTCTGGTATATCCAGATCAGAAACAGAAAAAATGCAGAAAATGCAGACTTAAATATCCTTTTCAGCATGGTTACTCAGGTATAATTTCTTTAAACGATGCAGAGCATCTTTAAACTTTTTATCCAGAAATGCATACTCGCCAATTTCATTACCGATATAAGTAATTCCCAAAATCAATCCGCTTGAATGTTCATTCAGAAATGGTAAAAGATATTCGGATTTATGAAGTCGGTAAAGTTCCCGGATTCTGCGCTTGATCAGGTTTCGGTCTACCGCACGCTTAAATCTCTTTTTTGGGACACTAATCAAAACCTGCACCGGATGTTCAGAACCGGATGGTTCAGTAAGCCAAACGATGCGAAAGGGATAAACTAAAAAAGAAGAACCGTCAGTAAAAAGCTTTTCAATAAGCTTAACATTACATAACCGTTCTTCCTTTTTAAAACTGTACATTTTGACTGTTATTTAGCCTGATTTACAAGCAGATTTTGATCTGCGTTAATCGTAAGGCTACGAAAACACAATCAAAATTATGCTTTATGGCGACGCTCGTCAGAGACAGATAGTCTTTTTCTACCTTTAGCTCTTCTTGAAGCTAATACTCTTCTTCCGTTTGCACTGCTCATGCGCTCTCTAAACCCGTGCTTATTTCTTCTTTTTCTTTGAGAAGGCTGGAATGTTCTTTTCATGACTTAATTTATCTATTATTGCTCTAAAAAACAGGAGTGCAAATATAAGGTTGATTTTTCACAATTCAAACAATTGAATTAAAAATATCCTTATATTAATCCTATTAATCCCCCGAGTGGTTCAAAAATATGAAATTTTTTTCCTTGATTTTCCTTGTATTTTTCACAATGCCTGTCCTGTCGCAGTTAAAGACTGAGAATTACAAAATCTATGACAGTAAGGCTAACAGGACCTCTACCCTGGAGGAAATTATAGGTATTCTTTCAGAAAAGGATATCGTTTTTTTTGGCGAGGAACATAATGATCCGGTCGGGCACCAACTCGAAATTGAAATTCTCAGGATGCTTCACCGCAAAAACGGAGAAAAACAGACACTGTCAATGGAAATGTTCGAAACGGATGTACAGCTGGTTTTAAATGAGTATTTGCAGAACCTGATCCGTGAAAAGAATTTCATAAAAGAAGCCAGGGCATGGAATAACTATACAGATTATAAACCAATGATCGAATATGCCCGTGAGCATGGTATACAGGTTATTGCAGCCAATACACCCAACCGCTATGTGAACATCGTAACACGAAAAGGCCTGTCCGGACTTGATTCTTTGAATAAAACAGCCAGAAAATGGCTTCCACCCCTACCTATTGATACTGCCGTAGGGAAGTATTATGACAATTTCTTAAAGACAATGGGTGGGCACAAAGTCCCGGGCATGGAAATATACCAGGCACAAAACTTATGGGATAGCGGCATGGCCTGGTCAATCACAAAATACATGAAAAAGCACAGGCAAAATAAAATATTCCATATTGCAGGCCGTTTTCACACTGATGAAAAGCTTGGCACTGTTGCCCGGGTAATAAAACTCAGGCCTGCTTTAAAAACAGCAAGCATTTCATCCTTCTCAGACAGTACGTTCAAGAATCCGGACTGGAAAAAATTTTCCCATTTGGCTGATTATATCATCATAACCAATCCCGAGCTTAAAAGAAGCTATTGATTATTTATTCTGGCTTTTCAACAAATCCCTGATTTCAGCTAAGAGAGTTTCCTCAGCACTTGGAGGAGCAGGAGCCGCAGGAGCTGCCTCTTCTTTCCGTTTCAGTGCATTAATGGCTTTGATTACTGCGAAAATACACAAAGAGACGATCAGAAACTGAATTACAGCATTTATGAAATTTCCATAACGAATTGCGACTTCTTCCACCTTATTTACTGCATCTGCGGTAATGAGTACCAGCTTTTTGTCTGCAAAATCGACCCCACCTGTCAGATAACCTATTGGAGGCATCAAAACATCATCAACCAAAGAGGTTATAATTTTTCCAAAAGCAGCTCCGATAATCACACCCACTGCGAGATCTACTACATTTCCCTTTGAGATGAATTCCTTAAATTCTTTTACAATTGCCATAGTTTTTTCAGGTTTGTCCTTCACTAAAATTATACATTTTGGATAAAGAAACAAATATAAATAACGTATATACTACTTTCTTTTATCAACATATTTCCAGGATGGCTATTTCATCAGTCATTAATTATGTAAATTTACCGGAGAATTCACCTTATGTTAAGACAAAACCTTCAGCAAAAACTTCTACAAAAACTATCTCCGCAGCAGATTCAGTTCATCAAATTACTGCAGGTACCAACAGTTTCTCTTGATACACGCATTAAAGAAGAACTGGAAGATAATCCGGCTCTTGAAGATTTGAGTCTGGCCAATATGAATGAGCCTGCCGAAGAATACCCTGACAGGGACCCAGAGGATGACAATTTCAATCAGGAAGATTCTCAGGAAAGTTTAGACGAATTTAATGTTGATGATTATTTGCAGGACGATAATCTTAATGATTATGGCTCAAAATATGAACAGAACGGTGATGATGAGGATGAACGCAAAGAGATACCTATAGCCGTTCAGAACTCCTTCTTCGAAAGTTTACAAGCACAACTGGACCTCATGCCTCTTTCTGATAAAGATTTCAGGATCGGGCAGCAATTGATTGGCAGCCTGGATGACGATGGATACCTCCGCAGGCCGGTTGCTTCACTGGTAGATGATCTCGCATTTTCTCAGAATGTATTTGCAGAAGATGAAGAAGTTAATGAAATGCTGAAAGTAATCCAATCCTTTGATCCGGCAGGTGTTGGTGCAAGAGACCTTCAGGAGTGTTTACTTATCCAGCTAAGGAAAAAAGAAACTAATCCTATCATTCAGAAAGCAATAATAGTTGTTGAGGATTATCTCGATGAGTTTACAAAAAAGCACTACGATAAGCTGGAACGTTCTTTAAATATGGATTCTGAAGAGCTTAAAGAAGTTGTGAATGAAATCCTTAAACTCAATCCTAAACCAGGTGATTCCAATGCTGTAACTACCAAGCAATTACAGATTATCCCTGATTTTCATATCAGCAATAATGATGGAATATTATTCCTGACTCTGAATTCAAAAAATGCACCGGAGCTCAGGGTAAGCCGATCCTATCAGGAAATGTTCGAACATTATGATAAATCGGCTGAGAAAGACAAAAAACTTAAAGAAGCAGTTCAATTTGTAAAACAAAAACTGGATTCAGCGAAATGGTTTATTGATGCAATCAAGCAAAGGCAGCAAACACTGCTGAAAACAATGAAGGCTATCATGGATTACCAATATGAGTATTTCCTTACCGGTGATGATAAGAATTTAAAGCCGATGATCCTGAAGGATATAGCCGACCGCATTGGCATGGATATTTCAACAGTTTCGAGGGTGGCGAATTCAAAATATGTGCAAACCGAATTTGGAACCTTCCTGTTAAAATCATTCTTTTCTGAGGCCATTCAAATGGATAGCGGTGAAGAAGTATCAAACAAGGAAGTTAAAAAGATTCTTGAAGAGTGCATTGGGAAGGAAGATAAACGCCGGCCTCTTGCAGATGAAAAACTAACAGAAATTCTCAAAGAAAAAGGATACAATATCGCCCGACGGACCGTTGCAAAATACCGCGAAGCCATGAATATTCCGGTTGCGAGGCTGAGGAAAGAGCTTTAATTGAGATGTGAGATGTGAGATATGAGATGTGAGAAATTCTCCATTCTCAACTCTCCACTCTCAATTATCAACTGTCAACTCTCAATTATCAACTGTCAACTGTCAACTGTCAATTATCAACTGTCAACTGTCAACTGTCAACTGTCAACTCTGAATTATCAACTGTCAATTAACCGTCACCAGCTTTTCTGCGGGCAACTCACCTTATACCGGTTGTTTAAAAAGATTCCAAGTACAACTTCATGAGAACCATTACTTACCGTATTCAGGCCGGATGTGGTAAGGTCGTAAGAATAGCCAATGTTCATAAATGAGCCTACGTTAAACCCGGCCATTCCGGCAAATGCATCATCCTTACGGTAACTGCCGCCAATCCAGAAACGATCTTTGTAGGCCAGTTTTAAATTTACATCCACCGAAGCCGGAACCGGTGTCACAATTTTTAAAAGTGCAGAGGGAATTGCTGCGAAATCATCACCCAGATAAACTTTATATCCTGCAGTTACAAATATATGCGGCACTTTTCTTCCCTGATCATAAGTTAAGGGGTCATCACTAAAACCTATCGGACTTTTTAAAAGCTGCTGTGCTGAGGCTCCGGCAAAAAACTGTGGTCCATAAAGCCAGATTCCGGCGCTCAAATCAGGCTTAAAATTATCATAACTACCATTTCCGATTGCCTGATCATTCGGATTTTCAAGTACCAGACCAGAGCGGTCAAGATAAATCTTCGAAATTCCTGCAGCCAACCCAACAGAGACGTTCACCTGTTCCGTGATTCCAATATGATAGGCATAATTCAGGTTAACATCAGTTCTTGAAATAGGTCCTGCTTTATCAGATACAGCGGTAAAACCTACACCATGATGTGGCTCAGATGCCATGTAATTCTGCAAATAACTCCGGCTATTGGGATTACTGCCACCCCCCTGTGGTACAGAGGTTGATGTTCCATACAAAAAATTCTTGCCCAGGGGAGCATGAACTGAAACATAAGAAGTCACCGGAGCCCCTTCAAGTCCCTGCCATTGTGCACGATAACCAGCTTTTACATCAACATAATTCTCAATTCCGGCGATTGCGGGATTCAAAATAAAATTGTTCATGACATACTGAGTATACTGAGGCTTTTGCTGTGCAAGTACACACTGGTAAATCAGAAAGGAAAATAAAAAAGCCGTAACTCTTTTCATTAATAATTTATTTTGAGCCAAAAACTTATCAATATGATAATTCCAAAACCTAATCTGCCGGGAAAATTCACAAAGATAATTTGAACAAGTTAAAAAATCATTTTCATTGTCGAACTTCAATCTTATAATTATTTACAGCCAACATTTTAAAACAAGGACATTCCATAAAACCAGCCCCTAACGAACTACCGCTACCCATCCCTTAAACACTGGCAATCCGATTTTAGGATCTATTACATAATAATAAGTCCCTACCGGAAGATTTTGTCCATTTAAGTTAGCATCCCATGCCTTAAGGTATCCAATAGAAGCAAACACTTTAATTCCAAAACGATTGTAAATATTTACACTTACTCCCGGATAACTATCCAGATATTCAATCTGCCATACGTCGTTGATTCCATCTCCGTTGGGTGTAAATGTATTTGGTATGAAAGGCATTTCAAGAACTTTTACCATAACATCGTCCTGAAGTACACATCCTTCGTCAGAGCTTATTGTCACAGAATACCGGGTATCACTTGTCGGTGATGCAATCGGATTCCTAACATCATCGCGATCGAGTCCGGTGGAGGGAGTCCATTTATACCTTAAATTCGTACCTGTAGCCTGAATATTAAATCGCACTGATCCACCGCGCAGGACGATTGTATCCTTACCGGCTTCCAGAAATGGTGTTGTAATATTTAGCTCGCGGGTAAGTGTATTCTCACAGCCAAATTCATTGGTAACCTTCAGACTAACCATAAACTTCCCTCCTGCAGTGTACTGATGGCTTACCGGTGCTGAGCTCGGGTTATCAAATTTTGTCCCGTCTCCAAAGTCCCATTCCCGCTTTATTATATTCCCCTGAACTGCCCTGGAGAGGTCAGTAAATACGATGGCAGCATTATCACAGCCAGGGTTTGAACTTACAAAATCTGCTACCGGACTTGCCCTAATCACTAAGACTTGAGTATATTCTTTTGCATTACAGCTTGTTGAATTCCTCACTTTCAGAACCACATTATATGAACCCGGATTCATAAAAATATGCTTTGGGTTTTGGTCTATCGATGTATTCCCATCTCCAAAATCCCATTCCCATGAAGTGATAGGATTGCCATTATCCTTACTTATATCCGTAAAGCTGATTTCATTATTGGTACAGAAGTTGCTCGTATTTGTAAATAATGCTTCAGGCGGATCAAAGACATCAAACTGATAGTCAATCTCCTGTTCATCAAGATTACATCCTGCAAGGGTAGCGTATTTTGCTATAATTTTGATTGATTTCTGGCCCGGCTGACTATATCCCAGGTTCTTGGGGAATAAATACTCATAAAAGGTGATTCCATTCTTTACAACAGGTACCGCTACAGGATTAGTCTGTGTTACCGCCGGATCATTTACATCCAATTGCCAGGTTAAGCTTGAGGCAGGTGCTGTTAAGGTAAGTTTAAAATCAAGATCCTGCCTTGTACAGGCATTGTTAATCTCCTCAAGTGTAATTTTATTAATTGCCCTAACAAACTGACTGGATGCCAGATTTGTACCTGCTGAATAAGCATAGGACTCCACATCTCCAAATCCATAGGCTATCGCATTGAAGCCATCAGAAGCAGATAAGTTGAAGATTTGCGTAGGATATTGATTCAGATTTAGCTTCAGATAGGAGTATTCCGGATTATTTGCCAAAACAGCAAATGTGCCACCAGGTGCTCTTCCATTGATCCTGAAAGAAGCTGCTGCTGCAGTTTTAATCAGAATGTTTACATAATTCTCACTGATGTCTTCTCTACTCGAAGAATATACAGTGATGTTTTTAATATTGTATTCAATCGGATTCAGAATTACCATATCCGGATCACTAAATCCACCGCCTGCACAAGCCTGAGTTAAAGAATATTGGGCAACTGCAATTGCATTATTTGCAGAAATATAAGCTGGAACATTAACAGGAGCAGGGGTTTGGTAATATTCCCCCTCATTCAGATTCGCAACCTGTACCCCATTATAATTAACCCGTGTACCATTCTCTTTGGCCAGAATACGAACATAATTACCTCTGCTTCTTGCTGTACTACCATTTGGACTTGTTGAACTGAAGGGAATAAATCCGTAGGTCTTACCCCAACTATCGACTGGATAATTTTGCTGATACAAAGGATCCGATGAAGTACGACCCACACACCCTGAGGAAGCAGTAATTGCTGAGTTCGTAGTTCCTGAGAACATGGCAAACTGCTTACAGCCTGAAGTTGCAGGATCAACAAACACATTTGCTCCGGTTAAATCTTCATTTGAAAGGTATTCATACACATCCCCGGGATTTGCGAGGGTTACCCCGCCGGGAATCAGGTCATTCCCCTTATGCCTGATGAAAATTTTTGTATTGGGCTCACTGGCAATCAGTACAATATGGTTTTGACCGGGATCAGGAGTATTGCCACTGATATAATTCATACTAAAATACTGCTGCCCAAGTGCCTCCTTAGGTAAAATGAGTGAAGCAGCGGAACGGGCGCCGGCAAAAATATGCCCATAAACTACCACTTTAGGTTTTCCGGGATCTACCTGAACCCTTATCGCCCTGTTTGAGAGTACTCTGTTAGCTTCAAGCTCATCAATATAGGCGTCCCCACGATTTATTGGAATTTCAATTACAGTATTTCCTGCCGTTAGGGTAAATGGCTGACTGACACCACCGACACTAACGGTACCTGATGAAGCCTGTTTTCCTGTTATAAAAATCGAGTATCTTGCCAATGGCCTGACTCCATTTAAATTGGCTGGAACATGTGTTGGAAAAACAGCCCAGAAGTCAGTCCCTTCATTGGAGGTACTTTGGGCTATTGCTTTGGTACCTGAAAGCATCCAGAAAGAAAAAATAAAATATAATAAATATAACGATCTGAACATTCCTCTTAGATTCTTACCCGTTTCACAAAGCAACTGAACTTTAAGATAAGATACGTTCAGATAAGCAACGAGAGTTATAAAAATAGAAAATAGAAGCCTTTCTAATTTCTATGAACGAAAAATGATACAATAGTGATAAACACGAACATTAATTTTATGAACCGTTTTAAAAAGCCGGTATCTGAACATGTTCTGCTTTCAAACAAAAAAAGCCGGCAGAAACACTCCTGCCGGCCATCAGAAAGTATCAACAGACTAAGATCTAATCGATTTGATTATCTCCAAAACCGACTTTGTTGAAGCAATCAACTCATCGTATTTCTTGTTTTCCATAACCTCTTTACTCACCAGCTTACTACCCATTCCAACTGCACAAACCCCTGCTTTAAACCATCCTTCAATATTAGCCCGGTCAAGATCTACCCCACCTGTTGGCATAAACTTAAGATTAGGAAACAACTCTTTGATTGCTGACATAAAGCCAGGCCCCAGAACATTTCCAGGGAAAAGTTTGATCATTTTAGCACCCAAAGTCTCAGCTCTGATTATTTCACTAGGTGTCATACAACCAGGAGCCCATAACATATCATGTTTATCGGCAACTTCTGCCACACTCTCTACCAGACCCGGACAAATGATATAATCTGCACCGGCATCGATAAAAGTCTGGGCCATTACTCCATCTTTGATTGTTCCGATACCCAGGTACATACCCTGAAGTTCAGAATCAACCACCTTTCTCATCTCTTTAAAATTTGCGAGAGCAGCCTCTCCCCTGTTGGTATATTCTACCGCCCGGATACCTGCACTGTATAATGCTTTTAAAAGTCCTATACTGGTCTCTTTATCTTTGTTGAAATATAAAGGTAATATACCCTGCTCGGGTATTAAATTCAAGAGTTCTGATTTCTTGCTCATCTGTAATAATATTTAAGTAAAACTAGGCCACTAAATTAGCTAATTAATAAATAATTAGCTAAGCTGAATCGAAATTCAAAGTATTAATATGCTTACGTAACATTTTGTTTGTTAATAAGCAATTAAGCATGGATAAAACTTTTAATTATCGACCATTAATGTATTTTTGCTTATCCTAAATTTGGATTTTAACAAGTTCTTTCAATTAAATACAGAATTAAGCCATGGCTAAAAAAGTCGTAACACTTGGAGAGATAATGATGCGTCTATCGACTCCCGATTTCAAGAGATTTGTGCAAAGTGATAGTTTTGACGTTACTTATGGTGGCGGTGAAGCAAACGTAGCTGCTGCATTATGCAATTACGGATTAAACGGAACATTTGTATCTAAAGTTCCCAACAACCCTTTAGGGCAATCTGCAATCAATCATTTACGCCGTTATGGCGTTGATACTCAGTTTGTTGCAAGAGGTGGAAAGCGTTTGGGAATCTATTTCCTTGAAACCGGAGCTTCTATGCGTGCATCACAGGTAGTTTATGACCGTGCTGATGCATCCATCGCTGAAGTTGAAATATCCGAATTCGATTTTGATAAAATCTTTGAAGGTGCCGATTGGTTCCATACTACCGGTATAACCCCTGCATTAAGTGATAAAGCTGCTGCTTTAACAGAAGCAGCTTTAAAAGCGGCAAAAGCAAGAGGTATCACTACAAGTATTGATCTGAACTATCGTAAAAAATTATGGTCCAAGGAAAAAGCCAGAGAGGTGATGACCAGACTTTGCCAGTACGTTGATGTTTGTATAGGTAACGAGGAAGATGCAGAAACAACTCTTGGCTTTACAAGTAAGGGTACAGACGTTACCAAAGGTGAGCTTAATCTGGATGGTTATAAAGATGTATTCCAGCAAATGAAAGCTAAATTCGGCTTTAAATATATTGCCTCAACTTTAAGGGAAAGCCATAGTGCCTCAGACAATGGCTGGTCGGCACTGGTTTACGATGGCACTGAATTTTATCATACCAAATCATACGAAGTTCGTATCGTGGATCGTGTAGGTAGCGGTGACTCGTTTGCAAGCGGATTTATCTATGGTTTGGTTACTGGCATGAAAATGAGCGATGCCGCTGAGTTTGGTGTTGCTGCTTCTGCTATTAAGCATACTATTCCGGGCGACTTAAATCATGCAACTTTATCAGAAGTTAAAGATCTGGTTGGTGGCGATGGTTCAGGACGTGTTCAACGTTAATTGTTTAAAATAATTTAAAAATCCGCCTGTATTCCGGGCGGATTTTTACTATAAATATTTCAATAAAAAGAAAGAATATGATAATAGATACTCTGGAAAACGCAGGAAAATACACCTCTGTTCATCCTCTTTTTGCAAAAGCATTTGAATTTTTAAATACAATTGACCTCAATAAAGTTGAGGCCGGAAAATACGAAATCAGCGATGGCTTAAACTATGTTGTTGTAGAAAAAGAGGGTATGACAGCTGATGAATCCATTTCTAAATTTGAATGTCATAACAAAAATATAGACATTCAGCTCTGCATCAGCGGCAAAGAAAAACTGGGTTGGAAGCCGCGTAATGCATGTAAATCATTAAAAGGTGAATACAATGCCGAGAAGGATGTTGCCTTTTATAATGATGCTCCTGACATGTATTTTGAATTGACTGACGGTCAATTTGCGATCTTCTTTCCTGAAGATGTGCATGCACCTATGATTGCAGATGGTGTGATCAAAAAGTTGATCGTAAAGGTTAGATTATAATAATCAGAAAAGGGATAAGCAAATTGTTTATCCCTTTTCTGATTCATCTTGTTTCAGGATCCGTAAATCATCCTGTTGTACTCCTTAGCCAAAGTCCGGCTTACTTCTCCGGGCTTTCCATCTCCTACAAGTTGTCCATCAACCTGAACCACAGGCAGAATATTTTTAGTAGTACTGGTAATAAAAACTTCCTTTGCATTTCTTAGCTCATCCAAACTCACATCCCTGGCTTCGGTGAGATACCTCGTTCCCGATATTTCCAATACCTGTTTTCTGGTCACACCTTTTAACATCCCTGATTCCGGTGTAAGTACTTTCTGATCTTTTGTAACGATAAATATGTTTGCCCTTGGGCACTCACGAATCAAACCGTCTGAATAATACAGTACATCGTCTGCCTTTTTCTCCTTCAGTATCGGCTGCAGCCAGATGGCTTGAAGATAATCCAGTGTTTTAGCATTTGAAAACTGACGTTGGTATTCATGAGTCAGGATACTAATACCATTCTCTGACATCGTTCTGGGGATTTGAAAGCCCTGCTGACTGATGATGAGATTTGGTTCTGCGATATTGAATCCATCCGGAGAAAAGCCACCGGTAAGTATCACTTTTATTCCAGAATCATTCAGCCCATTACTTTCAATGAGTCTTATGATCTTATTTCGAACCTCATCACGGCTTTGCTTAAGTTCAAGCCTCATCAGTACAGCAGACCGGAATAAACGGTCCAGATGGTCTTCCAGAAATACTGGTTTACCATCTATGGTTTTAAAAAAATCAAAAATTCCGTAGCCCCTCTGTACAGCAAGGTCAGCGATGTTTACATTCGCTTCATCAGAAGGAATCAAAGAATCATTTACCCAAACTTTTAATTTGCTCATTCTATAGTCTATTGTATTTTTTAAGAATCGGAATTACTTTATCGAGGGGAAGAGCTTCGATCTTTCGCCCATTATTTCCTGTTACTGTTTTAGCAGCAAAAAGGGAATTAATAATGGCTTCCTCCGTCGCTTCGATAGCCGACATGAATAACTGAGAAGTAAAATCATTATGCAGGTATCCTGCCTGGATTACAGGCTGAGCAGGCTGATGAGGAACACGCAAAGCTTCAGCGGTTGAAAAGGCGATCACATAGTCACCACTTCCGTTGGATGCAATCCCACCCGACTTGGCCATTCCCATGAAAGCCCGCTTAGCTAAACGCTCCAGATTTCTTGCATCCAATGGTGCATCTGTTGCCACCACGATCATGCATGAACCATCCACATTATTCAAAAGCTTATCACTGAACGAGAATTTTCCCAATTCCTCACCCACAGGCACTCCGTCAATCTGCAGGACTCCTCCGAAATTAGTCTGAACAAGTACTCCAACAGTATATCCTCCCAAACTCTGAGGCAACATTCTTGAAGATGTACCTATCCCCCCTTTATATCCGAAGCATACTGTTCCTGTTCCTGCTCCAACATTGCCCTCAGTAACGGGGCCGGCTGAAGCCGATTGAATGGCAGAGAGAACATCTTCCTTTTTTACATGACGACCGCGGATATCATTTAGATTACCATCGTTAGTTTCTCCGACAACAGAATTGACCGATTGGACCATTTCATTGCCTTTTTGTGAAAGCGTATGCTCAATAACAGCCTGAATGCCTTCGGCTACATTTAGAGTATTGGTCAGAATAAGTGGACTTTCCAATGTGCCAAGTTCATCGATCTGGGTTGTCCCGCTCAGTTTTCCGAAACCATTGCCAGAAAAAACAGCTGCAGGAACTTTAGACTGAAACAAATTGCCATCATGAGGAAGTATGGCTGTTACTCCTGTACGTACAGACTCTCCACTGATCAGGGTTTTATGCCCCACCTTTACTCCCGGAACATCTGTGATTGCATTCAAAGCGCCTATAGGCAGAACCCCAATCTTCAGACCCATTTCTCTTGGTCGCGAGGGATTTTGAGCAAGCAATAGAGCAGGAAAAATGCACAATAGTACAATACTGAATAGTTTTTGCATAGACACAATATTAAACAATAATCTTAATTAAAAAGGAAGAAAGGAAGGCAGACAGGGTTCAGAACCCTGTCTGCCTTTTATTTATTCTTTTAACTTTCATAGGGGAAACTTATCTTGCATAAAATTGCCCCTGCTCATCATGCAATCCACACGACCCATTTATACCGATAAGAATTAAACAAAAAACCTGAAACAGATGATCCCTGAGAAGTTAAACTTAAATAAAACCCTGGTAAACGGCTTATTAGGTGTATTCATTTTGCTTTTATTCGCCACGAACACTGAAGCACAAAAATTAAATAAACGCAGGGTAGCAAAAGTCTTTGCGGGTTCAGAGATCCTTAAAAATCACTATACGGGCTTTTCACTATATAATCTAAAAACTATGAAGCCGGTTTATGAATTGGATGCAAACAAACCTGCAATTCCGGCGTCAAATACTAAACTTTTTACACTATACACCGCACTTCGAATGCTGGGTGATTCTATCCCCGGACTTCGGTATGTTACCAAAGGTGATTCATTGATCTTCTGGGGCACCGGTGATCCTTCATTTCTTCATCCCGATCTGAAATCAAGACGGGTATATGACTTCCTTAAAAATTCAGGTAAAAAGTTGTTTTACTCACATAGTAATGCAGGTACCGAGTTCAATGGCTCCTCTATTTACCAGATTGCCATGGTTTCATTACCTGTGGGCGAAAACAGAGCCCTGGCCTATGCAAATAAGAACGGGAATTTAGAGATCAAACCGGCCTTCCTGAAACAAAATCTAAAAGCGGACACATCCTACCATCCCAGAACATTCAATGTTCGCAGAGATGACAGGACAAATACTTTCAGCTATCCGCAAATGAGCATGCCTGCAAATTACAGGCAAACACTTTACCTTGTACCGGGAGCAGAGCTAACAGCCTCAACGCTTAGTGATACCCTCAAACTGCCTGTCAGCATAATTCATATGAATTTGCCTCAGAATGCAAAGACGATTTACAGCATTCCATCAGACAGTCTCTACAGAAGAATGATGCTTCCGAGTGATAATTACCTTGCGGAACAGATCTTATATCTATGCTCTTCCCTGCTTCCCGGAAAACTCAGTGTTGATTCGGCCATCTCCTACAGCTCAAAAAACTTCCTGAATGATCTGCCTGATAAATTTCAATGGAGGGATGGATCAGGATTATCAAGATATAATTTGTTTAGTCCGCGTTCAATCATCAGGATCCTGACCAAAATAAGAGAGAATCTCGGCACTGAAGAAAGGCTTCATAATTTGCTGCCTGCGGGTGGGGTAAGCGGCACATTACGAAATGCCTATAAAACAGATAATGGACAACCCTTTGTTTGGGCGAAAACAGGAACTCTTCAGAACGTTCATTTGCAGGGAGGGTTTTTCATTACCCGAAAAGGCAAAAAATACATGTATTCATTCATGAATAATAATTTCATGATCCCAATGGCAGATATACGGAATGAAATGGGCCGAATAATCACCCATTTTCATGATAACTATTAATCTATACTGTTAAAATTTCATATTCTCATGCAAAGACAAAACCTCAAGAAAAACATCAAAATAAGGGCATTCTTACTCCTCATGCTTATTGGATTGACCCAAAGCACCTTTGCACAGCAGAATCCAGTAAAAGGCAGTATTCTGAGTGGTAAAACAATCTGCATCGACCCCGGTCATGGTGGATCTGCAGCTACTGACAGTTACCGTCAGGGGCCGACCGGTGAACGGGAGGAATGGATAGACCTTCGCGTAGGATTGCTTTTAAAAGAGATATTGGAGCAGAAAGGAGCAAAAGTATTGATGACCCGAAGTACTGACGTTCCATTGCCACTTGCAGAGCGCTCTAAAATGGCCGTCGAAAACAAAGCTGATTTCTTTATTTCGATCCACCACAATGCAACTGCCGATCCATCAGTCAATTTCCCCATCATTTATTATCATGGTCTGGCATCAGAAAATCAGGCTGGCGTAGTTTTCGGGAAATTACTTGCAAAGAATCTGAAAAAACACATGTACAAAACAAAAACACCCTACAGTGTGGTTTCTGATTACACCATTTTTTCGGGGGCTGGTTCTTCAGTATTAAGAGGTACTTATGGTATACCGGGTGTTCTGGCAGAAGCATCACTATTCACTAACCCGGAGGAAGAAGCCCGCTTAAAAACCAGGGAACATAACTATAATGAAGCTCATGCTATCGCCAAAGCGATTGAGAAATTCTTCAAAAAAGGTGATCTTATTATCAGTCCGAAAACGCCTTCAAAATTCCCTCCACAGTTTGCCACTTTGCAGGAAGCCGACCGCATGAGTGCCATTGCCCGGCGCTGGCATCAGGATTTTATTGACGGGAAAGAACTGATGAAGAAAAAAGATGCAGAGTCACAGCAGAAGGCTTACGACTTATTCACCCAATCTGCACGATCTTTTCCGGATTCCTATGTAGCAGCAAAATGCCATAAATACAGAGCTGCAATTTTAAGAAAACAGGGCAAAACTGAGGAAGCAGTAAAAGAAGAACTAAGGGTAAAGGAGTTTTATCCGAATGAATAATCAGAGTCCTGATATTTAAAAAATGAAAAAGCATATAATCCTGTTAATCAGTTTATCCCTTCTGCTTTCAGAAGCAGAGGGTCAGTCAGGGAAAAGATCAAATTTCAAGATTGTTGGCTACTATTCTTTAAGAGCAGCAATGACTGCAGATTTAAAAACAGTACCCTTTGACAAACTGACACATATCAATCTTTCATTTCTGAATCCGGATACCCTTGGTAATTTCAATCAGGATCTTTCGGAACTGGAGCCATTCATAAAGGCAGCTCATAAACGGGGAGTTAAAGTCCTGCCTTCAATAGCCGGTGGTGGAAGGCATGAGTATTATCATAAACTTCTGAAGGATGAAAATCGTGCAAGGTTTATAAACAATCTCCTGCTGATCACCTTAAAATACAATTTTGATGGCATTGATGTGGATATTGAAGGAAGTGACATTGATGAGAATTACGAAAACTTCGTAGTCGGACTTGCCAGTGTATTGAAGCCGCATAAAAAACTGATTACCTCAGCCATTGCTATTTTCTATAAAGATCAGCTAAGTGACCGGGCACTGGCACAGTATGATTTTATGACACTGATGAGTTATGATCATACCGGTCCCTGGCGGCCATCCAAACCCGGTCCGCATTCAACTTATGAGCATGCTGTGGCCGACCTGAACTATTTCAGGATAGAAAGGAATATCCCTAAAGAGAAAATCGTCCTTGGAGTTGGGTTTTACGGTTATGGCTTCGGACCTGAATTAACATCTCCGGCTTCAAGTATGAACTACGGACAAATCGTTAAAACCTTTACGGGGGCAGAAAAAACAGATCAGATTACTATGCCTGACGGAAAGATCATGTATTATAACGGAGAAGAAACCATGCGTAAGAAAACCATGCTAGCAAAAGAAAATGCTTCGGGAATCATGATCTGGCAGATTTTGGGCGATTCCGAAGGAAAGTTATCCTTACTGAATCTGATTAATAAAGTTGCATATTCGAAATAAAGGCTCTGGATAATATGTCGTATTGTAACGAATAATATTGACTTGTCTGAGGTGATGGCTTAGGCTACTCTGTGCTTAGAGTTTAGCGAAGCGCCTCTAAGGATTTATAAATGTTATGGAGTCTTTTGACTCCATCCCCATCAATATTAAGGTCTTGTTTTAGAACAATTTGTATTGAATACGAGTCTGAAAACTCTTTTATATTTAACAATCCGTAGAGACCGCTGCGCTAAACTCTACGGACAGTCCAATCATTAGGCAAATGACTCAGATTCCGGCCCCCGAGCCGGAATCTCCTTGTTTTATATATCTGCCTGTCATCCAGGCGAAGGCCGGGACCTAATCATTAATAAAACTATTCTTTTCTACCTCTTAAATAATAATTTTAACCTGCGGAGGTGGCGGGTCAAGCCCGCCATGACAATCAATTCTCGGGGGAATACGGGAGATTCCGGCTCGGAGGCCGGAATCTTATTAACATCTATATGAAATTGTCATTGTGCTGAAGGCCGGGACCCCTTATTAACATTCTACCTCTACAAAATCAATATCCAAATACATTCGGCAATTCCGGCACCTCCTCTTTGTTCAGATCAATCAGATACCCATTTACAACGGCAGCCTCAGGTTTTCCCTCTTTCACCAGAAGAAACTGAGCCTGCTGCCCTATTCCTGGGGCTTTGAATGGACCATTATCCTGATTCGTCAGGTTGAGTAAGCGGTCTTTCAGCGGTCCGCCCGGAGCAGTACTATCCGATAATTTCACAAATAAATATCCTTCCCTCATCAACTTAAATTCTTCTGCCTTCGTCATCGCATCCCATTCAGCTTTTGTCAGAGTTTTTACCTTGCCCGGCATCACACTCATCTGCGATGCATCAAGCTCGTGATGTCCGTAATTCAGTTCCATATCTCCAAGCTCTTCAATACGTCCGTTATAAAACATACTTTTATAAGCAGATCCTTTAATCTGATTCTGGTTAATTCCCAGATTAGTTCTGAAAACCGAGCTTTCCTTCTGAATGCTCACATTTCTGACAACAAGATCAAACAAGGTTCTGCTGTTTTCAGGAATGGCATTATACTTCGCAATATCCTGCCCCTCATACCGCTTCAGCGCAATTGATTCCAATGCATGTAGCAAGGCATAAAAATTCAGTTTACGGATATATTGCTTCTCCGGATCATCGATATAACCTCCGGATTCTATTAAAATCGTAGAAATTCCCATACCCTGAAAGGTATCTCCAAAACAACGTGGATCAAAGTCGTCGTTATACTTGGCGATCTTGCCCGGAATACGTGTCTGTAAGGCCTCATTCATCTCCAGGATCAGCTGAGTAGCCATTTTCCTCACCCCATTCATGTCTTTTGCATAATTGTAGGCCGGAGGCAGGAATGAAATGGTGGCCGATTTATCTGTTGGTCCCGCAGCATAAAGCGTACTCTGATCATGTAAATTAAAGCCAAACTCAGGTTGTATCTTTTTGGCAACCTCCATCAATGCCCTGCCTTCGGGTGTAACCAGCAAACGGGCATCCCGGTTAATATCGATCTCCTGATCATTTCTTCTTTTCCACTCCTGAGCACCATCGGGATTTAACATCGGCACAAAATGAAGCTCCAGATTATCTCTGATTAAGCTCCTCATTGGGTCGAATTCATCATTACCTGACAAAAAATTAAACAGGTCAAAAAGTGCCATCGTTGCCGTAGACTCATCTCCATGCATCTGTGACCAAAGCAATACTTTCGTCCGCCCACGTCCATAGCTCAAATGGTTCACACTTCTCCCTCTGATCGATCTGCCAATTTCTTCGCTGGCAAGGAGACCCGAACCGACATGCTTCTGAATGAGTTGCACCACATCATTATGCTTAATGAAGCGATTTTTTATAGCGGCTTCACGATACCGTTCATACTTATCCCAAACTTTGTCTACATCCATTTTAACAGGCCTGGTATTCTGAGCATCAGCAACATGAGCGAAAACAGCCAGCAGTATTGTAAAGAATAAAAATTTCAATTTCATGAGATTTAAAAAATTGGAGCTAAATGCCTAAAAATACAAATTATACTATTCCTATATTCGTAAAGACACGCTAATTATTCGAGGGTATTCAAATGTTTACAATGATCATGGCCATCTTACTGTCAGTCATACCTGCAGGAAATAAAAAACCAAAGGATTTAAAAGAGCAAATTAAGGCAGAACTAACTAAAAATAAGGGAGTTTTTGCAGTGGCTTTTAAAGATCTTTCAGACGGTGAAGAAATTATCATCAATGAAAGAGTGAATTTCCATGCAGCCAGTACCATGAAAACTCCCGTGATGATTGAGGCATATAAGCAGGCGGCTTCAGGGAAGTTCTCCATTGAGGATTCCATTATTGTAAAGAATGAATTTAAAAGTATTGTGGATGGAAGCAGCTATTCGCTGAATCCCAAAGACGATAGCGAAACTTCCTTATACCAACAGACGGGCTCAAAGGCAAAGATTTATGATCTGCTTTATCACATGATTATTCAGAGCAGCAACCTGGCTACGAATATAATTATCGATCTGGTTGGGGCTCACAATGCAAACAAAACCATGCGGGATCTGGGCGCCAACGACATTCAGGTATTACGCGGAGTGGAGGATACAAAAGCCTACAGCGCCGGAAAGAACAATACCACCACAGCTTATGACCAGATGCTGATCTTTTCTAAAATGGCCGAAGGTCTTATCATTAACAAACAATCTTCAGATGCGATGATCAATATCCTGCTTGATCAGAAATTTAATGATAAGATCCCTGCAAAACTACCAAAGAACGTAAAAGTAGCCCATAAAACAGGCTGGATCACAGGGGTCAATCACGATGCTGGTATTGTATTTCTTCCGGATGGCAGGAAATATGTTTTAGTGCTGCTGTCAAAGGAACTGGAGAACGACAAGGCTGCAGTAAAGTCGATGGCGAAGGTTTCGAGGATGATTTATGATTATGTTATGGAGAAGGAGTTTTAAGTTGTAAGTAATAAGTTATAAGTTGGACTTAGTTTTTGAGAAAGAAATCTGATCCTGTAAAACAATACTAAACTGAGATTGGAGTTGTCAATTGTCAACTATCAACTATCAACTATCAACTGGTCTTCTACTTCATCACCCGCTCAATCTCATTCAACAAATATTCCTCCGGATCTGAAAAGTACTCCCAGAAGAATATCCCTGCCAGTTTATGCTTGCGGATATACTTTGCTTTCATCCGTATGGAACGCTCATCATCATAGCTAATGAATACTTTGGTATTGTGGTTAAAGAGATAGGGTGCTTTGGCATGCCGATCCCAATACCTTTTGTAACCACTACTGTTAATGATCTCATTTTTCATTTTGGTATAGCCTCCACCCTGCCCGGCAACGGCTTTAGAACCGGTTACCTGAGGCTGATTGATTCCATGATTCTTTGTGCTCTCTGCCTCCCTGCTCCTGCTGTAAAAGGCAGCACCCAGACCAATCTTATGGGCAGGAACTCCGGCTTCCATGAAATCCATTACGGATTTATGCGCCGAGCTTGAATTTTCCATTCCTTTCGATGGATAGAGGTTAGTATGGTGGGCAACAGTTTTACCTCCATAATCGTAAGTCATGATCAGGATATAATCCAGGATCTTAGCCACTTCAGCCATTTCTGTATTATTTACGAACGATTTGGAGCCACCTACAGCAGCTGTTAAGAGGTATTTTCTACCCTTTTCTGCTTCGAGTTTATCCAGCTCAGCACGAATTTCCCGGAACATCAGGGTAAAGTTATGCTTATCCTCCGGACGGTAGGCATTGCCTTCCTCTCCGCGCATTGCAGGATATTCCCAGTCGATATCTACCCCATCCAGATCGTATTGCCTTACAATATCCACACTGCTCTTTGCAAACAGCTTTCTGGAGCTTGGCGTCAATACCGCATCCGAAAAGTTCTCGCTCCATGACCAGCCACCAATGGAAATCACAATTTTTAAATCGGGATTGATCTTCTTCAATCCGTTCAGCAAACGAAAATTCGTAGAATCGGTCTTTAGGTTGGTCAGAAAAGCCGTGCTGTCTTTCACATCCACAAAGGCATAATTGATATGAGTCAGCTTGTCGGCATCAATTTCATCAACCTTGACTAAACCACGATAACCACCGACATAGCCGTTGACGATGTATTTCTTTTGTTTCTGAGCAAAAGCATTAACGTTCAATAAAGCAACAGAGAATATAGTCAGTAGCAGAGAGCAAATCCGGATGTTCATGATCGGAGTGATTAGTTCAGCTTAAAAATATATAAAATAGATGAAGAATGTGATCAGATCAATTCTCTTATATTTGAAAAGAACAAGTCCGGTTTTCAAGGACAGAATCAAGAAATAAGATGAAATTCAACAAAGTACAATCTGCCATTACCTTCATGCTGCTTCTGGTGATCAGCAGCTTCCATTTGATTGCACAAACGAATACGCTGAAGCTGATTGTGCTGGATCCCGGACACGGGCATGCCACCTATATGCAGGGAAGAATGTATGAGGGACTGGATGCTGAGGTGCATGTGTATGCCCCTGCCGGACCGGATGTGGAGACTTATCTAAAAAGTATCAACGGAATGAATTCCCGCTCATCTAATCCAACAAAATGGAAAATGGTGGTTTATACCGGTGCTGATTATCTGGAAAAGATGTTAGCCGAAAAGAAAGGGAATGCCGTAATTATTTCCGGAAATAACAGTAAAAAAGGCGAATACATGCGCCACTCGATTGAAGCCGGCATGCATGTGCTGGCAGATAAACCACTGGCGGTAACTCCAAAGGATTTCGAAATGCTGAAAGAAACCTTCAAACTGGCGGAGAAAAAGAACCTGAAACTTTTCGACCCGATGGATCTGCGTTACGACATCAGCAATATCCTGCAAAGGGAGCTGGCCGCTACGCCTGAACTCTTCGGAAAATTAAAAAAGGGAAGTATTGAAGATCCTTCACTAGTTCAGGAAAACCTGCATCATTTCCTGAAATTCTCAGGCTCAGAACCTGCCCGCCGTCCGGCCTGGTTCTTTGATATTGAACAGCAGGGACATGGCATCACAGATGTGAGTACCCACCTGGTCGACATGTCGCAATGGGCAGGATTTCCGGAAGTGACCTTAAACTATAAAAAGGACATCAAAGTTCTCCGTTCCAAAGAATGGCCTACTGAACTGACTCCTTCTGATTTTAAGCGGGTAACCCGTGTAGATTACCCTGACTATCTTAAAAAATACGTCAAAGACAGCATATTATCGGTTTTAGCGAATGGTGAGATCAATTATACCATCAAAGGAGTTCATTCCAAGGTGACTGTAAGATGGAATTATCGTGAACCTGCAGGCTCCAGCGATACCCATTACGCACTGATGCGTGGTACCAAGGCCGATCTTGAACTTCGTCAGGGTGCAGAAGAGAAATACAGGGCTACCCTCTACATTCGTGCCGCTCCTGGCATTGCTGAAGCCGATTTTGCTCCGGTCATTGAAAAGGTAAAGACAGCATTTCAACAGAAATATCCCGGCTTTGACCTGACTAAGAAGGGAAATGAATGGGTAGTAGTACCGGGTAATTTTACCCGCAGCAATTCGGCTGAAATGGCTATCCGATACATCCTCAACAATGAAATGCCTGCATGGGAAGTACCGAATATGATTGCGAAATATTATACGACGACCAGCGCCTTAAAGGATTAGGATTATTAGGATTTTAGGATTTGTAGGATTATTAGGATTTATAGGATTTTTAGGATGTGGAGGATTTTTAGGATGTGGAGGATTTTTAATTTGGGTAGGATTTTGAGTACCAGGCACCTGGTAATCCTGCAAATCATATTAATCCTACCCATCCTATTCAGTTGTAAGAGCAGGAAATCCGAATCTTATTCGCAATACCAAATATCAGGTTTCGCACAGGGAACGAGTTATCAAATCAGCTACTATGCCGGGGAAGCGATTATCAGTTCAAATGCTATTGACCAGAAATTTATGGAACTTGATAGTTCCCTTTCCATTTACAAACCCTATTCCCTGATCAATCAGTTTAACCGGTCGGAAGCGGGAATTGAAATGGATGAACACCTGCACAAGGTAGTTCAGCGTTCCTTAAAAATTTGGAAGGAAAGCAATGGAGTATTCGATATTGCCATCCTGCCGATTGTGGAAGCCTGGGGCTTCGGTGCGAAAAGGCATAGTAATCAACCTTCAGATGCAGACATTCAAAATGCATTAAACTGCTCAGGTTCCGACAAACTCCGCATCGAAGGCAGAAGATTAATCAAAACTGTTCCCTGCCTGAAGATTGATGTCAACGGCATTGCTCAGGGCTATAGCGTGGATGTGATTGCTTCCTACCTCGAAAGCCGGGGCATCGAAAACTACCTGATTGAAATCGGTGGAGAAATCAGTGTCAGGGGACGAAAACAGCCCGGCAATCAGATCATGAAAATCGGAATTGAACAGCCCTCCAATAACAAAGATGAGGATGGTGGCATCCAAAAGGTTTTGGAAATGAAAGGCGGAGCCATCACCACTTCAGGTAATTACCGCAAATTCATTCAGAACGGGTCCAGAAAGCTTTCCCACCTGATGGATCCCCAAACCGGTCGACCGATCAGCAATGAACTGATCAGCGTGACGGTCAGAACCAAGGATGCTATGAGTGCCGATGGGTATGATAATGTGCTGATTGGCATGGGTATCGAGAAAGCTTTTGCCTTTTTGAAAAAACACAAGGGACTGGAAGCTTATTTCATCTATCAGGATGCAAATGGAGCGGTGAGGGATACGGCGAGTGTGGGGTTTTTCAGGTGATTAGGGTTTAAGTGTAGGTATGGTTAACCACATAGGTACATAGATTTGTATAGAGAGGGGTCTTGAATAAAGGGGAACATAGTCATGAAGCTTTGCTCCAGTTTCTAATCGGACTGTCCGGATAGTTATGCGCAGCGTCTCTCCGGATATTAAATGAGGGAGAGTCTTAAGACTCGTTGAATAGTTATTATTGATAATTATGGAGTCCAAGACTCCATTTCATTGGATAATCCTTAGAGATTCTGTGTTGATTTCGAAATAAAATTGTTTTTATCTTTGTCCTTTAAGA
>CAZTRY010000016.1:0-47843 GCA_964616525.1 uncultured Sphingobacterium sp. | reverse complement strand
AAACGTACAGATATCGATGATTATCGTGTAACCAATAGGGGAGGAAAAGGTGTTAAAACAATCAATGTAACCGAAAAAACCGGTGAACTGGTTGCTATAAAAGATGTTACAGATATTGATGATTTGATGATCATTAATAAATCTGGCATTGTAATTAGAATTGGAGTTAGTGATTTGCGAGTAATGGGTCGTGCCACACAGGGTGTTCGTCTGATTACATTTAAGGGTGATGATTCTATTGCATCCATTGCCAAAGTTGAACACGAGGATGAAGAAACAGATGAGACAGAATCTGCAGAGAATGAATCGGGAACAGATTTGGAATCAAACGAACAGGAAAATAAAACTGAAGAATAGGTGCATGTATAAGGTATTTATACTTTTTATATTCAATATTGTTCTGGTGCTGGCCAGTGTAAATGCCCAGACCCGGAATCAGGCTTTAGTAATTAAAGAGGCTATGAATAGTTTTGTCCAATATTCTGAGACTAAGGATATTAAAAAGCTTGAGAATGCCCGAAAATTGATTGATAATACGTTTAAGACCCGATCCGATTCTGCAGCTTTCAGGAATAACCTGGTGAAAAGTCTGGTATATTCTACACTCGCAAGGGTAGATTCAAATTTAAAGTTTACTTATAAGAAGGATCCCCTCGAAGAAACTCTGTTTTCTATGAAAAGGGTGTATGGATCTAAATTTGCAGATGATGTCAAAGATCAGATATCATACATCGAAACCCAGTTAAAACTTACCTATTTATACCGGGCAAATACCTCTTTCAAAAACAGAAATTTCACCGCTGCCTTGAAGTACTTTAGTATTCTTGATACTATTGATAAGGACAATATTTCTGTTACACATAACCTTGCACTTCTTTGTCAGGAAACCGGTAATTATATCAGATCAGTAGGATATTATGAAAAATTAATTAATAAAAAACCAAAGCCAGAGTATTTTATGGTATTGGCCAACCTTTATGAGTCGCTGAATGATGAAAAAAATATGGTTAGGGTGCTGTCTGAAGGAAGCAGGCAGTATCCTGCAAATCGAGACCTGGTTTTTAAATTGCTGAATATTTTGCTGATCAGAAATGATTATCAGGAAATAATTAAATTTACAAGTCAGGCACTTAAATTAGATGAAAATAATATCAATTTGAACTATCTGGCAGGGTTTTCGCATGAAATGACCGGTGATGTGACGAAGGCTGAAGAGTACTACAAAGTAATTTTAACTATAAATCCGAATAATTATGAGGCGAATTTTGCGTTAGGATTGCTTTATCTTAATCTTTACCTTAAAGATAAGGAGCAAAGTGGGATGATGTATGTTTCAAAATATTATCTGACAAAAGCAAATGAAATTGATCCTAATGAACTAAAAACATTAACTTCTTTATCAATCTTATACAAGAATACAGGAGAACAAACAGAATTACAAAAAATCAACAACAGAATAAACCAACTCAAATTAAATTAAAAACATGAAAATTAAATCTTTCATTTTGGCAGCTGTATTTTCAGCTTCAACCCTGATGGTTTTTGCACAGAAGGGAGAAGTAACAAGTGCCAGAACTAGTTATGAAAAGTTTTTGGGACTGAAGGAAGCCAACTCTATGTTGCTTGCTCTTCCAAATCTTAAAGCTGCAAAAGCATCTATTGATAAGGCAGTTGTGCATGCCAAAACTCTTGAAGATCCTGCTGCCTGGACTTATAAGGCTCTTATTTACGGTGAAATGGCCTTGTTGGATACTGTTCCTGCAACATCAAAACCATTAATTGATGAGGCAAAAGCTGCGCATAAGAAGGCAACAGAACTTGATAAAGCAGGTGAGAATAAGGCTAATCTTGAAAATGCAAATGGTACACTTTTTAGTCAGTATGAACTAAATCAAGGAGTTAAGGCTTATCAAACCAGTAATTTTGCAGATGCCTATAATGCATTCAATAATGCATTGAACTATCGTCCGGGAGATACAACAATAACTTACTATGCCGGCTTATCTGCTATTAATTCTAAAAATTATAAAGCTGGAATTAAAAGCTATGAGGCTTTGATCAAAACTAACTTTTCAGCTAACAACCAAATATACCTTGATTTATCCCGTTTATATACCATGGAAGGTGATACAGCAAGAGCCATTGCGGTAGCATCTGAAGGAGCAACAAAGTTTAATGATACCCAGTTAGCAACTCAGGAAATAGAATTAAGCTTAATGTCTGGAAAACAAAAGGAAGTTATAACTAAAATTTCTGAGCAGGCACAAAAGAATCCAGGGAATAAATTATATCCTTATTATCTGGGAATAGCTTACAGCACAATTGGAGAATCTGCTAAAGCAGAAGAAGCATATTTGAGTGCTTTAAAAATTGATCCTAATTTTTCGGATGCCAGCACCAATATAGGAGGTATCATTTTAAATAAAGGTATTAACTTATTTAATAAGGCAAATCAGCTTCCTCAAAATCAGCAAAAGGAGTATGAAGCAATGATTAAACTTGGTGAGGCTGAATTAGAAAGAGCATTTCCTTTCTTAATTAAGTCTAGTGAACTTGATCCTAAATCACGAATTGCACTTGAAAATTTAAAAACCTATTACATCATTAAGAAGAACCAGGAGAAAGTAACAGAGATCTCTGCGAAACTCGAGAATCTTTAATCCAGTTCTTTGTATATTATTTATTTAAGCCTGAACGCTAATATGTTCAGGCTTTTTTATTTTAAGTCTGAAGCCTATGGTAGGTTGTTATGGCAATACTTATTTAACATAATATTAATAGTACTCTATTTTAGTACATTATGTTAAATAGCGGAATCCGAGTTAGAAAATAATAATTTTGCATTACCTAAAAAATTAATAGTGCCATTTGCCCAAATAGAACAAATCGGGTCTACTTTTTCCAACATATCAAGATTTTGCCGGAGGGTAGGGTAGTTTCTTACCTTCCTTAGGACCTTAATTTGGTCGTCAATAGGTAAACGAGAAAAGGAACGTAATTTCATTGATGCCATTTGCGATAAGATTTAAGTTTGAGATTTTTAAATTTATCGGAAAGGTAAATAATTTATCAACAAAAGTTATTAACAGAATGTTAATAATAATTATTTAGATAAACGGGAGAGCAAGAATTTAGAAAGAAAAAAAACAATGACAACCGGGAGAATACAGCCAAGGGTAAAAAAAGTTAAATATTCTTTACTTGTTAGAAAACCATTTCGCTGAGACCAACCAACAGTATAATACCAAATTGTATCAACCACCGGAGTGAACATAAAAACAAATACGGCAATAGCAGTATAAAACCAAGGGGATTTAAAGATTTTCATTTCGTTTAATTTTTTCTGAATATAATAATTTTTAATAAATCCCTACCCTCATTTGTGGCTTTCCGACCCGGAGGTAGCAGACTTACACGACATAAAGTATCTTCTACGGTGAGGGATTTCTGAATTTCAGGCGAATAAAGGCAATAACTATTTTTGTTATTGCATCTATTATCATTGCCACAACCAAATTTTTATCCTTTGATTTTGGCGATTTCCTAAAAGCCTTAACACTTTTAAATTCAACCTCATCGGAAGTACCATCCTGAAAAACTCTTTTTATTAGCATATTTTAAGATTCTACGAACTCCAAAAATGAAACAATAACAATGCAGGTATCAGAACTTGCTACAGTATGAGTAGCAACCAAATCAAGCAATTTTAAATACCTTGTTTGTCCGTTCTCTATTTCTGTAGTATCATAGAGATAGTCACTATTACCCATTGAACGGACTGCCAATTCATAAGGCTTTAAATTAGCCTTATTAAACTCTATTTCAATAGATGAAGGTATCTCAGGACAGAGAAGATTTACTATTAAATGCCTGATATTAATATCGACAGGAATTGAAGAAGGAGGGGCAGACTTATCAAATTTAATGAGCCTTGTTTTCAACCTTGCATATTGATTCTGAACTGACATAATTATTTATTTTGATATTCCTGATTAAAGGATTGATTAAGATTAGTTTCGTCACCGACCTTATTAACGTCAACAGTAGAAGGCTCTTTTAAATCAACCGGGACTAAATGTGAATTTATATCCGTGCCAAATACCTTAGTTAAATTAACAGGCATAGGAAAGTCAGTACTAACCAAATTAACAGGCAATTTAGAATCAGGAAGGGCAACATCAGCAACTTTTGTAATATCTACCTTTTGGGTTGCAGGTAAATTATCGACAGATACAGTATCAACAGGATTTTGTTCAGTTACAGGAAGTGAAGTTATAGCCGAGCCGTTAACATTTTTAATATCAACAGGAACTAAATTAGAACTAATATCAGTACCGAAAACCTTAGTTAGGTTTACAGGCATAGGAAAATCAGTACTAACTAAATTAACAGGTAATTTAGAATCAGGCAAAGCAACATCAGCAACTTTTGAAACATCGACTTTTTGAACAGCAGGAAAATTATCTACAGAAACAGTATCAACAGGATTTTGTTCAGTTACAGGAACAGAAGATATTGACAAACCGTTAACCTTTTTAATATCAACATCCTGAGAGGAAGGAAAATTATCTACAGATACAGTATCAACAGGATTTTGTTCAGTTACGGGAACAGAAGATATTGCCACACCGTTAACCTTTTTAATATCAACATCCTGAGAAGTAGGAAAATTATCAACAGATACAGTATCAATAGGACTTTGTTCAGTTACAGGAACAGAAGATATTGCCACACCGTTAACCTTTTTAATATCAACATCCTGAGAAGTAGGAAAATTATCAACAGATACAGTATCAATAGGACTTTGTTCAGTTACAGGAACAGAAGATATTGACATACCGTTAACCTTTTTAATATCAACAGGGAGTGCGGATAAATCAGAAGTATTAAACTCTTCAATATTAACAGGAAGTGCAGGAGTTACAATATTATTACCGGCAATCTTAACAACATTTACAGAAGGAACAACAGATATATCATTCAATCCTACAGGCAAATTATTAGGAACATCAAGAGAGTTAACCTGTTCAATATTTACTTTCCACATTTCCGCTACAAGTGCATTGATAAAGCCCGCCACAGGAGTATCAATAGTTAATGAAACTGAATCAGCCCCGATAGTGCCTGTAACAGTACTGGTTATAGTTAATGATGTAGCCATTTTTTATAATATAAAATACTTTGATAGATTTTGATTCCATTGTGAAAACCCAAACATTTCATCAATGCCGGATAAACTTGTTAAATGACTTCGCACATCAGATTGAAGATTTCTGCCATCAGTATAAACATCAGAGTAAGCCTGAATTACATACCTTCTGTATGTAGAAGGATAATTAGGGTTTAATATTGTTTTTAACCTCATTGAAGAAGGTGAGAAGGTGACAGAAAATATACGCTCATACCATGAATCCCTTTTTGTAGTATCCATTGAATTTGCAAGTCTTAAAGCATCAGCCTGAGCCTGTTGAATTGAGTATTTTGAAACTGTTCCGTTTCCGTTTTGTGTAATAAAATTACCTGTAGCAACTATCCAATAGCGATTTAAAAACAACTGATTAAGTTTATCAATAGGCTTTTGCACTTCGTTTTCATATCCTTTAGGCTTAAATAATGAAATTATTTTTGTCCAAAAAATAAGAACCACAACAAGGAAAAGAGACACTCCGTAAAGTGTTGCCATATTAAAACCGAGTTTATTTTTAATTACCATTCTAAATCGACATTTACAACCGTTTGGGGTTTTGTTTTTACCTCTTGCAGAGTATCAATTTTTAAACCCTCAATAAAACGCTCAAAGAAATTCTGTTTTTTTACCGAATAAGGAAGTTGATTAATCAAATCTTTTTTTTTTGGTCGTATTGCTTAAGGTTATAGCTATTAATGATATTAACCAATTTTTGAGGATATAATACGTCAGTAGCATAACCGCAATCCTTTAAAGCCTGACATTGTGCCTCCGGGGTTTTTGCCTCCAAAACCCTTTTATATAGGGGAGCACTTAAAAAAGTGTTACGGTCACGTATTCCGGCATCCAAAGAAGGGTAAACCCTGAAATGGTCTTTCGTACTATATTGAACACCGTTTTTTGTGTGCTCATTTGTTTTAACAAACCATGTAGGACCCTTCCAAGATGACCCGGCTTTAATACCAAAATGATTATTATATTTCATAGCCAATACAGACTTCCCGGCATTACCCTCTAAAAGAGCCTGAGCCAACATTACAGAAGGAAAAAGGGGAGTACCTATAGTACTTTGTACAAAGGCATCCGCAAATTTATTTATATATTCTTGCTTAGTCATTTTTACTTTTAAATTTTGCCTGAAAATATGCTACGGCAACAGTTGTAACAATTGAGGTAACAGCCGTTAAAACCATACTAATGATATTAAGTGTAACCTGATTCTCAGAAATATCAGTAAATACCTGAGTGCTTCCGGTTGTAATATCCAAGACTATAGGAGTAACAACCATAGAAACAATAACCTGTTGTATTTTTTCAATCAACATTTTTCTCGATTTGCTTTGATTCTGTGAAAACGCCTCTTTTGATACCCTCATCATGAAAGAATTGAAAAGTGTCAGCAACCAATGAAAACAATTTTGTAAAGTGAACGGCTTTTTGTGAGAGCCTGAATAGTTTTAAAAACATAATTTTATTTTTTAATTGTTATTTATAAAAAGAGGGGTTGCCCCCTCATTTATTCAACCTCACAAACCCGCCTATGAAAACTTATTTTGAATATTTACCGCAGTAACCGCCATTTTTGGCTTTAGGGTTCATAACAATCCCTAATTCCTGAATAGTTACCATTCCTGAACGTAAATCCATCATGCCGGAAACAATAAAGTCTTTTTGCATTTTCCTTGAAACCTTAACCATGACATTAAGCCATGACCGCCCAGAATTACTTTGAACCTCTTTTGATTTACCGTAAGGAGTTGCTAAGAATGTTACTAATCCGTTTGCCCTTGAATAGTTCCATCCGGTAGTATAGGGATTACCATTTTTATCAAATCCGGTTTTAGCCCCTGTATGTTTTTTTTGTTCCCTCCGGTCATTATTATAACCGGGTGAGGAATTATTACGCCCTCTTGCCATGATTATTTAAACCAAATTTTAACAGTTTCAAGCATACGTTTACCCTTGTCAGTGAACATAATTATCGCTCCGATAGCTACTACAGTAATGGGTAGCCAATTTTTCTTTAAAAACTCCATTTTATCTTCTTTTGAATGTTTGTTTGTACTTGCCTTTTGTTGACTCTTTAGGTGAAATAATGAAGGCAACTATTGCCAACACTATTAAAATAATCCAATTCTTTTTTCCTGATTCCGCAGGAGTATTTTGTAAATCCTGAACAGTAACCTCTTGCAAAGCCTGTGAATATTCAGGAGTTTCTCCGGTTATTAAATTCTTTTGAAAAAACATTATCGCTTACCCTTCCTTTTATAACCTGTTCCCTTAAAAACGCCCTGAGTATATGCTATAACCCCGGCAATAGTCAAAACCAAGCCACCGACAACCCAATAAAGGGTATTTGTTCTGTCAGGAGGTATAAGGTCATTTATTAACCTTTGGTCATATTGACTGTAAGTTGTTTCGCCTCTCTCTGCTGATAATTCAGCATTGGTTTTTGTTTCGCCTAACTCAATACGATTAGCACCTGTTCCCAACATACCGCCTGTGGCTTTACTTGCTCCGGCTCTCAATAGATTCCCGAAAAATGTGCCTCCGGCTTTTTTCTTAAATAATCCCATTTTTTTAGACCTCCCTTAATTTAGAAACGTCTGACTTCGGTACTGATTAAGGTCAATTCCACACCTCCAACAGTTGTAATTTCAAACCCTTTGAAACCCTCAGTCGGGATATAGAAAAATTCCGATGCACCCCCGGCAATAGTTTGATTAAGGGCATCGCCTTCAATCAATATATCAGCCATTTGCGTTACTCCGTTTACTTCCCTTGCAATTGCTGAAAGTTCATCCGGGAAATATGATACCTCATTCCCATCATGAGTAAACAACCGGATTTTTTCCAAACTCGAATTATTGGAGATATACAGTCCTTTGTGAGTTGAATTTAAAGAATACTGTTTTGTTTGACTGTTTGAACCTGTCAGGTTCTGAGCAGTATAATTCAAAAACAAATTGCCATTTGCAGGAGCCTCAATTCCGTAAACCTGATAGGTTGCAGTCGATTGTAAAGACTGTAAATCAAGTGTTATGTAATTGTTATCCTGTAAAAGCAAGCCCTTTGCAGTACCGGACAATTCAATTATCATTTCATTTTTGACCTTACCATCACCATCAACACTCTGTTGAATGTAGCCGTTTTCAAATTGTGAAATTACCGCCAAATCTCTGATTTTCATTTTGGTAGCAAGTGTATGCTGATTAGCACCAACCTGCAAAGCCATACTAAGAACCTCTGAACCAATAGGAGCAGTAGTCCCGGTCTTAATAACCAATAAATGAGAAATTGACTTCTGAATTTGGATGTTACTTTGTGCAGTTACCCCGGTTAAATTTTGTATTACTCTCATGTTTGAATTAAATATTGTCTGTTAATGTTGCCGAAGATTTTATTTTGTACTTCGGTATAAAACTTAAGCAAACATATATTGAGTACATGCCCCTCGTCAAGTTTTACCCTGATTCGACTGAGCATATTCTCACTTAACTGAGAATAATATTTCAAAGCTGAGATTTTCGCACCGACCCAAAGACGAGATATTGACTGTGAACAGTTCCAAATAGTAGTAGTAATTTTTGTGTCATTTTTAGTAATGTATTTTGTCACATACTTTTGAACGGCTTTCAAATTGTAGATATATTCAATATCGGCAGGGTTCGGACTGTTTACATATCTCTTTTTATGACCTGCTTTTTGATTCGGAATTATTGGAGAGGCTTGATATAATTTGATAGCCTCATTTACGTTAACCTGCTGAGTTATTCCGGTACGTAAATCAGTAGAAGGAAAGGTATATCCGTTATCGCCTAAAATCTTACACCATATATAGTTCAATCTTTGAATAGGTAGGGTTCTGTCAATAAGAATATGAGAATGAATATTTCCGGTCTTTTTTGTTTGTTTTTCAAGAACATAAAGGTAATTATGAAGGTTAAAATATTTCCGGCAATAGGTAAAAAAGGTATTCAGCATTTTAGTAAAATCGGAATCAGTACCGATTTGCTTACTGGTTGTAGTAAGTGTTAGAAATGTAAAGCGAGCATTACCGCTATTGTGTTTTGTTGAATGAGACCAAGCAAGAATTTTATTTGATATTTTAGTTTTAGAACGCTGAGATAATTCACGCTGAATTTTAGGCTTTATTTCGGTAGTTGGTATAGCATTAAGCTGAACAATCTTTTTTTGAATAACAATTTTTTCAGCATCAGTTATTTTTTTATTTAAAAGAGCGATATTTAATTCCCTGATTTGTTTTGCTATACTTTTTGTTACTTTGTAATTCCTGCGTTGAATTGATGACCCGGTATAAGTGATAGGGGATTCCATTGCGAACAATCCTTTATCATTTTTCATTAATCGAGTTGGTTCCTGATAGGTTCCTGTTTCAAGGGCATCGAGTTCAGTATCAGTAATGATAAAGCAGTTTTGTTTTAAAATCATGATTTATTTTGCGATAAGTGTGATTTAATTTGCCCTCCGGTGTGAGATACCGGAGGGTTTTTTATTGCGATAAGAAATACTATTGTTCCTTCGTAATACTTTGTATTACTTGAAAGGGGAAGGATTCACGAAACACTTTAATTGCCTGATAAACGTCATAAGCAATAATAAAAAGCGTGAATGACTGAGTTTTTATTTTATACGTTTGCATATCATTAAAGGGGGATTTTAAAGGAAAGTTTGAATTGTTGCACATTAGATAAATCCAAAGAGGGGACAGCTCATAATTTTGGAATTAAATCCTTTGAATAGTCGCCATTCCTATCAATAGTATACCTTAAAGGCTTAGTAAGGTCATCCAAGACAATAAGGCGAATAAATGAACCATATCGATACGATTCCAAATGAACAAAGCCTTTTTGAGCAAGAAGCAACCTTATACGAGCCTGTTGCAATTCATTGGCAGAACCATAACCGGCGAATGAATCCTGATGAAAGACCATTCCTAAAAGTTGCTCGTTTGTTAGCTTAAGCTGAAAGTTTGCTTTTTGCTTTGCCATAGTCGATAAATTTTAGAATCTCGGAATAGCCTTTTAAGTCCAAAATATTGAACTTATAAAGTTTATAAAGAAGTGTTTCAAGTGAGTAGTTTACACAGAACGAAAAGCCATGAGAAACTTTAGAGGGATTTCCAAAGTTGGCAGATTGAACCTTGCAGTAATTTTTTTCAGGGGTTAAAATCAGTCCCGATAAATAACCTGAATGAACGATAATTTTTGTTCTTGAAAATGTTTCATACATTACCCCAGTTCGGGTTAATAAATCCCTCAAACGATTATAGAGGGGATTAGTTTTCTTAGATATTTTTTTCATTTCGCGAGTTTAGAAGAAACTCGCTACTTAACATAATATTAATTATAAGACAATAGTAATAGTTTAATTATATCTGGAATTGCAGTATGGTATATTATCTGAACTAATGCTGAATAAGCGCTAATAAAATAATTTCCTTGTTTTCAATCTATTTGAGTACCTTTGTTTTTATATTAATAAATAACACAATGCAAAAAGAAGGTACAGTAAAGTTTTTTAATGAAACTAAAGGATTCGGGTTCATCGTACCCGCAGAATCAGGTGATGAGGATGTATTCGTTCATTCATCTGGTCTAATTGATCAAATTCGTGAAAACGATAAAGTTCAATACGAGGTTGAGCGTGGCAAAAAAGGCCTTAACGCTGTTAATGTGAAAGTTGTTTACTAAATCAACATAAACCATTTTAACAAAGAAAAGCATGTCGTGAGATATGCTTTTCTTGTTTTAGTTCCATTCTAAAATCAATTATAATAAGTCATTAGCGAGATTTGCTAATTCACTTCGCTCGCCTTTCTGTAAAGTAATGTGCGCATACAATGGGTGGTCCTTAGCTTTATCGATCAGATAAGAAAGACCATTACTCTCAGCTTCCAGATAAGGAGTATCAATCTGATAAATATCTCCTGTGAAAACAATTTTGGTATCTTCTCCCGCTCTTGAGATGATAGTCTTAATCTCATGTGGTGTGAGATTTTGAGCCTCATCAACAATGAAGAATATTTTTGTTAAGGTTCTTCCTCTGATATAGGCCAAAGGTGCAATTGAGATTTTTTCATTAGAAACGAGCTCATCAATTTTGTCCTGAGCTTTTTCATCAGTTAGCTGATCTTTTATAAACTTTAAATTGTCCCATATTGGAGCCATATATGGGTCTATTTTTGATTTTATATCACCGGGTAAAAAGCCAATATCTTTATTGCTTAAGGGAACTATTGGCCTGGTAACAAATATCTGCCGGTAATTTTTCCTTTGCTCCAGTGCACTTGCCAAAGCCAGTAATGTTTTTCCTGTACCCGCATTTCCCTGGATTGTAACCAATTTGATCTCCGGATTTAATAAAGCATGAATTGCAAAAGCCTGCTCGGGGTTTCTTGGCTCAATATTATATACTGATTGATGGTTTATATATTCGAGCTCTTTGTTTCTGGGATTGTAGTATGCCGAGGCAGTTTTATTTCTTCCATTTAGTATGAAAAAATGATTTTCATGGTTTGTTTTAATCTCTAATGAAGAAATGGAAAGTTTTGTTTTCCTTGTTAATTCATCAATCAGATTATTTGAGACCTTTTCAACAACTGTTTTCCCGGTATATAATTCTTCAACATTTTTGATTTTACCTGTCTCATAATCTTCGGAATAGAGATTGAGAGACTTTGCCTTAAGTCGAAGACAAATGTCTTTGGATACCAGGACTATTTTTTTATCCGGAAATTGTTCCTGTAAATTCAATGCAGAATTAAGGATACGATGATCAAATTTTCCTTCACCAAAAATCTTTTCAGCATCAACACGGTTTGGTATATCGTCCATTACAACCTTATAGCTACCTCTGCCCTTTCCTTTTAATGGAGACCATTCATTGATCAGCTTGCTTTTGGAAAGTTCATCCATAAGCCTTATAAAGCTCCTTGCTTCATAGTTGCGGGTGTCGTTTCCACTCTTTAGATTGTCAAGCTCTTCCAGAACCTGAATCGGAATAGCTACATCATGTTCCTGGAAATTTTGAAATGCATTATGGTCATACAGAATTACCGAGGTGTCCAGAACAAAGATCTTTTTATCAGAACTTATACTATTATCTTTCGCCATTGATCAAAAATAAAGAAAAATTGTCCCTCTGAGATCCCTGGAGATATCAAATTGGTATAAAAACGAAAACGGAGACCTTCTTCTTGCGATTCAGATCTCCGTTTTCACTTTTTTTGCAATCGTAATTGCTCAAAAGTATTAAGCTTTCTTTACTATGATCAGCTCGTCTCTTCAGTCTTTTCAAACTTTCAGCATCCGAAACTTATTACTTTGTCATCACATCCGTTCCGTAGAACGTTTGTGAAATAGGTAATGCCTGTCTTTTCGATCTTACCCTCCAGCCTTGATCTCACGATTTCCGGTCTGAATTGAAAATTAAATTATCCGAAATCTGATGAAGCCCGTAGGCTCCGGATTTTGAAGGATATTGTTTCAGGCTATCAAAGTACTTCCGACTTAACAATACCAATTTAGGCAAAAAATCGCTCTTGTCAAGTAAAATGCTCCTCAAATTATTCACACTTTTTCAACCATTTTAAGCAGATTTTCAACAAGGTTTACTTAACTATTTATCTGAAAATCAATATGATATAAAATTGACTAAATGCTTATTGACATCTGCCTCTCTGCTGGTTTATCAACAAATGAACCCAATATCAGAGATCTTAAAATCTGAATGATGAACCTTTTTGCTTTAATCCTGTAATTATCTCTGGATTTGATATTGGAATGAAAATAATAAATTGAACCAACCGGAAGATTGTTTATAAAGGATATAAAAGAAAACGGGAACCTTCCTCTTGCGATTTGGATTCCCGTTTTCACTTTTTTTACAACCGTAGTTGTTGAAAAGTATAAGCTTTCAGAATTTTAACAAGCTCGTAGTCCATTGTCTTTTCAAACTTTGGTACCCGTGGCTATTCCCTAATTTTTAAGCAATCCGTAGATTGTTTTCAAATAGTAGTAATGCCTGTCTTTTGGAACTCAGTCTTTAAGCATTACATCTTTCGATATCAGGCTGTCAAGGCTTCGTTTATTTTATCCAGTATCTTTAGAAGTCCGGAGACCAATAGATTTTAAGGATTTTTGTCAGGCTGTCAAAGTACTTCGTTCTTATTAATACTAATGTAGCTTTCTATTGAATTTTAATCAAATTAATATGATTTAATTTATGAACAGAGTTTAAACATAAAATCAAATATTATTAACATCCGGAAATTATCATTATCTGCACATAATGGTTACAGACTATATTTTTGTAAAAAAATGGACAGGTAATTAACATGAGCTAAATTATGGTTATTCCACAGTTTTGGATTCTATTTAATTTTTGAATTGAAATCATCTTCTTGTTTTTAGTTCCAGTGATTATGTATTTTGATTTTAACTATAAACATTAGATCAATTTTAGAGCCTGATCAGGTTCAATAAATTCTGTTCATTAATCTTTAATCGTTCAGATTAGGTATTTTTGTTTAGCATCCAGTATTAAAATAATGAGGCAATCCCGGGAGATTAAAACATTTATTTTCAGTCAGTACTTTTCGGAAGGATTGCGTATTACATTCGGTGTACTTCTCCCCTCTTTGGTTTTCTTTCATTTAGATCAGCTTGAAGTAGGGCTAACTATTTCATTAGGAGCAGTTTGTGTAAGCATAGCAGATAATCAGGGACCTATTAATCATAAACGAAATGGGATGATATTCTGTGGTATTTTCGTTTTTTTTACTACCCTTTTAACCGGCCTTATAAATAGATATCCAGTCCTCCTTGGCTTGGAAATTATTATTTTATGTTTTTTTTATTCGATGTTCTCTGTATATGGCAACCGGGCATCCTCTATTGGAACCGCTGCATTGCTTGTTATGATTCTATCTATTGATCATGATGTTACAGCCTCTAAGGGAGCCATCGGGCATGCTTTGTATATTTTAGCAGGCGGAATCTGGTATATGATGCTTAGTCTGTCCCTGTCACAGATCAGACCTTACAGGCTTGCACAACAGGCAATGGGAGAATGTATCCGGGAGGTGGCAAAGTATGTAAGGCTAAAAGCTGATTTCTATATTGAGGAAACCGACTTTGAAGAAAACTACAAAAAGTTGATTTCACAGCAGGTCATTGTACATGAACAACAAGACGCTGTGAGGGAACTATTATTTAAAACCAGGTTGATGGTTAAAGAATCAACTTTAACGGGCAGGCTGCTAATTCTTGTATTTGTTGACATTGTAGATTTATTTGAACAAACCATGGCAACGCATTATGATTACCTGAGCCTTCACAAAACCTTCGGAAAATCTAACTCACTCAAAGAATTTAACTCAATCATAATTAAACTTTCAGAAGAACTCGAGAACCTCAGCTATTATATAATCAGTAATGAGATACCACAGCGACTGAATGACTTTAAATATGAGCTCGAGAGATTGAAAAAATGTATTGATCAGGTTGAAGAATCAGGCACGAATGCATTTGTCCTTAAAAAGATCCTGATCAACGTTAGAAATATGGTCAGTCGTATAGATAAAATATATACCTATTTCAATCAGAAACAATTATCCGGACAGGAAATCAAGAACGAAGTCGATTTCAGCAAGTTTGTTTCCCATCAGAATTTTGATTTCAAGATCCTGAAAGAGAATCTAAGTTCAAAATCATCAATCTTCCGCCATTCGGTACGTGTTTCCTTAATGTGTCTTATAGGTTTTCTGGTCTCTAAGTTGTTTCCGGTTGGCCATCATAGTTATTGGATTCTGCTGACCATTCTTGTCCTGCTTAAACCGGCATATAGTCTGACCAAGCAAAGAAATATTGAGCGACTGATTGGTACTATTATAGGAGGAGTTGCCGGGGCACTTATTCTCATCTTTATTAAGGATCAAACTATACTATTCATATTTTTGCTGCTATTCATGGTCGCTGCTTATAGTTTTCAAAGGCTAAACTATATTGTAAGTGTTCTTTTCATGACCCCTTATATTCTCATTTTATTCGCTTTTCTGGGTGAAAGCAATCTCAACCTGGCTCAGGAAAGAATTATTGATACATTTATTGGTTCATTTATCGCATTTTCTGCCAGCTATCTGGTGCTTCCTAACTGGGAGTCGCACCAGTTTAAAGACTTTATGCAGGAAGTATTGATTGCTAATTATCAATATCTGCAAAAGGTTGCAGTTATTCTTTCAGGTGGTACCCTGGATATTACTGCCTATAAATTAGCCCGTAAGAATGTTTATGTAAATTCGGCCAATCTGGGTAGCGCGTTTCAGAGAATGCTTTCAGAACCTAAAAGTAAACAGCAGAACAGTAAGGAACTTCATAAATTCGTGGTCTTGAACCACATGCTTTCATCTTATACTGCTACTTTGATAACTAATCTTCAACAGATTAATCCCCTGATAGTAAATGATCTGCATATTAAATTGATTAGGAGATCTTTATATACTTTATCTGAAGTAATTAAAAGCATGAAAGATGTTTCACTTGATGATATTGAGATCAATAATACTGACTCAAAACCTATCAATAAAGGCTCAAATGAATCAGATTTATTGTCAGATCAGCTTGAACTGGTCAATAAATTAATTTTTGATCTTCAAAAACTTATTCAGAATCAAAATTTAACAGAAGGAAAAATAAATCAACCCTCTTGAATTAGCTGTTCAGCTTGTTTCTCTTTTCGGCCATTCTTGAATGCTTCACGTGGCTTTAAACCTAATAATTCGAACATTTCCATGTCTTCATTAAATGCCGGATTTGGAGTAGTCAGTAATTTATCACCTGCAAATATTGAATTTGCGCCTGCCATAAAACATAATGCCTGGTCAGTTAGGCTCATTTCTGTTCTGCCTGCAGATAAACGGACTACAGTTTTAGGCATAATAATACGTGCTGTTGCGATCATTCGAACCATTTCCCAAATTGAAACCCTGGGCTGATCAGCCAAAGGTGTTCCTTTAACCGGTACAAGAGCATTAACCGGTACTGATTCAGGATGTTTTGACATATTTGATAAGGTTCTGAGCATGGCAATACGATCGTTGACCGTTTCGCCAAGACCAATAATTCCACCACTGCAAACAGTGAGCTTGGCTTTTCGGGCATTATCAATTGTTTTTAAACGATCATCATAGGTCCTTGTTGTAATAATGCGTTTATAATCGTCCTCAGAGGTATCCAGGTTATGGTTATAGGCATAAAGTCCTGCATCAGCCAGACGCTGTGCCTGTGTTTCTGAAAGCATCCCAAGTGTACAGCAAACTTCCATATCAAGGGCATTTACAGAACTGACCATTTCGATAACACGATCAAAATCCCGGTTATCCCTTACCTCTCTCCAGGCGGCACCCATACATAAACGGGATGCTCCGGCATCTTTAGCTTTTTTGGCTGCTTCTGTTACCTGTTCAACAGACATAAGTGCCTGAACTTCGAGATCAGTCTGATATCTGGCAGCCTGTGGACAATAGGCACAATCTTCGGGACAGCCCCCTGTTTTGATGGATAAGAGACTGCTAATCTGGACTTCTGAATAATCTTTATTTTCTCTGTGAACTGTTGCTGCACGATAAATTAAATCGAGGAGCGGACTATGATATATCTCTGCTATTTCTTCTTTTGTCCAGTTATTTCTAATCTCGGTCATATTGATAGCCCATTAAATTCGGCAAAACAAATTTATAATAAAATAATCAGCCTGAAAATGGAAAATAAATGAATCAGAGAATCAGATTACTCGCTAAACCCAATAGCAGCAGGAAGCCAAAGACATCTGTAAAAGTGGTAATTATTATTGATGAGGCTACAGCGGGGTCAATTCCTATTCTTTTAAGAATGAGCGGAATTGCCGAACCCGAAATTCCTGCAATAATCAGGTTTCCGGTCATTGCAATAAAAATGACAAGACCTATCATTGCGTTATGGTCGTATAATAATGCAAAAAGAAAGACAATACAGCCAACCACTGCCCCATTAATCAATCCAACGGTAAATTCCTTCAATACTGTTCTGTATGCCTGATTATCAGTGAGATCATTCAAGGAGATCCGTCTGACTGTAACAGCCAGTGCCTGTGTAGCAGCATTACCACCCATCCCGGCAATAATAATCATATAACTTGCTAATAAACCCAAACTGGCAATGGTACTGTCATAATACCGAATGATTGAAGCAGCAAGGAATGCTGTGCCAAGATTGAGTACAAGCCAGGGTAAACGACTTTTTACTGCCTCTTTCCAGTTACCTGCAAGCTCTTCATCTTCAGATACCCCGGATATTTTCAGGATATCTTCAGTATTTTCCTCCTCCATTACATCGATCACATCATCAAATGTGATCCGTCCAAGCAGATGCATCTGATCATCAACAACGGGAATGCTGGTAAGATTGTATTGTGAAATTAATTTGGCTACCTCTTCCTGATCTGTATCGGCTTTGACATAAACAAAATCAGAATTGATTAACTGGCTAATATTTAAGTTGTTGCGGGCCTTTATAATATCCTTTAACGAAACAATTCCCTTTAAAATATTGTGCTTATCAATTACATTGATGGTGTAGAATTCTTCCATCTCTTCCGACTGGCGGATTATTTCTTCAAGGGCTTCTTTTTTTGGCAGATCTTCATGGATTTTGATAACCTGAGTGTTCATCAAGCCCCCTGCAGTATCATCTTCGTATTTTAACAGGCTACGAATATTTGATGCATCCTCTTCATCCAGTCCCAGCAGGATTTCCTGCTGCTGATCTTCAGGCAACTGACTTATAATATCAGTAGCGTCATCATAATCCAGTTCTTCAACAATTTCTGAACGTCTGTCAGGATGAAGGTTTTCCAGCAGTTTTTCAGGATGAAACTCTGCATCCATCTCAGAAATAACCTCGGACGCAAGTTCTGCTGGTAAAATACTGATAATACGTTCCCTCGATTCCTGGGATAAACTTTCAAAGAGTATGGCTATTTCTGAAGTATGGTATTCAGATATCAGTTCTTTCAAGACCAGGTCATCTTCTTCAAGTGCCCGTTTAATCTTTATAAGATCGGTTTTATCTAATTCGAAAGACTGCATACTATAAAAGTAGGTAATACGGACGAGAAATGACCAGATTTTGTCTTATTGGGATATGAGAATATTGAATCAGAGCCATATTAAATTGAAAATACTATTAAAATCAATTTTTATTCAGCCAGCCTTTGCGCCAGAAGTAAATCATTTGAAGGATTGCAATCAGCAACATTCCTATCATAGTATATGCATATCCATGCTCCATATAAAGCTCGGGCATGTTACTGTTCAGCATTTTACCTGTTATAGGATCCTGTTTTGCAAAATTCATCCCATAAATTCCGGCAATAAAAGTAAGTGGAATAAATATGGATGAAATAATTGTCAGTACTTTCATGATTTCATTCATTCTGTTACTTATCAGCGACAGATTCATGTCTACAAGACTGGTTGTCAAATCTTTATAACTTTCAACAAGATCTATTATCTGCATGCAATGATCATAAGTGTCTTTCAAATAGGCCTTTGTGGTATTATTGATAAGCCCCGAATCACTTCTGATCAAATCATTGATTTTATCGCGTTCGGGCCAGGCCACTCTCCGAATCATGATCATTTCCCTTTTTATATTTTGTGTTTGGAACATGAGAGCTTTATCGGCTTTGCGGTATAACAGCTGCTCTATCGTTTCCAGTTCATCACCTAATTTATAAATCAGAGTGAAATAATTATCCACGATAACATCAAGTAATGCATATAATAAATAGGAAGTCCCTCCTGTCCGGATATTCCCTTTTCCCCCCTCCATACGATGAATTACTGGCCCAAAAGTTAAACTATAGTTCTCCTGAAAGCTGATCAGGATTTGGGGTAATAAGATAAAGGATACCTGTTCATTTTCAATCTCCAGGTTCTCATTCACATACATATTTCTGCTCACAGTAAACAGAGAATTACTGTATTCATCGAGCTTCGGTCTTTGTCGGCAATCCGTAATATCCTCCATAACCAGCTTATTGATGCTGAATTTGTTTTGCAGATATTCCAAAAGTTTGACATCTCCAATTCCGCGAACATCAATCCAGTGATTAAATCCTTGATATTTATTAAGTTCTATTTCAATTTCTTCGTATGAATTGATTATCTGACTATGAAACTCGTCCCCTTTAAAGGAATAAATGGTTATTTTGGGTTTTAAAGCACCCTCATAAAGCTGTATGGAACCCGGACTTGTTCCGGACACAGGAACATATTTTTTAGATTTTAAACTTATTCTTTTGATCCTGGCCATGCTTAAAGATATTTAATGCTTTGCGGTCCCTGATTAAATAATAGATCAACTATGCTTAAATTAGGTAAAAAACCATTCCGTTCTTCAAAAACCTGATAATATGGTTTAAAATTGATATCAGAAGCAAGCTTTGGATGTATGCTTTCCCGGTAATCATCCAGTCCAGTATAAGTTTGTTCAAAGCTTTTTGTGTAGTTGTAACTGATATTTATTTTCAGAAGGCGGTTGAGCAAACCCAAAATATCCTCATTATAATCGAAAAGAAAATCCCATTTCTTTTCATAAAAAATTGCCAGATCGTCTTCATAATATTCAAAATAGGCTGAGCTTCTGTATGATGTTTGTAAACTCATCCAGTGCAGTTTTTGCCACCTGAAGTCGTAGCTTATTCTGACATCTTTTACAAGGGTATGGTTTTTTGCACCCTTGATTACAGGCACAATCAAATTTAAAGCTCCATTTGGAGAATGGATTATGGCTCTGTTTCTGTAACTCTGTTTCCGGAAATTTTCAGCATTCTCTATGAGTAAATTATCCTGATGCTTAAGTATTTTACTAAAATACTCTATAGAAGGAAGATAAAATAAAGGGAATACTGCACCTTTTTCCATCGTTTAAGTTAAGTTTGTAGAACAGATGCCAAATTAGCAATTAAACGGCCATGCTGCAAGGATGTAATTTTTACAGGCCATGAATATTTTATTCTGAACAGCTTATTCAAACCTTGATGAATCGAGTTACATTCCGTCTCATAGCTACGATATTATATTTCATTTCCCTCCTTCCATTTCCTGTTCTTTACTTCTTTTCTGATATTCTATATATCATGTTGTTTTATATATTTAAATACAGAAGAAAAGTTGTTTTAAAAAACCTTTTAAACTCTTTTCCGGAGAAATCAAGGTCCGAGATCAGGCAGATAGAAAAGCGATTTTACCACTATCTGGCAGATTTAATGCTTGAATCAGTTAAAACCTTATCGATCAGCGCAGATGAGATCAAAAAGAGATTTGTAATTAAGAATCTTGAACTTATGACAACATACCTGCAAAATGGTAAATCAATAATTGCAGTATCTGGTCATTACGGTAATTGGGAATGGGGACCACTAGCAATCGGGCTTCAATTGAGGGAAAAGGTACTTGTTGTTTACAAACCTTTATCAGATAAGCGTTTTGAAGGACTGATGAATTCAATGCGTTCCCGTTTTGGGTCAGTTATGGTTCCTATGAAACAGACTCTCAGGAAAGTATTTGAATATAAAAATGAGCCGACTGTCCTGGTTCTGGTGGGTGATCAAACACCAACGCGCGAAGAATCCAGGTATTTTACCAGTTTCTTAAATCAAGAGACAGCAGTATTTCTGGGAGTAGAAAAAATAGCATTGAAACTGAATAGTCCAATAATTTACTTTAGTATAAATAGAATAAGAAGAGGACATTATGAATGTGTAGTTAAATCTTTAATTGATAATCCTGAGCAGACAATGGAATATGAGATTACAGAGGCACATACCAGGGAACTTGAAAAAAATATTCGATTTCAGCCGGAATACTGGTTATGGTCACATAAAAGATGGAAATTTAGTCCCGAGAATTTAAAAAATGACTAAGGTTCCAAATGTTGCTGTAGTAATCCTGAACTGGAACGGGCAGAGCTTTCTTGAAAAGTTTCTTCCCTCAGTTGTAGCCAGCACTTATCCGGGTCTGGAAATTGTTGTTGGTGATAATGCATCCACAGATAGTTCTATTGAATTTCTTAAAAGCAATTACCCAGGTGTAAGAGTTCTTCAAAATGATGAAAATTATGGTTTTGCCGGTGGATATAATAGAATATTGGAACATCTTGATAATGAGTATTTTATTTTGCTCAATTCAGATGTGGAAGTATCGGCTGGCTGGATAGAACCAGTGATTCATTTGATGGAATCTGATATGGAAATTGCCGTTGCGCAACCAAAGATTCTCTCCTATTCCCAAAGAGACCATTTTGAATATGCCGGAGCTGCCGGAGGCTATCTTGATTCTTTGGGCTATCCTTTCTGCAGGGGAAGAATATTCGATACACTTGAAGCTGACCATGGACAGTATGATGATCAGTCCGAAATTTTCTGGGCATCCGGTGCAGCTTTGTTTATAAAGCGGAAACACTGGATTGAAATTGGGGGCCTTGACCCTGATTTCTTTGCCCACATGGAAGAGATTGATCTTTGCTGGAGACTAAAGAATAGAGGTTATAGGATTGTATATTGTCCGAAATCAAAAGTATATCATGTTGGAGGAGGAACACTGAATGCAGAAAGCCCCTTCAAGACCTATCTGAATTTTAGAAATAATCTCGTTTTAATTCAAAAAAATCTCTCTTCGGGCAGAGCATCTCTGGTAATTTTTATCCGTTTATGGCTTGATTTAATTGCATTAATTAAATTTTTATTTGCTGGAAAGCCGGGAAATGCACTGGCAATAAGCAAAGCTCACTTTTCTTTCTTTGGCCGGCTTTTCAGAAATATTAAAAAGTCAAGGGATATAGATGTTTCAAATTTTAACTCCTCCGGACTTTACAGGGGAAGTATTGTCTGGCAATACTTTATTCGAAAGAGAAAATTATTCAGCAGCTTAAAGAAAACTATCTAAAGCCATTTTATACCCGGGCAGACCAAATCCAGTCAAAACCCCTTTGCAGTTTTTTCCTGTAAGTGAGATATGCCGGTATTCTTCACGGGAATAAATATTGGAGATATGTACCTCTACTACAGGGGTTTTTATTGCAGCAATTGCATCAGAAATAGCCACAGAAGTATGTGTATAGCCTCCCCCATTCAATATAATACCATCATAACTAAACCCAACCTCATGTAATTTGTTGATGATTTCCCCTTCAACATTACTCTGAAAATAATCGAGCTGGATGGAACTGTACCTGGATTTTAATTCTTCAAAGTATGTATCAAAACTGCTGTCTCCATAGATTGATTTCTCACGTACACCCAGTAAATTTAAATTTGGTCCGTTAATTATCTGTATTTTCATCGATTATTTGTGATTTATGAGTTCAAAATTATGAATACCAAATGATGTTTCATTATCAATCTTAAAAATTAAATTGAATTGGCAAACAGGACTTATTGGCTTTAAATCATATTTAAGATTAGAGCGTTCCTTATCTGCAAATACCATCGGGGCATATTTGCACGATGTGGAGATGCTTATTCAGTATTTTAAAGCCAAATCTCTTCATAAAGAGGTATCCGAAGTTTCAGCAAATGATTTGAAGGCTTTTTTAATCTGGGTAAATGAACTAGGAATGCTTCCTCCTACCCAGGCGAGAGTTTTATCGGGGTTAAAAGCATTCTTTAAATACCTTCTTCTGGATAATCAGATTAAAATTGATCCATCTGCACTAATTGAGAGTCCTAAAACGGGCAGAAAATTACCAGATACACTCAGTATTCTGGAAATCAATAAGCTCATAGAAGCCATAGATCTTTCAAAAGCAGAGGGGATGCGCAACAAGGCCATGCTTGAAATTTTATATGGTTGTGGATTAAGGGTATCTGAGCTCACAAGCCTTAGGATTTCGAATTTGTTTTTGGATATCGACTTCATTAAGATTTTGGGAAAGGGAGATAAGGAGCGTTTAGTGCCAATCGGATCGGAGGCTGTAAAGTTTCTCAGGCTGTTTATCGAAGAAGTTCGGGTTCACATCAGTGTGAAACCGGGTAAAGAAGATTTTGTTTTTCTAAATATGCGGGGAAATCCCATTTCAAGAGTAATGGTATTTCTGATTATAAAAGATCTGGCAAAAAAAGCCGGTATCAATAAAAGTATAAGTCCGCATACCTTCAGGCACTCCTTTGCAACTCATTTAATTGAAGGTGGAGCAGATCTCAGAGCCGTTCAGGAAATGCTGGGCCATGAAAGTATTACCACAACCGAGATATACACTCATTTAGACCGCGATTATCTACGGGATACAATAATTCAGTTTCATCCCAGAAGCTGATTTTATTGTTCTTCTTTGAAATAAACTTTGTAGTAACTCATCGATTTATCATCGTCAAACCCTTTTTCTATAAGTTCCTTATTGCCATGAATATAAATGTGAAAGTTCCTGTCTAGTTTTAATACGCTTTTAAATACTCTGGATTGTTTCTTTACTGCAGCCCCTGAAATGTCAAATGGCTGATCAATACCTGCATCAAATTCTTCGTTGTATTCCCGGCTGAATTTTTTAAATGATTCAATGGCTTTGGGGTTTTCGATAACTTCCTCAGAAAATTCATCCAGATCGAAACTATCCTTTTCCTTAAAATATTTCATGGATCGGTTTAACAGGTCAATCTTATCAGCTTTAGAAATATCAAATTCATCATCTAATTTATTGGTAATAAAGTTTTTATAAACACCTAGGGTTGCATTTGTCTTGTTGAAACTATCATTTCTGATTTTTAACTTTAAGAAATCATCCTTCCAGTAAGCGGTATCGTTTCTATTCGTCTGATCAATTAGCATCACCCTGTATCCTTCCTCCTTTTCAGTATTAAAAATAAGGCAACCCTTATCCAGTTTCTGGATATTGATGGCGTCTTCTTCATAGCTAAGTTCAAAACCACCTTGCCCGGGATTGACTTTCAGGTAAATTTCTTTACTCTCGGATTTGAAAATGCCTATAGCATCAAGCAGTTCACCTTCCATTTGTAAATCTTTAAAATAGCTTATATAAAGCTCCCCTGCTTTAATTTTGGGGTGATTAGAGATTTCATAAAGGTATTTAGCAATATTCCCGCTCAACTCATGAAAGCTGGCTTCATCAGAAAACATCATTGAGCTGAAATGAAACAATTCATTCAGGTTAAGATCCCCGCTGGAATGAGTAAACCTGTAAACCTCATTTGTCTTTTCAAAGGGCGGCAAAAAATACTTTATCAGCAAGCTTTTTAAAACGTCATCCTCAATATTTAACGGCTGTTCCGACAAAATGTAAAACTCATCCTGAACCTTATTTCCAACCCTATGAACAGAAATCTGATTCAGTGAAGTTTCAAAAAATTTAATCATAATTTGTTTATAATAAGTATATTATATTATTTTATATAAATTATTAATTAATATAATTGGCAACGGATCATTCTGTCCTTCCCACTCAGGTCCTTTCTTAATTCAATGTTTTTCAAGCCCATTTGCTTTAATAATTGAATTGTCTCCTCACCCAGATTTTCGTTGATTTCCAGGTATAATATTCCATTTGCTTCTGAATGTTTTATTGCAAAATCAGCTATAGCTTTGTAAAAAATCAGAGGATCATTGTTTGGGACGAATAATGCCAGATGTGGTTCGTGCTGAAGTACATTAGGATGCATTTCTTGTTTTTCGGAATCAGTAACATAAGGAGGATTGCTTACGATAATCCCGAATTTTTCATTCTTTAACTGTTCGTTTAAAAGATTCAGAATATCACCCTGAACAAAATCTATGCTGGTTTGATTTAAAACTGCATTTTGTTTGGCAACACCCAATGCTTCGGGAGAAATATCAAGTGCAAAAAGCTGAGCTTCGGGAAGATTTTTTTTCAGGGATATCGGAATGCAGCCACTACCGGTCCCAATATCAATGATTTTTAGTCCGTTTATCAATGTTTTAGACTTACGGACATCTGAAAGTATCCACTCAACCAGTTCTTCTGTCTCAGGTCTTGGAATTAATACTGAGGGATTGACTATGAATTTTAGTCCGTAAAATTCAGTTTCACCAATCACGTATTGAATCGGTTTTCCGGTTTTTAATTCTTCCAGGATTCTTATTAATGACCGATAATTATCAGGAGGTATTTCTGTATCTTTTAAATTCAGGTATTCTGCACGTTCAAATTGGCATACATGGCTGATACTTAGCCAGGTCAGACTGGCGGCTTCCCTCCTGTCGTAAACCGTGCTTAGGCTGTCAGCATACATCTGTTCGGCTTCTCTGAAAGTCATGCTGCAAAGTAAACCAATTCAGCTGAAAAATAAACAGAATGAAGGTTTTCTGTACGATTGAATATAAATGAACTCTCCATGAATGATTTTATGCAATTCATAGCTATTTTTGCATCATGCACTACCATCAAAACTACCTCCGGCGTTGTATGGATCTTGCCCGCCTGGGAGCTGGTTCTGTTAGTCCTAACCCTATGGTGGGTTCTGTAATTGTTTGTGATGATAAAATTATCGGAGAAGGATATCACCGGGTTTATGGTCAGGCACATGCTGAGGTAAATGCCATTAACCAGGTTTTTGAAAGGTATGATAATGCTAAAGAGCTTTTAAAACGAGCCACCATCTATGTTAATCTCGAGCCATGTTCTCATTTTGGGAAGACTCCTCCATGTGCAGACCTCATAATCTCAAACGAAATTCCAATAGCCGTAATAGGCTGTCGGGATCCTTTCGATAAGATCAATGGGAATGGAATTGAAAAACTCAGAAATGCCGGGGTCGAAGTTCTGGAAAATATTTTGACCGCTGAATGTATCGATCTCAACAAACGATTCTTTACCCGGATACAAAAACAAAGACCTTATATTATTCTAAAATGGGCACAAACTGCTGATGGTTTTTTTGCACCTTCAGATAGGTCACAGAAATGGATAAGTTCACAAAATTCAAAGCAATTAGTTCATCGCTGGAGGACAGAAGAAGATGCAGTATTAGTTGGAAAGAATACAGCCTTAGCTGATAATCCGCGACTGAATAGCCGTGAATGGCCGGGAAGGGATCCAATTCGAATTGTAATTGACAGGCGACTGGAATTGCCGCGGGACCTGAATGTTTTTGATCAGTGTCAGGATACCATCATTTTTAATGAGCAGAAAACGGATCTGGTAGACAGAATTAAATATCTGGAACTGGAAGATTTTGATAATTTACTCCCTCAATTAATAGCCTATCAGTTATTTCTGATGGATATTCAATCTTTAATTGTTGAGGGTGGTGCTGAAACACTAAACCTGTTCATTAATGCTGGTTTATGGGATGAGGCACGTGTCTTTACCAGTCCGATAAACTGGAATTCTGGTATTCCAGCCCCAAAACTCCCAGGAAATACTGGTGAAACGCAAACAGTAGGTCCGGATGTACTGAACATTTGGTTTAATAAGGAATAATATGATTTATATCTTGCTGAGTGTTTGCTGCAGTGTATTTGTATCAGTCTTATTGAAACTGGCCAAACGATACGAAATAGATACCAGACAGGCTATTGCATGGAATTATTCCATAGCAGGTTTACTTACCTGGCTAATTTTTACTCCGGAAATTCCAGAATTTACCGAAACTATATATCCTGTGTACATTGCACTGGGTTTATTATTGCCTTCATTATTTTTAGTATTAGCCTTATCTGTAAGGTATACCGGGATTGTAAAAACCGATATAGCCCAGCGATTATCACTTTTCATTCCTGTTATGGCAGCATTTCTGCTATTTGGTGAAACTTATTCTATCGTAAAAATTTTAGGTATCGCAATTGCCTTTAATGCCATAGTTTTTTCAGTTCCATGGAAAAAGCAAACTGAATCGTCAAATTCCTACTGGATTTACCCCGTGATTGTGTTTATTGGTATGGGAATTATCGACATACTATTTAAACAGATTGCAAAAACTGAAAATATCCCGTTCACTTCCTCCCTGCTTGTGGTTTTTATTCTGGCATTCATTATTTCCATTTTATATCTTTTGTATCAGATTCTGGTAAATGGTTTAAAATTGACCATGATCAATTTAATTTGTGGCTGGATTTTGGGAATTGCCAATTTTGGAAATATTGTATTTTATCTGAAAGCTCATCAGACTTTATACAATCAACCTTCCGTAGTGTTTTCTTCGATGAATATCGGTGTAATTCTCCTGGGGTCAGCAGTAGGTGTTCTGATCTTCAGAGAAAAATTAAGCCGGATAAATTATGCAGGAATTGTTCTGGCACTAATCTCTATTTTGATACTTAGTCTGGCACCATAATGCTATTTGACGATACTTATAAAACCATTCAGGAACCCTCAGAAGGTGTTTACCGTGATAAGGGCAGTAAATTTATTGCATATCTCTACCCGCTAAGCTCTGAAACTGATGTAAAGGATATTATTATTGCCTTAAAAGCAGAGCATCCTAAAGCCAGGCATCATTGCTGGGCATTACGTTTAAGCCCCGACAGAACCATGTTTCGCTTAAATGATGATGGTGAACCATCCGGAACTGCAGGAAGGCCAATTCTTAACACATTACTATCCAATGAATTAACCAATATTCTGGCGGTAGTAGTCAGGTATTTTGGCGGAACATTACTTGGGGTACCCGGACTGATTAATGCCTACAAATCAGCAACAGCAGAGGCAGTTAAAAATGCTAAAATCGTAGAGAAAACCGTAAATTCAGTGTTCAGTATAGAGTTCGGACATTCAAAAATGAATGAAGTGATGAAGATTGTAAAGGAAGAAGATCTTAAAATAAGCCACCAAAGTTTTGATTTGACCTGTTCATTTTCTTTGGAGATCAGAAATTCACAGGTAAATAAAGTGCTTGGAAAGCTTGAAAAAGTTGAGGGCTTGAAGTGGAAATAGCAGGCAGTTGAAGCTACACTTAAAATAAATATAAAACGTTTGCATAGTTGATGATTTCTAATGAGCTATTATTTATGGCTTATAATCGATAAATAAAATATCATGAAGAACAAAATTTCAGAGGCCGATCTGATAATCAATCCGGATGGAAGCATATATCACCTAAATTTATTGCCCGAAGATATTGCTGATACAGTTATAACTGTCGGGGATCCTGATCGCGTTTCTGAGGTTAGCAAGCATTTTGATCGAATTGAAATAAAGAAGGGCAAGCGGGAATTTATCAGCCATACCGGTTATTTGGGTTCCCGTAGAATTAGCGTTTTATCAACCGGGATTGGTACAGATAATATTGATATTGTGTTCAATGAGCTTGATGCTCTGGTTAACATTGATTTCAGCACAAGAACAGTTAAGCCAAATCTTAAAAGCTTAAATATCATTCGTATAGGTACATCAGGTGCGGTTCAGGAAGATATTCCAATTGGCAGTATCATGGTTTCTGAATATGGAATAGGCTTAGATTCATTAATGCAATACTACCAGCATCAGCCTTCAGAAGATGAGCATAATATTCTGGATGACATTAAGTCACATTTTTATCATTTTAAAGGTATTTCACCATACATTACGGCCGCAGATACTCAATTAATAGAGACTATTGGCATAGGTCTGGAGCGTGGGATAACGGTTACTGCTCCTGGGTTTTATGCCCCACAGGGCAGACAGGTACGTGCCAAAGCTTCTTTACCTGGTTTAATTGATGATATCAGATTATTCTCTACCGGGAAACACAGGATTACGAATCTTGAGATGGAGACAGCGGGTATTTATGCATTATCCAGGGTCCTTGGACATAAAGCATTATCTGTAAATGCAATACTGGCAAGCAGGTTAAAGTTCAGATTCGCCTCAAATCCCGGAAAAATCATAAACCAGGCTATCGAACTCGTTTTGAGCAGGTTATAATGTCCTGATTAATCCTAGAAACTTCTCTAAGGCGATGAGTTTTTGTTCATCCAGATTAAAGTCGACCTTCCTTGTCAGGTAATCTTCCAGATCCAGATTCTCAATTTTGGGCAGACCTGCAATTACTTCTTTACGGTGATCAAGACCATACTTCAGGGCATCGTTAAAAGCAATTTTAAAATCCTCCTGAATAGGTTTATTTGACGCCCATACTGCAAAAACAAAAGGTAAGCCTGTGAAATTGAACCATTCAGCAGCTAAATCATACTGATATGGATAATGATCCCTGTTAGCGAAAGTCCGGTCACCAATCTGTACAAATGCATCAGCCAAATCACTATTAACCAGTTCGGGATTTATTTTCCAATGATATTTCAGTAATACTTTTGATAGGTTATTTGAAGTTCTGGATTGGGCATCAAGCTGTAGAGTTTTAATTTCCTGAATAGGTTTATTGCTGAAAATAAAGACTGAATCAACCTTGCCCCGGGCTCCAATACAGTAATTTGAAATGATCTGGTAATCTTTGATATGGAGTAAGGCTGCAACAGGAACAAGTCCTATATCTACTTGATTATCAATTAATTTATTTGCGCATACTGAAGGGATGTCTAAGCTTAAATCTATTTGATTCAATATGCCTGAGTGCACGATTCCGTAGACAAATGGCTTCGAGTTTGTATAGCTAACAGCTGAAACTTTTATTTTAGTCAAAACTAATTTGGCGTATTTAAGTGGTTTGTATTATTAAATTCCAGAATATGAAATTCCTTTCCATCATATCCCAATTTATAGAGGGTGGTATTGGTATGAGGAAATTCATCCATTTCTGCCAGCGGGCGATTTGTTAGGAGGCAAAGAAATAATCGCATGGCGCGTCCATGCATACAAATCAATATATTCTGGTCTTTATTTTCTTCGATTAAATGTTCCAGGACAATTAATTGTCTTTCCTTTACCTCTAGCGGACTTTCACCATTTTCAAATTTATGATGAAGTTCACCGGCTCTCCATTTGGTTACCAGGGTATGAAAGTGATTTATTAATTCTTCAGTACTTTCCTGCCCCTCGTGTATCCCCCATCCCAGTTCATCAAGTCCCGGATATTGTACCCATGGGATATTGGAATCTATAAATCTCTGAACGGTTTGGTGGGTTCTTTTTAAGCTCGAGGTATAGATTTTATCGAATGGGATATGCTTATAAGCCTGATAAAAGGCTTCTGCCTGCTCCAGTCCTTTTTCATTCAAACTGGTGTCCATCCCTCTGCCCTGAACTATTCCCAGCCTGTTCAGATCTGTTTCACCATGACGGATAATGTAAATTGTTTTCTTCAATTCAGAACGGGTAACTTATAAAATTTTGGTTTTTCATCTTCCGGGAACTGGTAATCCTTATAATCAGTAATCACGTTATAAAGGGTATCACGCTCAATTGGATGTCTGCCAATCTGTTTGATCAGTTCAACTAATTCTTTGGTACTCATTGCCGGATTTTGCTCTTCAGCGCCTGCCATTGAATAAATCTTTGTGGTATCATCCAGCGTTCCGTCAATATCATCCACACCAAAATTTAAGGAAAGTTGAGCAGTACTGCGACTGATCATTGCCCAGTAGGCTTTAATATGATCGAAATTATCAAGGTATATCCGTGAAATTGCATAATTTCTAAGGTCCTCAATAACTGAAACCTCAGGAACATGAGACATTTGATTATCCTGATTTCTGAATTTTAATGGAATGAAGGTTTGGAAACCACCTGTTTTGTCTTGCAAAGAGCGTAGCTGCTCTAAGTGGTCAATGCGGTGTTTAAACTCTTCAATATGTCCGTAAAGCATGGTTGCATTGGAGCGCATCCCTAATTTATGCCACTCTTCATGGATTTGTAACCATTGTTCTCCAGTACATTTATCTTTAGCAATCTGTTCCCTGATCTCAGGATGGAATATTTCTGCACCTCCACCCGGGATGGAATCCAAACCGGCTTCTTTCATTAATTTCATTCCGGTAGCATAATCAATCTTTGCTTTTTTAAAGATATAATGGTATTCAACCGGGGTTAAAGCTTTGACATGAAGCTCTGGACGATGCTTATGTATAGCAGAAAAGAGCTCAGAATAAAATTTGAGATCATATTGAGGTAATACTCCGCCAACAAGGTGAACTTCTGTGACCGGTTCAGAATCATATTTTCTGACAATCTCCATCATCTCTTCCATCGTATATTCCCAACCTTGTGATCTTTCCTTAATCAGAACAGAATAGGAACAAAATTTACAGTCGTAGACACAAAGGTTTGTAGGCTCTATATGGAAATTGCGGTTAAAATAAGTTTTATCACCATGACGTTTTTCACGAATATAATTGGCAAGAATACCCAAATAACCTAATTCTCCCTTTTCATAAAGAGTAATCCCTTCATCAAAGGAAATCCGTTGATTTAGCTTAACTTTTTCTGCAATTGATCTTAATTCAGAAGAAAGGTTTTTGTCCAGTAAGAGCAGGTCTAGGTTTAATTCGGTGTTCATTATTTTCTTTGCACAAAAATACGGAATTGTATAGATTCATTATCATTTGCAGGTAAAAGCATTTGAAATAAATCTCACTTATGCTTACAGGACAATTAAATACACGCCTTTGTAATTAAATGTGAAAAATTGAGTCCAATTTTTATTCTTTAATTAACTTGACCAAAATTTGAGTAACCGATTCCAACATTGAAATAAAATGAAACTTGAGACTATAGCAATCCATGCCGGCAATAAAATAGATGGAAATACAGGGGCTGCAATTCAGCCTATTACCCTATCTTCTACTTTTGAACGGGGTGAAGATGGCGGATATCCTGGCGGATTCATATATTCCAGGATAGATAATCCCAACAGGAAATCGCTGGAGAATGTGGTCGCTAAACTTGAAGGGGCTGAGGATGCTGCGGCTTTCTCGTCAGGAAATGCTGCAGGAGCTGCAGTTTTTCAGGCTTTAGGTGCAGGATCTCATATAATTGCTCCTGATGATATGTACCATGGTCTACGGAATCAATTATTACAAGTTTTCGAAGGAATAATCGAAGTAAGTTTTGTTGATCTGGCTAATATAGAAGCAATCAGGAATGCTATCAAACAAAACACCCGACTGGTTTGGGTTGAAACTCCTTCAAACCCGCTCTTAAAGATTAGCGATCTTAAAGCGATCAGTGAACTTGCCAGATCTAAAGGGATTCTGGTTGCCTGCGATAGTACTTTCAGTACACCGGTGTTTCAAAGACCACTTGAATTAGGCTGTGATTTGGTCATGCATTCTTCTACTAAATATTTTGGAGGGCATAGTGATGTCATTGGTGGTGTACTTGTATGCAGAAAAAACGATGATCTATGGAAGAAAATCAAGAATGTGCAGGTATTATCGGGTGCAGTACCCTCTCCTTTTGATTGTTATTTAACCGTCAGAGGGATAAAGACACTTCCTTATCGTATGCGGGGCCATGCATTCAATGCAGCAAAGGTTGCTGAATTTTTAGATCTCCATAGTCAGGTTGAAAAAGTTTTCTATCCAGGTTTAAAAGAACATCCTGGTCATGAAATTGCAAAGGGTCAGATGAGTGATTTTGGCGGGATGTTATCATTTCTGGTAAAAGGAGGAGCCGATGAAGCCCGGAAAGTTGTAAATTCAGTAAAGATTTTTACCCAGGCGACAAGTCTTGGCGGGGTTGAAAGTCTGATAGAACATAGGGCATCTATTGAAGGGCCGGATACAAATACTCCACAAAATCTTATTCGAATTTCTGTTGGGCTGGAGAACCTGGAGGATCTGATACAAGATTTGAAGCAGGCATTAGAATAAAAATTAATTTTAATTAATTGAAAATCAATTGATTAAAAATTCAATAAAAATTTAATTTGGTTTTAATATATTCATACTCCTATATTTGAAACAATATTTGGTAGCAATACCAATCTGTCTTCAATAAATTTACTTTATTGATTTATACAGAAGTGGCGAGAGATCAGGCTCAATGACCCACTGACAACCCCCCGATCGGTTTCGGGGAAGGTGCCAATTCCTGTCCCGAAAGGGAAAAATAAATTTATATTGAAAATGAAAAAAGACCAATCTACAGCTACTGTATTTCCTAATTTGGAATCTCTATTCCTATCCCAAAGTTCTTATTATTCTACATCTCCAGCATATTGTTGTATGTGTATGAATTTTAATAAATATTGTTAGGTCTTATTATTTAAGGTTAATACCTTTTGATAGGATAATAACAATCCCACTCATTTTGATATTTCTTCACTAACATTTTAATTACTCATTAAAACTAATATTCAAACATTATGTCAGCTCAAAATTTAAAATTCGAAACTTTACAAATTCATGCAGGACAGGAAGTTGATCCGACAACAGGTTCACGTGCTGTTCCAATTTATCAAACTACTTCCTACGTTTTTAACAGTTCAGAGCATGGTGCAAACCTGTTTGCACTGAAAGAATTCGGAAATATTTATACCCGTTTGATGAATCCAACCACTGATGTGTTCGAAAAGCGTGTAGCTGCACTTGAGGGAGGCGTAGCAGCACTTGCTGTTTCTTCCGGACAGGCCGCTCAGTTCATTGCATTAAATAATATTTTGCAGGCGGGTGATAATTTTGTAACGTCTTCATTCCTTTATGGAGGTTCATACAATCAATTTAAAGTTGCATTTAAACGATTGGGCATTGAAGCGCGCTTTGCCAACGGTGACGATCCGCAAAGCATTGATTCTTTAATCAATGACAAAACCAAAGCTATCTATCTTGAAACAATCGGAAATCCAAGTTTCAGCATTCCTGATTTTGAAAAAATCGCAGAGATCGCTAAAAAACATGATCTTCCTTTAATTGTAGATAATACGTTCGGTGCTGCCGGATATTTGTTCCGTCCTTTGGAGCATGGAGCCAATGTGGTTGTTCAATCAGCGACTAAATGGATTGGCGGACATGGAACCAGTATTGGTGGAGTAATTGTTGACGGTGGAAATTATAACTGGGGCAATGGTAAATTCCCGCAATTCACTGAACCATCTGAAGGTTACCATGGTTTAGTATTTAATAGTGTATTTGGAATTGGTGGTCCTTTTGGGAACATACAGTTCATTATACGGGCCAGAGTAGAAGGATTGCGTGATTTTGGACCAGCACAGTCACCGTTTAACTCATTCCTGCTTATTCAGGGTTTGGAAACATTATCACTTCGCGTTCAGCGACATGTGGATAATGCTCTTGAACTGGCTAAATGGCTTGAAAGCCATCCTCAGGTTGATAAAGTTGAGTATCCTGGATTAGCAAGCAGTGCAACCCATGATCGAGCTAAAAAATATCTTAAGAATGGCTTTGGTGCGGTACTTTCATTTGAAGTTAAGGGCGGAAAAGAAGCTGCAATTAAATTCGTCGATAATCTGAAGCTGATCAGTCATTTGGCCAATGTTGGTGATACAAAAACCCTGATTATCCAGCCAAGTGCTACCACCCACCAGCAATTAAGTGATGCAGAACAATTGGCAGCAGGAGTTAAACCTTCATCTTTAAGGGTTTCAGTAGGTATTGAGCATATTGATGATATCAAAGCTGATCTGGAACAGGCTTTTGCAGCTATAAAGTAATAAACAGGTTATTAATTAAGAATAAAAGACCTCCCCGATCTGTTCTGGGGAGGTCATAATACTATGAATACAGAAGCTATTTATAAACACAAAAAACCTTTACTGCTCGAAAGTGGCCAAAAGTTAAAGGATCTTGAGATCGCTTATCACACTTATGGTACTTTAAATGCTAAAAAGGATAATGTGATTTGGGTTTGTCATGCTCTGACTGCAAATTCTGACGTTTTTGACTGGTGGAAGGGCCTTTTTGGAGATAATTGCCTGTTTAATCCTAAAGAGCATTTTATAGTTTGTGCAAATGTAATTGGGTCACATTATGGGAGTACAAGCCCCTTAAGCGTGAATAGTTCCACCGGACTCCCCTATTTTCTTTCCTTCCCTGATTTTACCGTGCGTGATCTGGCTGCAGCACATAAGCTTTTGGCAGATCATCTTGGCTTGCCTCAGATTGGATTATTAATCGGCGGTTCACTGGGTGGCCAGCAGGCCATGGAATGGGCGATTTTAGAGCCACAAAGAATAAAGAAACAGGTATTAATAGCCACAAATGCTCAACATTCAGCCTGGGGAATTGCTTTTAATGAAAGCCAGCGACTGGCTATTACTGCCGACCGCACCTTTTATACACCTTCTCCTGATGGAGGTAAAAAGGGGTTGAAAGTGGCACGCAGTTTTGCTTTATTGTCGTACCGTACTTACGGGACCTATGCAACAACTCAGATGGAAGTGAACCCGGATAAAATCAATGATTTTAAAGCATCTTCTTATCAGAACTATCAGGGAGAAAAACTGGTAAACCGTTTCAACGCTTACAGTTACTGGTATCTTACTAAGGCAATGGATAGTCATCATGTTGGTCGCAAAAGAAATTCTGTGGAAGATGCATTAAAGCTAATTCAGGCAAAAACATTAGTTATCGGGATTAAAAATGATGTTCTCTTCCCGATAGAAGAACAACAGTTTCTTGCAAATCATATTCCCAATGCCCGTTTTACAGAATTAAATTCGTTTTACGGTCATGATGGTTTTTTAGTGGAAACCGAAATTTTAACCCAGGAAATTGGAAATTTTTTCAGAGCCGCAGATTCAGATCAGAGTGTTGTAAGTCTGCATAAAATAGCATAATTAAAAATGAGTAAAAGATTGACTATCGGATTATTTGGCTTTGGCGTTGTTGGCCAGGGATTACATGATATAATCAGCACCAAGGATCTCAATATTGAGATTAAAAAAATCGCAATAAAAAATCCGGAAAAAGAACGAATTCTGCCAGAGCATTTATTTACGACCAATCCTGATGATATACTAAATGACCCGGAAATTAATACGGTAATAGAATTAATCAATGATGCTGACGCAGCATATGAGATTGTTACCAGGGCATTAAAAGGTGGAAAAAATGTAGTTTCTGCAAATAAGAAAATGATTGCAGAGCATTTGGATGAGTTGGTTAATCTGCAGGAAAAATACAATACCTCCTTATTATATGAGGGTGCTGTATGCGGAAGTATTCCAATTATAAGGAATCTTGAAGAATATTATGATAATGAATTACTTCACTCCATTAGCGGTATCTTTAACGGATCTTCGAATTTTATCCTTTCGAAAATTGCCAATGAGGGACTGGAATATGCAGAGGCTCTGAAACAAGCTCAGGAACTTGGTTTTGCAGAAAAGGATCCGATACTTGATGTTGGAGGTTATGATCCCAAATACAAGCTTGTTATTGCTGCAGCTCATGCTTACGGACTTTTTGTAAAACCTGAGCAGGTGTTAAATATTGGAATTCAGAATTTTTCGGCTGCAGATCTTCATTTCGCTCAGGAGCATCAGCTTAAGATCAAACTCGTGCCAACGGCCAAGAAACTTGACGATAAGGAACTTGCGCTATATGTAATACCAAAACTTGTTCCTAAAAGTGATTTCCTATATAATGTTGAGAATGAATACAATGCAGTATCTGTAAAGGCTGCATTTGCAGACCAGCAGTTGTTTTATGGTAAAGGTGCGGGAGGCCATCCAACAGGATCTGCGGTTTTATCAGACGTTGCGGCTTTGCGTTATGATTACCGTTATGAGTATAAGAAATATCATCATGATAAGAAACTTAAGCTTCAGAACAACCATATTATACCGGTTTACATCCGATATAACCATGAGAATCTTATCAATAATATTCATTTTGAGTTTATTGCCGAACAACATAAAAGCATAGACCTTAATTATGTGCTCGGAGGAGTTAAGATCAGTGAATTGATCGCAAAAAAACAGGAGATTCTCAGTGACGGTGCCTTTATTGCTCAGGCAGGTGCATTAACTGAAAAATTTGAAGAGTTGAAGCGGTTAAAGCTTGAAAAAGCTTAACTGATTTTTATTCTATACTATGAAAAGACCCTTCAAAATATGAAGGGTCTTATTTATTTCTTAAGATATGGTTTTATAGCCTTTTGCCAGATCAGATATCCATTCTTATTCATATGAAGCTGATCTTTGAGGAAAATATCCGGCATTGGGGTTCCATCGGCTAAAATCATTTTTGAGTAGACATCTATGAATCCTGATTTAGGATGTTTCTTTTGAAATTTTCTGATCATTTCATTCGCGCGTTGCATTTCAGTCAAGTATTTAAGTCTTGACACACTGGGCTTCATTGAGATATAGATAATCTCGGTTTTGGGAAGTGCTGATCTGATCATTCCATGTAAACGGGTAAAACGATTAAAAATAGTATCTGCAGTAGTATTTGTTCCGGACGGGAAGTCATTTTCACCACAATAAATCAATATCTGAGCTGGTTTGTAAGGATAAATGATTTTTGGAGCGTAACGAATAACATCAGGCAGACTGGATCCGCCAAAACCCCGGTTTATAATTTTGTACTCAGGGAAATAATCCTGCACATCTTTCCAGTTAGTAAAAGATGAACTTCCAACTAATAGTATTGCATTTTCGGGAGGAAAATTCAAACTATCCTGCTTTAAAAAAGCTTCAATTTGTGCCTTAAATGGTTGATTTTGCTGCGAAAATGCAGGAATTCCATTTGTTATTATTATTACAAATGCCAGTAAACAGATAATTTTCTTTTTCATAAAGCAATATATAATCTTCTGAATTAAATCAACTGAATACGAGCTGCTTATAATTCACGATTTACATCCCATGATTCAAGGTAATCGGCAACTCTTCGAACGAATGAACCTCCAAGTGAACCATCTACGACCCGATGATCGTATGAAAGTGATAAAAACATCATATGTCTGATAGCAATCACATCTCCAAATTCAGTTTCTATTACAGCAGGTTTCTTTTTTATTGCACCCACTGCCAAAATAGCAACCTGTGGCTGATTAATAATGGGGGTACCCATAATATTGCCAAATGTCCCCAGATTAGTCATAGTGAATGTTCCTCCCTGTGTTTCATCCGGTTTTAATTTGGAAAGACGGGACCGGGCAGCCAGATCATTTACTGCTTTAGTTAATCCGTAAAGATTAAGCTGATCTGCATTTTTTATAACCGGTACAATCAGATTTCCACTTGGAAGTGCCGCGGCCATTCCAATATTGATATCACGTTTTTTGATAATCTGGGTTCCATTTACAGAAATATTAATCAAGGGAAGATCTTTTATGGCTTTCGCAATGGCTTCAATGAAAATAGGTGTAAAGGTGATCTTCTCTCCCTCACGTTTCTCAAATGAATTTTTAATGCGGTCGCGCCATTGTACAAGATTTGTAACATCGGCCTCAACAAATGAGGTAACATGGGCAGAAGTTTGTGTACTCATAACCATATGATCAGCAATAAGCTTGCGCATACGATCCATTTCTATGATCTCATCTCCGCCTGAAACAGAGGCTGAAGGAGTTTTTCGCTCCTGCAATTGTTCTGATATGGAAGCGGATAAAGGTGATTCTTTACTTGCTGTTACAGTTTGTGGACTTTTGCCCGAATTTATAAAATCGAGAATATCTTTCTTGGTGACCCTGCCTTCAGAACCTGTTCCAATGATTTTATCTAAATCGGCAGTACTGATACCCTCTTCAGCTGCCATACTTTTTACTAAGGGAGAATAAAAGCGGCTTGAATTACTAAAATCAACTGGTTTTACGGTTTCATTTTGACTCTCAACCGACAGATCCGGAATTCCATCTTTTTGAACATGCTCTTCCACCTCAACCGGTAATATTGGAGTAGGAACCTGCTCAATCGGAGGGTTTTCTGCCTGTATTTCAGGAGCGTCAGTTTCAATTGTTGCGATTACCGCACCAACCTGAACTATTTCATCTTCTTTAAAAAATATTTTAACAAGTTTTCCAGCTACCGGAGATGGTACTTCTGAATCGACCTTATCAGTTGCAATTTCCAATACAGATTCATCAATATCTATTTTGTCGCCAGGCTGTTTAACCCATTTAATGATTGTAGCTTCGGCAACACTCTCCCCCATTTTAGGAAGTACTAATTCGTATAAAGCCATATTAGAGTTTTTTGGGGTATTGGTTATTTGTATGCAAAATTAAACTTTTTCAATAAACCTGTTCCTCTTTCATTAATTTATAAAGCAATATAAGGGCTGTGGTTGATGACCTTTCAATATTCTGGGTTCTTTTATTACCAAAATTATATCTTCTGGTCAGGGTCTTCGTTTTACCTGTTACAGCAATCCAGATTGTTCCAACAGGTTTATCTTCAGTTCCTCCATCCGGACCTGCAATACCGCTTACAGCGATTGAATAATCTGAATGAAAGGCTAAACGCGCCCCTTCTGCCATTTCCTTTACAGTTTCCTCACTAACAGCTCCGAAATTCTTAAGTGTTTCTTCGAAAACTCCTAATATTTTCATTTTTAGAGCATTAGAATAGGTTACGGCTCCGCCCAGAAAAACTTTACTGCAGCCCGGATGTTGAGTGAGCTGATGGGAAATATACCCGCCGGTACAGCTTTCTGCAATTGATAATGTCAGATTTTGGGACACCATAAAATCCAGAATTACTTTTTCAATTGGAGTATCATTTTCTGCCATTACAAATTCTGATACCAGATCAATAATCTTTTTGGCATAGCTATTAATTTCTGAACTTAATAGATTTTCATCCTTTCCGCTTCCACTTAATCGGATTCTGACCGTACCCAGTTTGGGCAGGTAAGCCAATTTAATATGTTCAGGAAGTGAGTCCTCTACTGATCCGATCTTTTCAGCAAGGATGGATTCACCTATTCCAGCGGTTAGAATCGTATAATGAAGAATTACGGGTAAATTGAAAGCCTTTTTGATTCTTGGAATTACCTGTTCCTCCATCATATACATCATCTCAAATGGAACCCCCGGCATAGAAACATATATTTTATCCTCATGGGCAATCCACATTCCGGGAGCTGTTCCATTTAAATTAAGCAGGGTGATACAGTTTTCGAGGACTTCTGCCTGCTTAATATTACTCTCAAGCAAAGGAGCTTTATATTTTGAAAAGATTCGCTTTACGTTTTCTAAGGCATCATGATCCAAACGGAATCCGGTTTTGAAGTACTCTGCCAGAGTATTTTTGGTGATATCATCCTTTGTAGGTCCAAGTCCACCGGTGATCAGAATAAGGTCTGCCCTATCTTTAGCCTCATTTAAAGCATCCAGAATATGTTGACGATCATCAGAAACAGATGAAATCTGTTTTACCCTTATACCGGCCAGATTGAGTTTTTGAGCCATCCAGGCAGAGTTTGTATCGACTATCTGACCAATCAGAATTTCGTCTCCAATGGTTATAATTTCTGCTCTCATCTTAAAAGTTGTTATAGGCATCGCGGCGTTTGCTGAGTTTAAGATCCTGAAGGATGGAGGCTTTAACTCTCAAATCAACGCTATAGAATTTGTAGGTTCCAATTGGTGACCACCTGAATGAAAGATCCCAGCAATGGAGGTCACGATAAATAGAAAACTGGGTTAAACTAAGTTTATTAGCCTGAAAATCATATCCGGAAGTATATTGTACTTTCCATTTTGGTGTCACATTAAAATCGCCGAAGACATTAAGTGTATTTGATATGCTTGATTGGAGCCCATTAACAGAATAATTAAAGCTATAGGCTGCACTGACATTCCACGGAATGTTAAAATCAACAAAAGCATTTGGATCTCTACTTATTGCGTTTAACTCTTCCTGTTGTCTGGAAGACAGATTTTGTTTTGCCTTATCGATCTGATTCAGGTTTTCATTTCTGTTTTTTGCAGCATTCGAGTTAAAACTAAAATCAGTTGACAATCCAAAATTGGTTAATCTGGCCAGTTTGCCTGATTTGAGTGCAAACTCATCGATTCTGTAACCATTCTTATCAATGGAATACGGGTCAAGTGTTCCATAGAAATTGATCCCAATCTTCTCTTTAAAGAAGGCTGTCCTTCCGGAAAAGCCGATGGTTGATAGTTTGAAATTTTCGGCAGCAAAATTATAATTGCCCGAAAAAGTTAAGCTTTGTAAGATCGGGATATTGACAGAATTCTTGGACGAGTCTGCGGTAGATTTGACCTTTGCTTCAATATTATTATCTAAACTAAATCCGATTCCGGCGACCCTGCCTGCCGAAGGGGAACCAAAAACTGCATTGTCATAAATTGAATATCTGGTTTTAATGGCTGAAGTATCTCCCTGGAGATTCCGGAAATAACCATAACGGTCAGAACCGAAATCCGGACGGTAATTAAAATTGACTGAAGGTGTCATAACATGCCTCAGTGCCATTAAATTTCCTTTTTTAAAATTGAATTTACCATAAAGCTTAGTAGCTAGACCGGTATTTAAATTATAATCGTACACTCTGCTGAAGCCCTGAAGTGTGTCCGTTACCGGTGCAAATCCAGAGGCAACCGGGTCAAGTCTTTTCCTTATCGTTTGCAAATACCATTTCTCACTGTACTGTATTCCAGAATTAAACTGGAAGTAATTTTTAAGGATGTTCAGAGATAAGCTAATTGGAATATCATGTTGAATACCATTTCTGAAATCTTTTAAAGATTCCTTTTTAAACAACTCGTATTCTTTGGTATTAATTGAATTACTTCCCTGCATGCTATACCCAACACTTAGCCTCTGATACCATTTTTGCTCCCCTGCCCTGTCTTTTGAATCAAATGGATTCAAAGTGGTCATATTTAAGCTAAAGCGGGGAAGATCGAGAAAGACAGTCTGCTGTTGAATATCCTGTGAATGTGAAAGACTAGAAGAGAAGTTGAACAGACCATTTGCGAACACTTTACCGTAACTGATACTGGATGAAAGGGTATTTCTTGCAATTTCGGTAGGGTTATAGGTGCCAGCTGCACCGGTATTCTGGAAATAAGATCCTGTTCCGGCATTAACTGATGCACTGAAAGTAGTTCCGGGATTAGCCAGCGGGCTTTGGGAATGGCTCCAGGTTAAATTAAAATCCTTATTTGGTGTTTTATATGATGGAGTTCCTTCAACCCCATTTTTTGTGGATGCAAACCTGAAATTTAATCCCCCGTCATATTTGTAATTTTTTCGGTATCGTGCTGCTGTTCCCAATTCATAGGATCCCTTTGAATATAGAGTTCCTCTTGTTGAAAGATCCCAATAATCGTTTAAGCCAAGGTAATAGCCCAGATCCCGCATAAAAAAGCCTCTGGTATCTTCTCCAAAGGTTGGAAAGAGTAAACCTCCGGATCTTTTATTTGGCTTTGGAAAAAAGCCAAATGGGACACCAAGAGGTAAAGGAATATCTTCTATCACCAGATAAGCCGGACCGGTTATGATTTGTTTATCGGTTGCAATCCCTCTGCTTATATGAATTCCAAAATGTGGGTGTGGTAAATTACAGGTACTGTAAATACCCCTCCTGAAGAAGCCTTCATCATACTGATTCTTTTTAAACTGCTGTGCCTGAAGAAATCCACCTTCAACATCTGTAAAAACTCCGTATGACTTTCCTTTTTTTGATTTATAATTAAAAAATAAAGAATCAGTACTTAATGGCGGTTCAGCACCCTGCATCACTAAAGGTTTACCGATGTATCTTTTATTAAGCGGATTGGTTCTGCCCTTGGCAAAAATGCTGTTATTCTTCTGGTCAAGGCGGATATAGTCAGCCTCAATCTCAAAATCTTCGTACTTAACCCGGGCTTTTCCATACAAAAAGACTATATTGTTAATCAGATCGAAGTTGGTTGAATCTACTGCGCTATAAGTTACTTTAGATGTTAAAGAGCCTGAATTCTTTATTTTTTTTGTTACAGTATCTGTTTTTGAGCTCGTTTTGGGCAATGTTGTATCAGGAGAAGCGTTATCAGGTCGCAGAACAGTTCGTTGCGCATATACTGATCGGTTAATGCATACAGCAAATATTATGGCTGCAAAAAAATATATAAAAATGGATCTAATAAATTTCAAATTCGGTGATGAATACTATTTTTGCAATGATAGATAATAATATGTGCTCAAAATTAATCAAAAATATAGCATTGATAAGATTCATTAACGTTTTACTGACAGTCCTTATTTTCTCATGTCAATTTGCTTATGCCAATTCTGTTAGTGATACACCCTATCGGATCAAAACTATTGTTGTTGATGCCGGACATGGCGGCCATGATGGTGCAACTAAAGGTCTCTTTTCCAGGGAAAAGGATATTGCCCTTCAGGTAGCACTTCGTCTGGGGAAAGCAATTGAAGAGAATTTAAAAGACGTTAAAGTTATATATACGCGAACTACTGATGTTTTTGTTCCGCTATATGAGCGGATTGGTATAGCTAACAGGAATAAAGCAGATTTGTTTATTTCCATACATTGTAACTCCATGCCAATAAAAAAGGTGATTAGCGGATATCGTAAGGATAGCCGTGGTCGTCGTATTCCTATTTATAAGACAGTACAAAGTACATCTACAAAAGGTGTGGAAACCTTTGTTTCAGGATTTGGACGTCTGGATGAACAGGATGTTGTCATGCGTGAAAATGAGTCTATCCTACTCGAGAAAGATTATAAAGACAATTATGAAGGTTACGATCCGAAAGATCCTGAAAGTATTATTCTATTATCTTTGATGAAAAATGCTTTTAGAGAACAAAGTATAAAGTTGGCATCTTTTATGCAGGATGAATATATTCTGAGTGGCAGAATTGACAGAGGTGTTAAAGAGCAAAGTCTGGCTGTATTGGCCAAAGCTGGTATGCCTGCAGTTCTGACGGAGATTGGGTTTGTATCAAATCCTGAAGAGGAAGAATATATGAATTCTGAATTGGGGCAAAATGAAATAGTTGGAAACTTATTGAAAGCTATTCAGACCTATAAAAAGCAGGCTGAGCTTGAATAATCAATATTTTTAAAACAATTAGATTCAAATATTGGTCATCTGAAAATTAGGATATATCCTGGTAAGATTTGATCCGGATAAAACAATAATTGATTAATGAAAATTACAAACGAAACCAAAGTAGGAGTTTTGGCAGCGGTAGCCATAACCGTATTAATTGTAGGTTATAGCTTCCTGAAAGGCAATGATGTATTTTCTCGTGAAAATGAATTTTATGCTATTTACACTCGTGTTGATGGTTTGACAGTATCAAAGCCGGTATTGGTGAATGGATACCAGATTGGTCGGGTTTCTAATTTGACTCTTCAGCCTGACGGGAGAATTCTTGTTCAGTTTAAAGTTGACCCGGAATATGCTATCCCCAAAAATACGATAGCTAAATTAGAAAGTACTGATCTGCTTGGAGGAAAAGCAATTGTTTTCGAGCTTGGAAACGGTAGTGATTTTGCTGCAGATGGAGATACACTGAATGCTAATGTTAAAAGGGATCTGATGGATCAGGTGGAACCTGTACAAAAAAAGGCAGAACAGATTATTGCAAGAATGGATTCGGTTTTAACCTCTGTAAATAGTACTCTAAACCCTGAATTTCAAAGAAATTTCGACCGTAGTTTTGCAAGTATAGCTAGAACACTGGAGACATTAGAGAAAACCACACGTACGGTAGATGGACTGGTAACAAATCAGAGTTCAAAAATATCAGGCATTATGACCAATCTGGAGTCCATTTCAGCCAATCTTAAGAATAACAACGCAAGCGTTACTAAAATTATTAGTAATTTTGAAAAAATCTCAGATGATGCTGCAAAAGCTAATTTCGCCCAAACGATTACCGAAGCCAATAAAGCAGTTGCTGATCTTCAAACAGTTATAAATAAAATAAATTCAGGAAATGGTACAATAGGTCAACTCATCAATGATGAGCGCATGTATAATAATCTGAACAATGCCGCAGCAAATCTGGATAAATTAATGATTGACCTGAAAGCAAATCCGAAACGCTATGTTAGTTTTTCGGTTTTCGGCGGAAAGAAAGAATGATCGATAGTTAAATCTGAAAGGTTTGTCCTTCAACTGCCAGTAAAGTTTCAGGAAATACACTTTTTGCTTCCTCAAGTAAAGGTTCCAGTTCACGATAGCGTGCTGAGAAATGTCCTACAAGAAGTTTTTTCACATTCGCTTTTAAGGCAACCTCTCCGGCCTGAAGTGCAGTGGTATGAAATGTTTCTTCAGCCCTTGCGAGCATATCATTCATAAAAGTTGCTTCATGATATAACATATCTGCATTGGATATATAATCCAGATATTTCCAGCTGCAAATGGTATCAGAGCAATAAGCATAGATTTTAGGCTGATCGGCTTCGATAGTTAGTTCTTCTGCGGAATGTACTTTACCTCTTTTGTCAGTAAAGCTTTGGCCTTTTTTTATCAGCGGTACCATTTCGGATGGTATTAACAAATCGTCGATCTTTGATTTGATCATTTTTCTTAGTCTTTGCTTTTCAGCAAATAAAAATCCGGTACATGGTATCCGATGATCCAAAGGAAAGCTATCTACTACAACATCATAACTTTCAAATATTCTGTATCGCTTATCATCAGCAGTTGGCCTGAAGTTTATGGGATATCTGAGGGTAGTCTGGGAATGTTTAAATTGTAAATCAATGATTTCCTTTAGCTCCCAAGGACCGAAAATATCCATGGGCTTGGTACGTCCATTTAAATGCAGGGAGGACAACAGGCCTACCAGGCCTAAGTAATGGTCACCATGTAAATGACTGATAAATATCTGGTCAATCCGGTTTGCCTTGAGACCAAAATTCAGTAATTGATTTTGTGTGGCTTCTCCGCAATCAATGAGAATATACTTCTCATTAACATTTAATAACTGGGCTGATGGGTTTCGATTGAATATCGGAGTTGAAGAACTACTGCCCAAAATGGTAACTTCAAATTTCATGAGCAGTTATATTGGTCGTATCTTTTCAGTTTCTTTTTAATTCTTTTTCAATCTCCTCCATAAAAATAAGATCAATCCCCTCATCAACAGAACCAACAATATTCAGAATATTCTCAAGCTGGGAAATAGCTATTAATCTGGAAATATTTTCATTGATTCCGGTCAGGATAAAAATACCATCCGAGTTTTTACAAATTCGATGTCCAACGAGCAGGCTGCTCAAACCGGAAGAGTCGGAATATTTAACATTTGAAAGATCCAGAATGATATTTCGCTGACCTTCAGTGTTACTGAGAATGAGTTCAGATTTAAGCTGAGGAGAAATTAAACTGTTTAATTTATTCTCATTCAGCTTGATTAGAACATATTTTTCGTGTTTATCGACTGTGAATTTCATAGTTCTAAAGTTAATTAAACAATGGCTATTTACAATAAAATAATTAGGTCAACCTATTTATGGCATCAATTATGTTATTCTCAACCCTTTTTAGTGCGTTTGAATGCTCGTGTTTAATGAATTTATCTCCTGTAATTTGTTCGTATAGTTCGATATATCTGTCTGATATTGAATTTACAAATTCAGGTGTCATTTCTGGAACTAATTGATCCTCTTTACCATGAAATCCATTATCAATCAGCCATTTACGGACAAATTCTTTTGATAGTTGTTTTTGTTGTTCATTGTTATTCTGACGCTGCTCGTAACCTTCCATATAAAAATACCGGGAAGAATCTGGAGTATGGATTTCATCAATGAGATGAATTTTACCATCAGCCTCTCCAAATTCATATTTCGTGTCAACGAGTATTAATCCCTGATCTGCAGCCATTTCAGTTCCTCTCTGGAACAACGCACGGGTATATTTTTCCAGTTGAATATAATCATCTTCCGATACGATTTCTCTATTCAGAATTTCCTCTCTGGAAATATCTTCATCGTGTCCTACTGAAGCTTTTGTAGTTGGTGTAATAATGGGTGAAGGTAATTTATCATTCTCTTTAAGTCCATCAGGAAGATTTACACCACAAACTGAGCGTTTCCCTGACTGGTATTCACGCCATGCATGCCCTGCAAGATAACCTCTTATCACCATTTCGACTTTGAAAGGATTGCAAATTTTTCCAATTGTGACATTGGGATCAGGTACATCAAGAACCCAGTTGGGAACAATGTCCTGAGTAGCAGCCAGGAATTTTGCTGCAATTTGATTCAGAACCTGTCCTTTGAAAGGAATAGGTTCCGGAAGTACCACATCGAATGCTGAAATTCTGTCGGTAACTACCATCACCAGGAATTTATCTTCGATTGTATAAACATCACGGACTTTACCTTTGTAAAATTTGCTTTGACCGGGCAAATTAAAGTGGGTTTCTTTGATAGCACTCATTTATTAAATGTTTGATTTTGATGATAAAAATCTGAAAAATAGCGTTCATCCGCTAAAATTTATTACTGAATATCCCCGTAGGCTCTCAGAATGTTTTTTACGAGTTTATGTCTTACTACATCATCCCCGTTAAGATAGATAATTTCTATGCCCTTTATCTCACCTAGAATTCTCAGTGCAGTGTTTAAGCCTGATTGTTGTTTCCTGGGTAGATCAATCTGAGTTACATCACCAGTGACTATGAATTTAGCTGTTGGTCCCATGCGGGTCAAAAACATTTTTAACTGAAGATCAGTTGCATTTTGAGCTTCATCAAGAATCACAAAGCAATTATCCAGTGTACGGCCACGCATAAATGCAAGAGGGGCAATTTCAATTGTCCGGTTTTCTAAAAAAACCTTTAG
>CAZTRY010000015.1:0-52912 GCA_964616525.1 uncultured Sphingobacterium sp. | reverse complement strand
TTGACAGTTGACAGTTGACAGTTGACAGTTGACAGTTGACAGTTGACAGTTGACACCCGATGGCTATCGGGTTGACAGTTGAAAATGCCTAATAAATTTAAATAAATTATTAGGCATTTTTAGGTTTGATCAAATTATTTTTAGTGGTTTTGACGATACTAATCAGGAGTCTGAGTACTTCTGAACAATCATGATTGATTGTGCTATATTCATCCTGATTTATAAATCCAGTATCCTTTAAAAGGCTTATCCAATATTCAGTTTCATTAGCTTCTTTCAAGGCGATATTCATTTTATGGAGAAAGTCAGCAGATGATTGGGCATGTTCCGCTTCTCTGATTTGTGCACCTATTGATGTGCCGCTTCTTAATAGTTGTTTTGAAAGAACAAATTCTTTCCGCTGTTCAGACAGAACTTTGTAAATCCTGATTGTTTGGATTGCAAAGGCATAAGATTTTGTTGCGACAACACTCATTTATTCAGTTGATAATTGACAGTTGATAATTAAATTATCTAAATTTAAAATTGTCAATTGAATCTTAAGTCAAAATTTATTCTTCGGTAGCGCCGATTTATTTAAGGGTAAATAAAAAATGGTGGCAGATTTTCAAACCTACAACCATTCAAATTGTCAACTGTCAACTTTCAATTGTCAATTAATCAAGTTTTCTGTTTCTTCTTCTTAGCTGCCGGAAACAGAACATTATTTAGAATCAGCCTGTAGCCCGGTGAATTGGGATGCAGATTCAGATCAGTAGGGGGGTCACCAACCATATGCTGATAATCTTCCGGATCATGCCCACCATAAAAGGTCCACTGACCTTTCCCATACTCACCATGGATATAGCGGGCTTCATCGCTTGTTTTGGTTTCACCCATCACAAGCACATTGGGCTTAATGATACTCTTTCTGAATGCAGTTGTTTGACCCATAAATCCCTTAACCACTTTATCATGGTTTTGGGTAAGCATTGCCGGCACAATATCCCATTTGGCTGAGAAATCAAACAAGGTAAAAAAGTCATTTGTCCGGTTTAAGATTTGTGAACGAATGGGTGTTGCGTCAATATTAGAAAATTCATTGTTTGCAGGATTCATATCCAGTTTAAAGTTCTGAAACGCAAAGGTTTGATTAAAATCCAGTTTCGACTGAGCTTTAGGGTCTGAAGTGTCACCATCAAAAACACGTTCTGCGATATCAGTCCCATTAGCTGCCAGTGCAATGTCAATGGTTTCGGGTCCGGAGCACATAGCAAACATAAAGCCTCCGCCTGAGCAGAAATTCCGGATATTTCTTGCAACCTCAAGTTTCATTTCCGACACCTTGCTAAAGCCATTTCTTTTTGCAGTTGCTTCCTGCAATTTTACATCTTCAATATACCAGGAGGCATTTCTGAATGCACTCCAGAACCGGTTGTATTGTCCTGTAAAATCTTCATGGTGAAGGTGCAGCCAGTCGTATTTCGGCAATTCACCCTTTAAAACTTCATCATCATACAAAATGTCATATGGGATTTCAGCATAACTGAGTACCATAGTTACTGCATCATCCCAGGGTAGCTTATTTTTGGGGGAGTAAACCGCAATTTTTGGTGCTTTTTCAAGTTTGACCATTTCCATATTTACAGAAGGGTCGGTTACTTCATTCAAAATTGAATTTACCTTTCCATCCGCCAAAACTTCATAAGAGACTCCTCTGATCTTGCATTCTGATTCCATGGATTGGGTGTACTTCATCAGGAAACTACCACCCCGGTAATTGAGCAGCCAATCGGTTTCCAGGCCATTTTTTAGAGCCCAGTAGGTGATACCGTATGCTTTCAGATGATTTTTCTGATCCTCGTCCATCGGAATAAGAATGGAGGCGGCCTTGCAGACTGCAGTTAAAAGAAGGAAAAGAAGGGTTAATCTGGCTTTTAACATCAGTTAAAATAACGTTTAAAAGAAATTAAAGGTATAAAAAGAAGAAGATAATTGAAGAATTTCATCAATTGACTGAAATAATTACCTTTGTCTTCCAATGTTAAGAAAACAAATATGAGCAAAGCAATTATTAAAACCGAGAAAGGTGATATGACCGTTCAATTTTATGATAAAGATGCACCAAATACAGTTGCAAATTTCTTGAAATTGGCCAAATCTGGTTATTATGATGGTGTAACTTTTCACAGAGTGATTAATGATTTTGTGATTCAGGGTGGAGACCCTACAGGTACAGGTGCCGGTGGTCCGGGATATAGTATTGATTGTGAACTCCATGGAGATAATCAGTACCACGACAGAGGTGTACTTTCTATGGCTCATGCAGGCCGTAATACAGGAGGTTCACAGTTTTTTATTTGCCATAGCCGTACAAATACCTCTCATCTTGATCGTAATCATACCTGTTTTGGTAAGGTTATTGAGAATGTAGATGTAATTGATGATATCCGTCAGGGTGATAAAATATTAGGGGTAGAGATTATTGAGGAGTAGTATTGAGTACAGAGTATTGAGTACAGAGTACATGATACTGAGTACTATTTAATTAGATAAGGAACTAATAAAGTGACCTTTTCATAATAAACTTCGAGCATAAATAACACATAATTAGTATTAGTATTATGGGAAGGCAGATTGTCTTTGTCTCAATACTCAATACTAATTACTAAATACTAAATATGAATTTAAGAGGATTAGTATCCGTATCCGGTAAACCGGGATTGTTTAAACTGATTGGCCAGAATAAATCGGGCTTCATCCTGGAAACTTTGGATGAACAGAAGAATAAGATCGTAGTGAATATCAGTACTGCAAAGATGGCCTCTTTAGAAGATATTACCGTGTTTGGCGATACTGCGGATTTGAAGCTGAGCGATATTTTCCTGAAAATGAAGGATAGCAAAAATTTACCTGATGCTAAAACAGCAGATGGTAATGCATTGCGCGCTTTCTTTACAGAAGTAGCCCCTGATCATGATCAGGAACGTGTTTATGCTTCTGATATGAAGAAAATTATCAACTGGTTCAGTATCATTAAGGACTTGCCTTTGTTCAATGAGGAAGCTCCTGAACCAATAGCAGATGGCTCTCCGGTTGCTGCTGCTGAGGCACCAGTCGTTAAAAAACCTGAGCCGGTTAAAGAAAAGCCTAAAGCCACCAAGGCTGCGGGTAAAAGCGCAACCCGCTTGTCTCAGAAATCGAAGTAGGGTAGGTCTGAAGTCTGAAGTTTGAGATCTGAGGTCTGAAGTTTGAAGTAGGGAATGGTTAATCCATTCCCTATTTCTGTAAATCCTGAATCATAAGTAGCGTATAATCACGTATCCTATCGCAAGTGCAATCAGGATCATGATCCAGAAAAGCCTGCTTTCCTTAGATCGGTTACCGGAGCGAAATCTGTAATTTCTTTTATAGTCTGCCATAATTCAGAGATTAATCATGATGGTATGGTTCTCCTTTCAAAATGGTACAGGCACGATAAAGCTGTTCAGCAAAAAACAGGCGGATCATCTGGTGTGAAAGTGTCATTTTTGAGAGGGAAATCTTTTCATTGCTTCGATTATAGACTTCATTACTAAATCCATATGGTCCTCCTATAATAAACACCAGGTGCTGCAGACCACTCAGCATTTTTTTATTTAAATATACTGAAAAGCCTCTTGAACTGAACTCTTTGCCATTCTCATCGAGCAGGATAATATGGTCGGTACTCTGAATATTTTTAAAGATCAGTTCTGCCTCCCGGCTTTTTTGTTGTTCCTGCGACAAACTTTTGGTATTCTTTAATTCGGGGATTTCGAGAATCCGGAATGGGATATAATGTTTCAGGCGTTTCAGATAGATGTCAATCCCTTCAATCAGATATTTATCTTCTGTTTTGCCGATGGTTAATAGGGTGATTTTCATCTGGTATTTATTGTAATTTTTATCGTTGGAAGTGCTGATTATTAGCGTATTATGGTTACATGGCCTGTTTTTTTGATGATATTTCCATTGAAATCGACGGCATCAATCAGATAGTAATAGGTGCCCACCGGTAATGGTTCATTATTGAAAGTTCCTTTCCAATGCTTAAACAGATCATCTGATATAAACATAGAAACACCAAATCTATTGAAAATCTGTATTCTGTAGGTTTTAATATTGGTCATGCTGATCACAAATTCATCATTCAGGGTATCGTTGTTCGGTGTAAATGTATTTGGGATGAACAGGATATTGTTTGCACTGATCATGAATTTGCCCTGAGCGACTGACGCACTGCAAACAGAGCTTTTAAAGACGGTCAATGTTACATCAAAATCACCTGCACTGAGGTAGGTATGTTCAGGATCTTTATCGGTAGAGGTATTTCCATCCCCAAAATCCCATAAAAAGGCATCTGCATCTTTCGATTCATTGAAAAAGCGAACGCGAATTGGGAACGAAAGTTTTACAGGTGCTTTTGGCTCTGAACGGAATGCCGCCACCGGGTTTTTGTAGATCGGTGGTACCACAATGCTGACTGTTTCGGTTATGCAATTCCCTCTGCTTAAAGTCAGGGAATAGGTTCCGGCTACTGCTTCACTTGTAACCGGTATTTCTGGTGATTGCAGATTGGAACTGAAATTATTCGGGCCGGTCCAGTTGTACATCACATCAGTTTGTGCTGTGGTACTTAGCCTGATTACATCGTTCAGGCAGAAATCAGGTTTGTTAGCAGTTATTACAGGTTTCACCGGACTCAAGGCCACGATAATATCTTGCGTGAAAACGCTGATACAGCCTGAACTTCCCTCAGCTTCGAGACGGATAGTCCTTGTTCCTGAGCTGGAATAGGTAACAGTATTTACCGGATTACTTCCTCCAGGTGGAATACTTGAACCTGCACCAAAATCCCATCGGATTTTTTGGAAGTCTTTAGAGCTGTTTGTAAAAGTGAAGCTTTGCCCGATTGTGCAGGGAATATTATTGGTAATGACAAATGAGGCCGTCGGAGTTTGTCCGATAGGAGCTACCGTAACAGTAGCCGGATCACTTGTACAATCATTCAGGGTCACAGTTACAGAGTATATTCCTGCTTTTCCTGCGCCATCCACCGGGACTTTGATTTCTGAAGTGTTAGCGCTAAAGCCTGCAGGACCGGTCCAGGAATAACTTGCACCTTCAAGAATAGGTGTACTCAGCTCAATAGTTTCACCTATGCAATACCTCGGCTTCAAACCGCTGATTTGTGGAGTTAGAGGTTTAAAGCCAACCATAAAGGATTCGGTTATGGTGACCGCACAGCCTTTATCATTAAATACCTGCAGCACTACAGTTTTAAATCCAGGACTTGAGTATGTTACGGTATGAGGTCCGTCGGTATTTGCAGATGCAATGCTGGCACCTTCGCCAAAGTTCCATTCAGCCCGGGTATAATTTTTTGACCCTGTATTATTAAATGTGAAACTTTGGTTTAGGGTACATGGCAGATTTTTGGTAAGGCTTATTTTGGCTTCCGGACCAACAAACTCGCCGGTTCCACCAAATTCTAATTTGAAACCGTTGTTTCCACTTGAGAAATTATCAACCAAAAGAGCATAGGTATGCCCCTGTTGCATATCGATATATTTAAGATATCCATCCTGACCTCCTCGCCCGCATCCTGACTCTTCTGTGATATCAGTAGAGCTCAAATTCATACCTGTTTTGAAGTATAATGGCTCATTTGGACATTCCGTATTTGCCACACCATGTCCTACGGCGCAGCGCAACAGCGTTTTATTATTGAAACTTCCACTTGGACCCAGATCATATAGAACCCAGTCTATATCATCAGAGTTCACAGTTGGCGTTATATCCATTGTCAGGGTCCCATTGTTTGCAGCTGTCCATTTATACCAAACCGAATTAGACTCACTCACAAGGCATGACCCCGCAGTCTCCCTGTTATTGGTGCCTGACCCGGATACATTGCTTTCGGTGAAGCTTTTTTTATCACATAGGATGGATGCGCTGCCAAAATCCTGTCCGGCTTTTAAGGGAGCGAAATAATTATTTAGACATAATTTAAATGTTCCGGTTGCATTATTTCTGGCGCTTACTCTGATATAATAAACTTTACCAACAATAAGAGCGCCTTTGTAATAAGTAGTGATTCCTGTACCCGTTGTTGCAAGGGAACCGACTTGCGCAGAAAAAGAAGTAGAGTTGGCTGTGGATTCTATTGTATAAAGAGCAATGAGTGGATTTTGTAATGTTCCACCAGTGGTTCCTCCACCGGTATTAGCACCGGTAACCGTTATATTTACATCATAAGCACTCGCTGTAAATTTGAACCAAACATCCCTTCCACTTTGTCCGGCTGGCCATAGAGGGGCGGTGCCAAATGTTCCCTCATCTGTTGCATTAATATTTGAATAGCCTGCATCTGCTGAGCATTTTGAGGGTTCATTTAATGGAATAGCCTTGTCCCAACTGTCGTTTGCAGGTTGTGCATACGCAGTAAGCATCGAAATGAAAAGAAGAAAAAACAGTGAAATGGATCTCAATTTTCTGATGTGGGCTTATTACGAAAATACGAAAAAAGGCTCCCGATTCGTTCATTGTCTGAACTGTGATTTTTATGATTAACGTGATTTTTGTGATTCATACTCTCATATTAATCAAATAAATCACCTGAATCACGGTTCAGACAACTGGTATTTAGTCTGAACTGTGATTTTTATGATTAACGTGATTTTTGTGATTCATACTCTCATATTAATCAAATAAATCACCTGAATCACGGTTCAGACAAAGGCTAAATCACATATTCAAAATACCCTTTCTGACCTGGGCTTTCATCAATTCACCATCAGGATCGAGGCTGGTTTTTAATTTTGTGAAAGCCAAAGTGCCTTCAGAAGTGAGGTAACGGACTTTAGGATGCGGATCATTCATACATCTGATGATTACCCTTGCGATATCTGCCGGCTTTTGAAATGCCTTCTCCTTGAATTCATCGGTAAAGGTAGCGCGATATCCCATATAGGTCTCCATCAAAGGCTTATAATCATCATTTAAAATGCCACCACTGGATTCAAAATATTTGGTCAGGCTGTTTCCGAATTCCGAAATTGTACCCCCGGGTTCAATCAATGAAATATAAATTCCGAAATAGGGTTCCAGATAGGTTGCAAGGCTTTCTGTTAAGCCTTCAAGCGCAAATTTTGCGGCGCAATAAATTTCGTTAACCGGAGAGCCTACAATGCCCCCAACCGAAGATATATTGATGATATGTCCGCTTTTTTGTTGACGCATGTACGGCATAACAGCTTTACAGCAACGGATCACCCCATAGAAATTGATATCCATGACCTGCTGAATTTCATCCATACTTGCCTGTTCCATTGGTTTGATGAAACCCGCACCGGCGTTGTTGATCAGTACATCAATTTTATTTTCATTTGAGATAATCTCTGCTACGCATGACTGAATGCTTTTTTCATCCTGCACATCCAGTTGGCGAATCCGGAGCTTAACATTTCTTTTTTCTGCTTCCTGCTCGAGCAGAGATCGCTTCTCAAGATTACGCATCGTAGCATAAACCTGATGACCTTGCTCTGCAAGCCGAACTGCTGTTTCGAGTCCGATACCAGTAGATGTTCCTGTAATGAGTATAACTTTTGTCATTCTGATTTGTTCTATAAAGGGGTTAGTAAAAGTACAAATAATAAGCAAAGCAATTAAAATCCCAGCTAACAATGCTTGAGTAGACAGCTTCTTATTTGAAATTCAGCATTTGGTAAGATTGAGTTATAAATGATGAGTTTAAGATATCCGCAAGCTCAGATCACAGGATGCCGGAATAGATGTTCCGGCACTCACAACCTTTTATGATAATGAGAAGATTCTGGAAATGAACTGCACTGGAACATCTTAAAAAACAGACTGACCTACGAGCAGATCGGAGAGAACTTATTTATCAGTACAGGTGCCATCCGGAAGCATGTTGAGCAGATTTACCGCATGCTGCAGGTCAACAGTAAATTTTCTGCGATTAAATAAGGCCATTGAAAATCGTCTGGTCTGAAATGGACATCCAGATTTTTTCTTGTCTTGTTGAAGAGCGAACGGAAGTCTTATGAGCTGAGCTTTGTATCTGACGAGAGGAAAAATCTGTTCACCTAAGGCTTGGTTTTAGGTTTCTCAGTCCTATCTCTCTCCCGACTAGCAATTCTATTTATGACCTGTAAACAAAGAAATAGCAAATAAACCGGACGGATTTATAAGATTCAGCGCAAAACTATTATTTTGGCTTAGGTATTTATACTTAAGTAAAATATAGTATTAAGGGATCTTATGTTCAGGTTGAACTGCCATGAAATCTGAACAGTATTTTACTGAATATAGCTCATACATGAAATAATGCAATACTGAACATAGAAGCGAAGAGTCAAAAAGAAAAATCTTTATCCAATTAAGCGCTGATTTTCAAATTTTTAAGCACTCTTCGAATTATAGTGTCTGTTATCTATGAAAAAATTTTGGTTATATATTACCATCATTACACTTACTTACGTTTCCTGCACAAACAAAAAGGCAGGGGCTGATCTCACGAACACAATACCGGTAACTGAACAGGAAAGAATTCTGGACCAGGCTACCCGTCTTCTGAAAGAATATCAGACAGATTCGGCAGAGCTGTTGCTATTGGAAATTGTTAATGAAGAAACCCAAAGACAGGTTCCTCAAATCTATATTAAGGCAGAACTAAACCTGGGCAAAATCAATAGTGACCGTGGCAATAATGTATTGGCTTTACAGCACTATCAAAAAGCGATAAAAACTGCAGAGACCACCGGCGACCAGGCAATCATGCCCCATATTTTGAAAAATATCGGGATCCTTTATGTGCAGTGGAAAAAGTTTGACGAAGCTTTCAGGTATTATGACAAAGCCGAAAAACTCGCCCGGGAAACAGGTAATGAAGAGCTTTTGGCGGATTGTCAAAATAATAAAGGAACCGTATATGAACAGCAAGGAAAATATGATCTGGCATTAGCTGCATACCAAAGTGCCTTATCTCACTATATCACTGCAAACATTCAGGGGAAAATAGCAATGGCTTACAGCAATATGGCTATTGTATATAAGCTCCAAAAAAATTATGAGGAATCTGTCAGTTATAATTTAAAAGCCATCGGCATATTAGAAAAATTACAGGACAAGTGGAGCATGGCTGCTACCTATAATAATATCGGGAATTTGTATGGTGAAATCGGAAATTATAATCAGGCAATCGACTATTGTAAAAAATCATTGTCTATTGCGAAAGAAATTGAAGCAGAAGAAATTGTAGGGATGGCCTATGAAAGCATGGCAAATGCAGCCGCATCTGCGGGGGACTATAAAAATGCATTTGAATTTCATAAAAGCCATTCTGAGTCGATGAATAAGTTCATCAACAAAGAAAGTACGCAGCAACTTTCTGAACTCAACATAAAATATGAAACCGAGAAGAAAGAAAAACTGATAGCAGAAACTGAGCTTGCTTCCAAACAAAAAAATATCTGGCTGATTTTGCTGGCGGGCAGTATCCTTGCCGGTCTGGTGATTTTCAGAAACTACAGAATAAAATCAAAACACAAACAACAGCAATTCGCTTTAGAGAACGAACTGTTAAAGGAGCAAACTCACTCCAAAATGCAGGAACAGCGACTGGAAATTTCCAGAGATCTGCACGATAGTCTGGGAGCGCAGCTTACATTCATCAACTCTTTATTGGACGGTTTAAAAAGTGCCTCTTCCAAATTGGATGAAACGGTAAACAGCAAGATCAATACGCTGTCCGACTTTTCTGAAAATTCTATTACAGAACTCAAAAATGCATTGTGGGTACTGAATTCAAAAGAGATTTACCTCGAAGACCTGAAATCAAAAATTCTCAATTTTATCAAAAATGCCTCTGAAGCTAAAGAAGATATCGAATTCAATTTAAACTTTGACGTTTCTGAAAATTTTAATCTTAATTCCAGGCAAGCTGTTAGTCTGTTTCGGGCGGTGCAGGAGATTGTAAACAATGCCCTTAAATATGCCGATGCCACTGAGATTAAAATTGATGTAGCCCAAAAGGATAAAAACCTGATTCTCAAAATAGCGGACAATGGGAAAGGATTTGATTACGAGAAGGAGAAGAATAAATCTTATGGCTTACAAAACATAGAAAGCAGAATTTCAGCTGTAAACGGAACTATAGAGTTAGAAACAGCAAGCGGAAAAGGTACAGAATACAAAATTGAGATTCAGCTATTCTGATGTCTGGTTTAAGCCACATCAAAAACACTATAAATTTGGCTGACCTGATGCTTCAGAAACATTTCTCCGAAACCATAATATAAATCCATCCGATAAGAACAATCATGATCAAGATCGCAATCACTGAAGACAATATTTTATCACAAAGGGCATTAGAAGAAAAACTATCGGGTTATGAAGATACAGCTATTGTAAATACAGCTCAAAACGGGCTTGAACTTCTGGACATACTGGCATCAAACAGCGAAATCGATTTGATATTAATGGACATAGAAATGCCTTTTATGAATGGTATTGAAGCAACAGAAATTATCAGGCAGAAGTTTCCTCAGATTAAAATAGTAATGATTACGATTTACGATGATGATGACCATATTTTCAATGCGATAAAGGCAGGTGCAGACAGCTATATCTTGAAAGAAACTAGGGCAGAAAAAATCTATGAAACAATCATCGATACACTGAACGGCGGATCGGTAATGTCACCATCCATAGCTTTAAAAACCCTGCAATTACTCAAATCTGCAACATATTCTATCCCCAGGAAAGAAATAGAAAAGATTACATTATCAGAGAGAGAAACGGAGATATTAGAACAATTAAGTAAGGGCATCACCAATAAGCGAATTGCCGAAAACTTAATTATATCCCCTTTTACCGTAAAAAGACATATTGAAAATATTTATCAGAAACTTCAATCCCACAACCGCATAGAATTACTGGATAAGGCACGAAAAAGCGGATTAATTTAAAGAAAATGGGCTGCTCAGCCCATTGTGCAGCTAAGTAGTTTGATAGAATTTTGTCAGATATAACGATTATTCTATTAATTTATGAAAGTAATCCAATTTCTTAAAACTGTAACACTTGCTCTTTTGGTAATATTATCTTCTTGTAAAAAAGATGATGAAACTGCCCCTGACAGTCCGGCTACCTCTGCTTCCGGACCTTTTGTGGCCAAGGTAGATGATCAATCTTTTCCAAAGGCACATATTCAAAATACGAATGTAAAATTCGTTACCTCAACAAAGATCCTCCAGATTACTGGGCAGCCTGAAGACCGTAAAGAAACCATTGTATTAACACTAATGCCCTTTGGAGGCAAAGTAAGCACTGCTGCAGACTGGAAACCGGGGACTTACGATTTCGACCCAATACACGTTACCAAGGCTGAGTATCTGGCAAGTGCAGAATACAACAAATGGAATGGGAATGGCTATGACCAATGGTTTACTAAATGGGACTATGTAAAAGTTGGTAAAATTGTAATTGAGACAAATAACGGAACACATATTAAAGGTACATTCCACTTTGATGCGGTGCGCAAAAACAGCGATGGCACTTTTAATTCTGCCGGCATCAAAAAAATTACTGAAGGTTCTTTTGATCTGGATATAAAAGCTATTTAATTCCCGCAAAATTAATAAAGTGACTTCACAGAGCGTTAATAAGCATTTTTTAGGCTCTGCCGGTGGCTTTCGCTACGACATTGAGCAGTTTAATACCATCAGATGGTGATCCTAGCCAGCCAAACAATATAAATCATCAGTATAAAAACCGGCGATGTATTAATTGTTTGTGTTTCCTCTTTTGATAAGCGTAAAACATGCGATTATAATCAGAACTAAAATGGGCTGTTCGGCCCATTGCTTAGCATACTATTTTGATTGAATTTCGCTATGAATGTAAATCAGATCAATACATGTTGCCAATTCAGTTTCCAAAGGTATCAGAGTTCGCTGCTGTACTGTTCAGGTCTTGCCCAGGGGATAAGGAGAATAAGCCGGATCAGACTAAAAACATCGGTAATGTAAAAATAATCCTTTCTCGCAGAGGCATTATCACATGCAGCTGACCAGCTTCATTGATCTGTATTAAGAGAGAAATTCTGCCATGCCAAAAATGAAAAAATCCATACCATTCTGTTTGTTGTGTGCAGGTTTGATTTCTTTAGCTTCCTGCAAAAAGGAAAAAACTGCGCCCAATAGTACCCCGAATTTTAATGATCCTGTAAGTGTATTAAATGACAATTCCGGCTATGAACACCTTTGGGATACCACCACTGCGTACGTTAGCCTATCATCCTTTACTGGTTTAGTAGTAAAAGACTTCACGGTTGACACGCGTAACCGTATGCACTTTGTGGGCCACTATCGTGAAGAACATTTCAGGCGTAGTCTGGATCTGACAAGCAAAAAAATGATACCACAACACCCTGAGGCGGGCAGAGAACAACGAATAAGCGGTATGACTAACATTGGCAGTTATAACAGAGATATTGAGCAGTATAAGCCCTATACCAATTATTACGTAGCAGCTTTCCAGACAGAAAGCAGCTCCTTTGGGTTTAGCAGTATCTATTTACAGGGAGATGTATCTATCAATCCTATGCCCAAGTCTTATATGGTGGGGTCTACGGAGCTGGGTTATGAAAATGTGGTAGTGGCAGATATTTGGCATACAGCACACTTGTACATTGGCCTCAACAGGAAGGGCGATGAAGATTTTAATTACCGATTTGCCAATACCAGGATAGAAACGGCAAAGCCATTCACGGATTCTGAGAATATCACCTATATCCTATGTGACGCCCGGACCTCAGGAACAAGCCTATACATCGGATTAGAAAATAGGGCCCGATTAAAGGCCATAGAATTTGACCGAGATATTGATAACACAGTACGCTCCGGCAATGTCACGGCAACACTCAACTGGAGCCCTCCTGCCGATTTTGGATTTGTTAAAGCGTTCAGGCACTATAGCGTTGATGGCAGCAAGCTGAGTTTTGCCTTAGTTAATTTCAGAACAACACCCTATAGAATAAGCACATTTACGTACAATTTCACTACGAAGGAGTTTAAAAACGTAGTGGATAACGTCTTACTCAGTTACGGGCGTGTCGGGTCGAGCGAGTTTCTATACGATCTGGATGAAGAGGGCAACCTATATTATGCCGGTTATGCCCAAAATGGAACCAACGATAAGGGGATTTCAATCTATAAAATCTCCGCGGGCGACAATACTTCTCTGGTAGGTAAAGATAATTTCTTAAAATTTGGTAATGTGGAAAAGTTGAAATACCTGCATGGAAAAATCTACCTCGCAGTTACCGGCACAAAAACCGGCACATCTGTAAATCAATTAAGCTTTATACGTCAGAAGTAAATAAAATATGAGCTTTAAAACTCAATTAATATGAAACAAATCCTTCTTCTACTGGCACTTCACTTCAGTGTTCAGGTATACGGGCAACATATTTACAACGAACAACGACAAAAGGAAGTTGACCGGCACCTTGAAAGCATAAAAAAAGGTCAGGAATTCAGTAACACAAAATCGTTTGATTTTAAAATGAATGAAAATGCCGTGCAGGAAATGGTAGACAGGTGGAAGGGGAACAGGCAATCGGCAAAAAAAACGTATGAAGACTTAGAGCATGATTACGCGAGAAAACTGGCAGAAGAAAATAAACATCTGATTAGAAGCCTGACGCGTAACCTTGAAATGAGAGAGAAAGCCGATGAAATTTCTACACCTGTTGCCATGCTGTATCTGGATGCCGGGTTTGAGGAATTTGAAGCCAAAGCACTTTCATTACGAAGTCTCCGGGGAGTACCCAAAAGTGATGAGGTGGTTTACCAGTTAGATACGGCAATGCTCTTAGCAGCAAATTCTCATATCCTTTTTCAGGAAAAAAAAGATACCGGAAGTTTTGACGAATTATTTGGTCTGGTCATGAAATTCAGGACAGCGGGATATTCTGCACTTCGTGCTTTGGAAAAACTTGAAAAGCGATTTCCAGATCAGCAGGATTTGATCGCTTATGCTAAGCCATTTGCAGCTCTTACCTATTGGACAAATGGTGAATTGATGCCCAGGTCGTATCAAAGCAGGGCAGCTAATGCGCGTACGTACGACTACAACCATAAGAATCAAATGGATAGCGCTCTGAGAAGCTGGTTTCGCAAGGATTCATTAGCTGTTAAAGCCGCTATTACCCGGACAAAGATTTCCAGGTCATGGGAAGATAATGGCACTTTTCAGAAATCAATAGACGAACTATTAGCTATAGCACGCAGCACTGCTGAGGGAAAAAAAGCAGAAACAGCAGCGGCAGGAAAAATTAAGGTAAAAAAAGTAAAATACGAGAGCAATGATTACGAAGGAGAGGTTAACGAGAAAAACGTTCCACATGGCAAGGGTAAATTAATTACTAATATCTCGCGGATTGGCAAAGAGGTCAGGATTTCTTACAGAGAGGGCAACTTTGTAAACGGCCTTCGTCATGGTAAGATCTTCGAACAGTCCAATTGCGACACTAATGGTTGCAAAACATTTGACGGTTATTATGTTTTGGATAAAAGGGAAGGCTGGGGTAAAGATGTGAACCCGGATCAAGGCACGTATGAGGGTGAATGGAAACAGAACCTGCGGCATGGAAAAGGCACGATGACCTACCTGAATGGTTATGTGGAAGTGGGCTATTGGTTTTATGATGTGTTTACAGGCAGAAAGTCAAAGGAAGGTTAGGCAATTAAGCCAATCACTATGAACCTTTTCATCTTATAAATTTTCTGATATGCGCAAAGTCGGCACAGTTTTAATCACCATCGGTATCTTATTCGGCCTGTTTGGTGTCTGGATCTTCTGGCGTGAATACGGGTATGAGAAAGCCCGTGTAGTAACAAAGGCAACTGTTTCATCCGTAAAAACAGAGCCCATACGCGACGGGCTGGCGAACATCCTCTACACCCTTAGTTACCGGCGTGACGGTGCTACCGACAGCATCGAGCATAAGATAACCGAACAGTGGACCGATAAAAATCCGTTGCCACCAATAGCGCAATTACGATCGCAAACTTTTTTTATTCACTATGTGCCCAAAGAAAAAAGGAGTAAAACTGTTTACCCGAAGCGGGTAATGGTACTTGACAGCGAAGATTACCCCAGCTATTATTTTCCGACATCGTTCGGCATGATGTTTAACTTTATCTTATTGGGGTTTATAGTTCGATGGTTTTTTCCTAAAAAACAATAATCAAAAAAAATGTTTTTCCATAAAGCCTATCAAAAGCAGATCAATACTACAATATAGTATAGCAATGAAAAAAGGATATTAAAAAAGAAGCAATGAAACAGTCAGCACGGTTAATTCTTATTCTATTATGCATATTCAGCTATAGTCAGCTAAAAGCACAACAAAAAGATTATTACTACGAGAACCAAACACGGTATGGAACTTTCCGACACTATGTAAATGGCGGTTCCAAAATGGTAACCACATTCAGGGGCGAAACAGATTATGCTGCCGGTATGAGAGCAGGGCAGCAGGAAGCTAAAAGGATGACCGCCGAAAGAGAAAAGCAGAGGCAGATTGAATTTGAGCGGATGAGGAAAGCTTCCGGTGCCAGTCAGACAAGTGAAAACCGGCAACCCGAAAATGATGTACGTTTCGAAACCCTGAAATTTTCCGGTGACAATACCTATACAGGCAAAACACTCAATGGTGAACCGCACGGTGAGGGCACTGTTACGTTCGCCAGTGACGGCCGGGTGATGAAAGGGGAATTCAAATTCGGGCAAGCCAATGGCATGATGACCATTACCGACAAACATTATGTGCAGACCGGAAAATTTGTTAATGGTAAACCCGTGGGTGACCAGCGCTATGAATTTGACGACGGCAACACTAAACTGGTAGAGATTAGAAATATGGAAACAGGCGCATCCACCGTTCAGTATCCGGACAGAACTTCTTTTTCCGGCACATCAGACGAAAATGGAAAATACCTGAAAGGAAAGGTTGTTTACACCAGCGGAATCACCTTTGACGGTGATTATAAAAATGGACGACCCTACCGCGGCGTATGGGAAAAAGAAGGCAGGATTATGATTGGGGAATTCGGTGAAGTAACACCAACGGAATTGTATCTGAAATTTGGCTATCACTACGATCCTAAAACTACAGATAAAACCTATGGCAGTTTCTCCCCGGGGATGAAACGAATTGGTTATTCACGAACGGAAACTTCCCATAATAAAGTTCAGCATGAAATATATGGAGAAAACGAAACCATAATGTATGTGTATGCACAATTCGCCAGCGGAAATATACTCTCGGTAAAAGCTAAACAGGATGGATATGATTATGTGGGCACATATTACGATGCAACTACAAACAATTTAGACCCGGTCATTTGGGATAAGAAAAGTGGCATCAAAAACATTCCGGCAAATGATCCATTGGCGGAAAAGGCCAGAGCCTATTCACGGGAAGTGGCACCTGCCGTCAATGCAGGCAAGCACGAATATGAAGCTAAGTTGAAAGAAGTGGAACCTTATATAGATGCTTACAATAAAAACACCGGCAAAAGTTACAAAATCGCCTTTGATAACTGGCAAACCGCTTCACAACAGTACCAATGGACAGTCCTGGAGGTACCGCCAACAGATCAAAACGTGCATCGGTATCTGAAAGATGGAGTACTGAATTTTAAAACGAATAGTACGCAATATACCTGGGCATTTTCCGGTCTGGATAATGCAAAACCTACATCCTACACATACGAAGCTGAATATAAGGTTGAAAAAGAGCTGTTCAAAGAGGGCGCCGTAGGGATTATAATTGATATTGATGAAAAAAACGGCACGTATCCCAGCAAACTTCATTTTATGATCAGTCCGGAGTTTAAAAGTTATTACTTCGGGATTTACAGCTTTACAACGCAATGGACATCGTTCCTGACTTCCAGTGATACCGGCTGGAGTAATTCTGAAGCAATCAATGGATTTACTGAAAATGGCTCGGCAACCAATACTCTTAAACTGGAAAAAGACGGGGACAACATTTCCATCTATGTTAATGGCAAGCATTTGTTCACTAAAAAAGTATCCGAATCCGGAAAGTTATTGGGAAATTTTGCTGGTGTAGGTATAGTGCAGAAAGGGATGGCCAAAGGACAGATGTCCTCAATCAAATTTCAAATGGCCGGTGGTCAATAGTAAGGTCGACACGCTCATCGCACCATGAAAAAACTAAAACTCTGGCTGTATGCACTTGCCATCGCCATTTTTTCGGCTCTGCTGGTGGTGTATGCTTACGACATAGAACAGGGCACGCCCATCGAACTGTCGAGTACACAGGCCGGACGCCAGGAAATACTCATCTCACTTGCACAGACATTTGGCTTTAACACTAGTATTGCAATAGCTGTGCTTGCAACCGCAGCCGGTTTGTATTACGCTATTATTCAGCATTTTAAAAAATGATTCAATCCGGGCATAAACAAAATCAATCTGCTGCAAGCCACTTAGCTTTATGGCTAATAAGCTTCCGGGCCAGATACCTGAAGAGAAGTGTTTTAGGTATTGCATTCGTACTTATCTCCTACTCCCTGAATGCAGCACCGGTTTCCTATCCCAAGTCTATTACTCCTGAAAAAATGCTCGAACATTTGCTTTCCGGCGAATACAAAAAAGGGCTGAATGCTGTGGAATGGCACGCCACCCCGGGCGATATCCATGAATTTAACGGGCAGTTTGGTGATAACCAGACTTTATACACCATCGTTGATACCACGTTCATTTTGCTGCGGGGCGATGAGAAGGTGTACTATACCATATTCCGGACAGCTCCCATGATCAGGCATGAGGAAGGTGAATTTGTGAATGCCAGCAATTGCCATGCTTGTGGTGTAAACCTCGGTTACTTTTCCTACACCATTGAAAATGACAGTTTGCATGTCACAAAGTTCAGAAGGAACTTTGCTACACATGGTTCATTTGGCGCAAAGTCATACAACTTGTCGATGGTCAACCTGGGCGAAGGTTATGAGCTTTTGAAAGTGGATGACCCTTATGATGGAATGGGGATCACATCGGTAAGCACAAAATTTTACCAGGACGGGGAACTGATGTTGAGCTTGATTTCAAAGGAAAACAACGGTGGCTACCGCGAAAAAAATCAAAAGGGCTATTATGAGTTTAACACCAGCTTTACGTATGATAACAATGCTCAAACCATAAATATAAGGCAGACCGGTTACAGGATAGATGAAAAGTCGGGGAAGAGAATCCCAATAAGTAAAGCGAAAAAACTCAGTCCCGACAATTATACCCTGCAATTTTAGTTTGACCACATCCATGCACTCATGAAGGTTTTTTCACCCTTTTATTTTATAATCTTTTTCACCCTCCTGATATGCTTGCTGATTTTTACGGTATATCACAATTACAAAAAGAAGATGGAACGTACATGGATGTCGTTCCGTGCTTCAGTAATAAGCGTTAAGGCACTTCATGGTTCATCAACAGATTATTTTGTACATCTCTCCAACGGTGAAAGCTTCTTATTCTCCATCCCAAATAAGTCATTGAACACAGGCGACTCGGTCATTAAACTGAAGGACGAAAAATATTTTACTGTGAAGAAGTCCGGAGGGAAGATCCTGTATTGGATAGACCTGGATGGCAAATTTATAAATCACAAAACAGAAAACTGATCCGGCAGATCTGTTCTTACCCGGGCAGGTAGTTTTATCCGATAAGACCTGACCATTTTTTTGCATACTGTTCAAAATAAAGCAGAGACCTGCTTTTGAATCAAGCAAGCATTAAAATTGAAGCTCCCTGTACCATAAACAATTTGTTTTTGCGAAAATCTGCATAATAAAATGGGCTGTTCGGCCCATTTCACTTCTTGCAATTTTGATTGAATTTTACTGCTGAATCCTTGTTTACAAATCTGAACATTATGAAATTTCTTAAAACGGCAATATTCTCAGTTCTTGCCGGCATTCTATCCTCAATCGCCGCAGCCCAGAATGAAAGCAGCCGGATCGATCTGCCCGCTGTACCGGGTTTGATCTCTACAGTAGGTAACGACAGGTACCTGATCACCGATAAAGAAGAGTATTTTTTAGTGGAGCGGATGCATAATCCAAGCCTGCTGTTTGAAATCAATACCGGGAAGCTGGTCGCAACCGGTGCTGAGGCCTATAAGATTTACGCAAAGCATACCACCCTTTTTCCTCAGCCGAATTATACGATCAAAAAAAATAGTAAAGAATGGTCCTTATATGAGGGTGAGAAAAAACTACATTCGATCAAGCTCGACCCATATAAAAACTCAGTTGAAGTTCTCAAGAATACAGGCATCGCCCTGGAATACTTAAAGGGTAAGGAAAAGTTAGTGTTCGTGCACCCGGATGGCAAACGGGTAGAACTGAAATCGGTATACAGCAATAAAGAAAAGAAGGACCCCAAAAGGGAGGTTCACCATCCAACAGTGTCCTCCAACTTAGCAATAGGCTATTTTTATATTACACCGGACCACCAATATGTGTACGACCGGGATGGCCGGATGATCAATTTGTTGACCGGGGAAATCAACAAAGTAGATCATGATGCCGGGTATGCCCAGGGAAAAGTTTACGGCAGTTACGACCCTCAGACCAGCATCTTAAAGGTTGATCACAGAGGGAATATCAGAGCAATTCATTTACGTACAAACCATGTATTAGGTGAGATTAAGTATTCATATTATCTGGACGGAAAGTTCATGATTCCTGTCAGCATTCCTCTCACACGCTCTAACTCGCAGTTGTGCGTAATGGGAATAGGCTTTGCAGATGCTTCGGTTGCCCTAATCAGGGACAACAAATTCGTCCATTATTTTACCAATCCCAACGTAAAGACGGAAGCGGCAAATTATGCGCTCGCTCTCAAAAAGAGGGACGAGGAAAATGCTGAACGCCTGAGACAGGAAGAAGCTGTTCGGGAATGGAACAGAAAGCATCTGGCTTCAGGAGGTACACTCAAGACCTGCCAGGCATGTAATGGTACGGGAATGCTGGGACGTACAGCCGCCACCAAGGCCAACGAAGTTTCAGTTTACGAGAAGCGCAATGACAACTACTATTTCAAAGGAACTTCCCACGACACCTGGCCGATCATATGCGGTGCATGCTTTGGGCGTGGTTCAACAACACAAAAATAAACCTCATTATCGTCATGAAGAAAGTTCTTTTTCTCCCCATATTGACACTGGCCGCAAGCATATTTTTGGGTTCCTGCAAAAAAGAGAATGCTGCACCTGATACAGGAGAAGTTTCGAAACCGGAAGTCACAGAGCTCACGCTGCTTAAAAGCAGTCAGTGGAAAGTGCTTGCTAAGCAAAGTTTTATAAAATATGAAGGCGCATCCGGTAGCGGACATAGCACCATTGGCTTCACTACCCAAAAGCCCGACGAACTTCGTTGGTATACCGGCCACAGTAACCAGGGGCTCATTAGTGATCCTATGGAAATGATCCTCAACACGGGGGGCACGGTAAGCATTCACAAAGACCTGAAGGCACCGGCTTACGGAGGAGATATCAAAACATTCGTTGGCAGTGATGTCTGGAAGGTGAACAGGACTCAGGTAGCCAACAATATTCAGGTTTTCAAAAATGACCAGATGGTAGACCTGTCCAAATATCCCGAAGGCCAAACGAACATAGACCGTATACAGTTTTCGGAAGACGGCCTCCTGAACAGCTCAAAAACAAATGGCAGCAACTCGGTGAGCCATTATAGCTATTCAACCGGAAGATGGAAAAATAACACCTTTTGGGGGAATAATTTTGTGACCTTGCGATACAAAGGCCGGACCTATGCAATCGCCTTTACCCGTCTGACCAGTGCGAATGGCATGACCATCATGAAGGAATCTGATGACCGGGTAGTGGTGCCTGACAATCAGATCCCGGGAATCAACCGTGTTCATTACCCCATGACAACACTTAAGAGTATTCCGGGGGAATATGGGTTTTTAATGAATGGATCCGTATATGGGGATAACCTGTTTGTGATCTTTCACAGCCATACCTCTAACACCAGGTATGGTGTAGTCAGGGTTAATCTCAGCGATCTCACTCTTCAAACAGTTCAGATTCAGGAACAAGCTGTTCCCTTTGGTTTGTCTTATACCGGTATGCTTTCGTCAACACATACCTATATAGAAGTCGACGATGCCGGGAATTTGTATGTAGTAGAATCACAACACAGTATTCGAAAATATAATGCTTCAGGGGGATCAGAACTTATTCTGAAGGAGCAGGATCTGCTTTTGGGTACACTGATACATGGCATTAAATTCTTTAACGGCAAACTGCATGTGGCTCTGATGAATCGGGAAAATCTTCCGGACGGCAATCCAAATGATAATAGTTTTAAATTGGGATATCATATGCAGATTATTTGCCCGAAATAGACTTTATTATGCGAACCAAACCAAACTTTTTTCTTTTTATCTGCTTGCTTTTATGTTATAGATTCATGGGACAACAAAAAGATTATTGTTATGAAAATCAAACCCACTATGGGACATTTCGTAATTGATAGAGCTACGATATACGAAGGTGATTTTATGACTTGTAAAAGGCAGAGGAAGGAAAGACTATCAGGTCTAATGGTGATATATATATGAAGGCTAGTTTAATACAGGTTGGTTATTAGTAGTTAATCAATTTAAATACAGTTAGTTATACCAATCTTTGGAAGCCATACCGTTAAAAAGATAAGAAGTTTAATTACGTTCAGTGTAACACCGAACGGTTTAAGCATAAACAGGTTTAATTTATGAGTAGATTAAAAACGGGTTATATATGAAGAATTCTACTGATTTTTTGAAGTTCTTTTTGGGCTTTATTCTTTTTGTAATTAGAAAAAATACTTGATTTGGCAATTAATCAGTTTCAATAATTTGAACTGTATTTTCAAGAAAATCGTAATCTAAGTAAAATGCGATTGACCTTTATGATTTAATTTTTACCTATTAACCTTTATCGCCTCAGTGCCAGTCGGCACTGGGGTTTAATGAATGTGTTGGTGTTAATTTAAACGTGATTGTATTTCAATTTTCAAATATCTCAGTCACTGAGATCTATTTGTTGTTAAAATACACAGTTTTACAGGCATATCTCTAAAGATTAACAGTCAAGCACATAGCTTGACTATTATGTTTACTTTAAAAGAAACATGGATTATAAATCATATAGATTGAAACGAAACTTCATGTTTATCTTTATTTAAAAAGTAAAAAGAAAAAGATGGATACCAGGGTTTCATTTTTGCCAAAGGCCATTCAATTAATGCAAAAAGCCAAAAGTATTTAACTTTTGGCTTTTTAATATTGAGCAGGTTATTTTATTAACCCTTTTGATTCATTCTGATAATATTTAATGCACCACCTGCTTTGAACCACTCGATTTGTTGTTCGTTGTAGGTATGATTTACATTAAATGACTCTGATTTACCGTCAGCATGATTCAGAACGATGGTTAATTGTTTGCCCGGAGCAAAATCATTTAAGCCGGTAATATCAATTACATCGTCTTCCTGGATTTTATCATAATCATTTGGATTTGCAAATGTTAAAGCAAGCATACCTTGTTTCTTAAGATTTGTCTCGTGAATACGAGCAAAAGATTTAACAAGTATTGCACGAACACCAAGGTGTCTTGGCTCCATCGCAGCATGCTCACGTGATGAACCTTCACCATAGTTCTCATCACCAACAACGATACTTCCGATTCCTGCAGCTTTGTAAGCACGTGCAGTAGCAGGTACAGCACCATATTCTCCGCTAAGCTGATTCTTTACAGTATCTGCTTTATCGTTGAAGTAGTTGGTTGCACCAATAAGCATATTGTTGGAGATATTATCGAGGTGACCTCTGAACTTTAACCATGGACCGGCCATAGAGATATGGTCAGTAGTACATTTTCCTTTTGCTTTGATCAGAAGTTTCAAGCCTTTAAGGTCAGTTCCTTCCCATGCTTTGAATGGATCAAGTAATTGTAAACGAGCAGATGCAGGATCTACAATTACGCTTACTTTACTTCCATCTTCAGCCGGAGCCTGATAACCTGCATCTTCCACTGCAAATCCTTTTGTAGGCATTTCAAGTCCTTGCGGCTCATCAAGTTTAACCTTCTCACCTGCTGTATTGGTCAGGGTATCGGTCATTGGGTTGAAAGCAAGATCTCCGGCTATAGTTAATGCTGTAACGATCTCAGGAGAAGCTACGAAGGCATGAGTATTCGGATTTCCGTCATTACGTGCTTTGAAGTTTCTGTTAAATGAGGTAATGATCGAGTTTTTACGGGTTGGATCATCGCTATGACGAGCCCACTGTCCGATACATGGTCCGCAGGCATTTGCAAGAACTACACCACCCATTTTTTCAAAGGTATCCAGATAGCCGTCGCGCTCTACAGTGTAACGAACCAATTCAGATCCTGGAGTGATAGTAAATTCAGCTTTTGCAACAAGTTTTTTATCAACAGCCTGTTTTGCAAGAGATGCTGCTCTTGAAATATCTTCATAAGAAGAGTTGGTACATGAACCGATCAGACCAACTTCAAGGGTCTGAGGCCAGCCGTTTTCTTTAACAGCAGCAGCAAACTTAGAAATAGGCCATGCCATATCAGGAGTGAATGGTCCGTTTACATGTGGTTCTAAGGTTGAAAGATCAATTTCAATTACCTGATCGAAATATTTCTCAGGGTTCGCATAAACTTCATCATCACCGGTTAAGTGTTCTTTCACCTGATCAGCAAGTTTTGCAATTTCTTCTCTCTCAGTACCTTTCAGATAGGTTGCAATTTTTTCATCGTAACCAAATACTGAAGTAGTAGCCCCAATTTCAGCACCCATGTTACAGATGGTACCTTTTCCAGTTGCAGATAATGATCTTGCACCTTCTCCGAAATATTCAACAATGGCACCTGTTCCACCTTTTACAGTCAGGATTCCTGCTACTTTAAGAATTACATCCTTCGCAGATGCCCATCCCGAAAGTTTACCGGTTAATTTAACACCAATAAGTTTAGGGAACTTTAATTCCCATGCCAGTCCGGCCATTACATCACAGGCATCAGCACCACCAACACCTATGGCAATCATTCCTAAACCACCTGCATTAGGTGTGTGTGAATCTGTACCAATCATCATTCCACCCGGGAATGCATAATTCTCAAGTACTACCTGATGAATGATACCTGCACCCGGCTTCCAGAAACCAATACCGTATTTATTTGAAACTGAAGCAAGGAAGTCGTAAACCTCTTTGTTTTGAGTATTGGCAGTTGCCAAATCCTGATCTGCACCAATCTTTGCCTGAATCAGGTGATCACAGTGTACAGTTGAAGGTACAGCCACAGTGGGTCTACCAGCCTGCATAAATTGCAGCAGTGCCATTTGGGCTGTTGCATCCTGCATCGCAACGCGGTCTGGTGCAAAGTCAACATAAGTCACTCCACGCTCATGCGCTTCTGTTGCATTACCTTCCCATAAGTGGGCGTATAAAATTTTCTCTGTTAATGTAAGGGGTTTACCAACAACTTTACGTGCTGCCGCAATACGCGGACCGTAGTTGTTATAAACTTTTTTGATCATGTCTAAATCAAATGCCATCTTATTTGCTTGATTTTAATTTATTTCCAATTCTAATTGCGAGCGAAGTTACGTAAAACGACCTTAAAAATGAATAGATATAGGCATTGAAAACGCAAAAAAATATGTATTATCTGAAAAATAATACACTAATTCCCAAAAATGAATATTGAAAGAAGTTTAAAATATCATGAGTTAGGTAAAAGAGGGGTAAAATAATACGGTTAGAATTATCCAAAGAAGGCTTTAGAGCCTAAATATTTTGTTTTTGGAAAGCAATACCGGTGTATTATAGCTTAGTTCAGCCCTTTCCTCCGGAGTATTTCCGGCAGGAAATCGCGTTTTGTTTCAAATTAAGAATAGCCGGAATATACCTCCTTCGGCAAGGTTTATTTTACTCAGGTTTGTATTTCATTGGGAGGTTCAGCCCGGCATGATTTTATAATGAATTCACATTTGAATAGAAAAATCAAGGAATTGTAAGCTTAACCTGAACTCAAAATAATACTAAAAAACACATACCTGCCTGCCGGGAAACATAGGGTTTATCGCTGATGTATTTCTTAAAAGGCATATAGCTTGCAGCTTAGCTCAGATCTAAGTGTAGCAGCAAACAATGTGTAATTTTAATAAAACTATGTGGTTAAATGTTTATTGTCGGATATTTATAGATTGAGCTCAGGTAAGCTCAGGCTCAGTTCCTCATTTTTATTTGAGAAAACCTGGATATCGTTAAAATTTACTTCCCATGTTACCGGTAGAGCCTTTTTGAGCATACTGCTGACCCCACAGTATTTTTCCTGTGAATCGTAAACTGCTTGAATGGCTGCGTCCCTGGCTTCGTCAGAGCCTTTAAAATTATAGATTAAGTGTATGGCAATGTATTCAATTGGGGCTTGTTTACTAATTTCACCGAGTACTTTGATATCAAAATCATCTACCGTCTGACCAGTTTTTCTGAGTAATGAAACAATATCCATCCCTGTACAGCCTGATAATGCTGTCAGTACAAATGGTTTGGGAATAGGCCCATTATCTTCACCGCCAACTCTTTCAGGTGCATCCATAATAACGGTATGCCCGTTTACTAAAGCATTGAATTGCATTTTACCCATCCATTGGGTTTCAACCTCGTGTACCATAGTGATTCGTTTTTTAGAGATTTTGAATTACTCTGCTTAATTTTTCTCTTACGGAGCCGGCCACAGAGCCTAAAGCATCATTTTTGATTGCCATCATGGATGCTACCGGATCAACTGCTGTTACCTCAATTTTTCCGTCTTCATGTTCCTGAACAATGACATTGCAGGGCAGCATGGTGCCGATTTTATCTTCAGCTTTGATTGCTTCAAAAGCAAAATTCGGATTGCAGGCACCTAGAATCCGGTATTTTCTGAAATCAACCTCAAGCTTCTTTTTAAAAGTTTCTTTGACATCAATTTCGGTCAGTATGCCGAATCCCTCTTTCTTCAGTTCTTCTGTTACTCTGGAGATTGCTGTATCGAAATCTGTATTTAATGTTTTTGAAAAATAATAGCTCATGATCTTCTGTATTAAGGTTTAAATGATATTCAAATATCCGGATCATTAATGTCTTCAAGTGTTACATCTGTTACAATACTCTTTGAATTTCATCGAAGGCAGGATCATTTCTCTATCTGATTTTTATTTAAATCCTTCACAAATATAGACTAAGATTTTAATTAAAGATAAATTTATCTTTTATTTGTATTCTTGTAAATTTGTTAAAATGAATACCTTCAAACCTCTAATCTATTCCTGCTCAGGATGTTCAAGTGCTGCTCAAATGGCCAACTATATTGCAGTAAAATTAGACCGACTGGGTATTGCTGATATGTCCTGTATTACCGGAGTTGGGGGAGGGGTAAAGAAACTTGTCAGAATTGCACTTTCGGGAAGAAAAATTATAGTTCTTGACGGTTGTCCGCTAGCCTGTTCAAGAGCCTGCTTAAATCATTATGAAATTTTACCTGATTTGCATATTGATCTGAGTAGCCTTGGAGTTTCTAAAAAGGAACATGAGGATTTTAATCAGGAACAAGCTGATCAAATTATTGAACTGCTTTTATTGAAGATAAGTGCTGATGAAAATTTGCAATCAGCTTCCCTCATAAATCACTCCTGAAGTAGGGGTTTCTTTTAGTTCGATCCTTTTTAATTCGGTAATCATTGGCTTTAATTTGTTCCACAACCAGATGGTCAGAATTTCGCTGGTTGGGTTTTCCAGGCCAGGTATGTCATTCAGTAAATGGTGGTCCAGAATATCGATAACCGGTTTAATATGCATTTTAAGATCTCCATAGTCGATGATCCATCCGGTTTTTGTATCAGGTTCGCCTTCCACAAAAACACTGAGTGCATAGGTATGGCCATGCATATTGGCACATTTATGTCCCTGTGGAACATTCGGAAGAAAATGCGCTGAATCGAAAGTAAATTGCTTGTAAATTAACATGCGGCAAAATTAGATTCTAAATTAAAGATAAAAATGATCCTGATCAGTTTTGTGGATTATTTTCAAGCAGAATGCTGAAAGCGGTACCACCGAAGCCTGCAGCATTGATGAGGATTTTTTGCAATGACTTTTGCTGCTTTTGTTGCGGAAGATACGGTACCTGGATAAACTGATCATGCTTCAGCATTAAAAGTGCCATCTCGAGGCTCAGCGCACCCGAAGCACCGAATGTATGTCCTATTTTCCATTTATTCCCGGTCAAAAGGGGCTTGTTTTGACCAAAAACGATTTCAATCGCTTCCATTTCAGACCGATCCCCCAGGATAGTTCCCGGTGAATGCATGATTATCACATCAATACTGCCGGGATCATGACCTTCCAGAGCCATTTGCATAGATTTTTGAAGGCAAAGGGCATTTTCAGATAAAGAGGCGCCATGGCTGATGATCTCTGTTCCAAAACCTATACCTGTAATAAATCCAATTGCGTTCTCAGAATTAAGCTCCAGGCAAAAACAGGCCGCAGCTTCCCCCAGAATCAGGGTATTTTGCTCTTTTATAAGATCCATACTCCTGCAGGGATAATCCTGATCAAGTGCAGAATATATTTTGAGTGCCTTCATTTGGGCAATTGTAAAAGGGGTTAAGGGCGCTTCACTGCCTCCGGCCAGAAAGCGGGTGCAAAAGCCAGCCTGGAGCCATGCAGCGGCATTGGCAATCGATTGTAAAGCCGTTGAACAGGTAGCAGAATGCGAAATGGCTGGCCCGCTTAAATTCTGGTCGCAGGCAACCCAACTGGCAATATTCCCCAATGTGGTGCCGGGAGAGGTCAGTGGATTTACTTTTTGGCTACCGCTCTCAATAAATTCACTGTGATATTTTTCAAAACTTGCAGTTGCTCCTCTGGATGAACCCATATTAATAGCAAATCCTTCAGCGGTATTCCATCCTGCCTGCTTTACGGCGATTCTTGATGCTGCAATAGCATAAAGTACGCTGGGGTCAAGCTGTTGGTATTTCTTGTCTTTAGTCAGACTGCTAATTACCTCTTTCGCCTCAATTGAAAGTCTTGCAAGCCATTCAGGTTTGTTAATTATCTGCTCCCTCTGAAAACAATGCTGATTATCCAGATATTTGTTCCATACAGATTCACTGTTTATACCCAAAGCCGAAATACTTCCGTAACCACTTATCGCTATTTTTAGGTTTTTCATGGAATTTTAATACTGCATTTTTTATACTGCCCCGAATGTAAGGCAGATATTGCTGATTTGAAAAATAACAGGAGTTTTTGTCGAAGAAAAAATCAATGAAAATATGGTGTCGGGCCTTATTGTTTTTATTGCTTGGATTATTTATTCTTCTCTCATTCTACCCATGACATGTTATGGAGACTTTTAAATTATCATTTAGATTTTTCAAATGTTTTACTCTCGCAGAGACGCTAAGACGCAAAGAGCCACAAAATAAATCTAAATGATATATTTCGCGTCTCTGCGTCTTGGGGAGAGCCTTTTTAGCATTTTCCCTTCACACTAGTCGGTGATCTCGGTACCATATTCTTATATCCTCTGGTCGGTGGAAACACCGACCAGAGGAGCGGTGCCACCGGCCTTACTACGATTTCTACCCATGCTATTATACCTGTCATTTCTCTTTCAAAATAGTTCTAATTTATAAACTCGCAATGTCTGATTCTTTGTATCAAACTGTACAATTACAAATTCAATTTTCTAAAATTTCAGAGATAACATTGAATATATATTTCTTCCAGGACGAAGCATTTTACCCCAATCGAGGTGTTCATAATAGGCTTCGTCCAGAATGTTTTCGATTCCTGCAGAGAATTCAAGATTGTATTTTGCCAGATTGAAGGTATAACTACTACGCAGGTTAAAGATTGAAAAACCCGGACTGGTTTTTTCACCAAATGCCGTACTTACTCTGTTCTGTACCGAACTTATTTCACTTTCTGCCTGTATGAATAATTTTTCATGGTTAAACCTCAGGCCTGTAATCGATTTTAAGGGGGAGATCAAAGGAAGGGGATTCCCTGAATTATCCCGGCCATGAACCCATTTAAGGGTATTGTTCAGTGTGAAATGGCGGTTGGCAAACTGATAATTCAGGCTGCTTTCTGCTCCGCTGATTCTGGCTGATGGAATATTGGTGTATCCGCGGACACCATCAGCACCAATAGTCATCACACTTAAGCCGGATTGAGTTTGTCCCAATATATAATTCTGCAAATAGCTTGTAAAACCACTTAACTTTAAAGAAATATTATTTAGTGAATAGATAATATTTATCCCTGCGTTTAATGCATGTTCATTTTTCAAGTCCGGATTTCCGATATAATCATGGTTATCCATCCTGTTAAAGAGATAGAAGCCATAGCGTTCTGATGTGGTCGGTATCCGCTCACTGTATCCGGCGCTTGCATACAGTGTGAATTCGGAATTCAGGTATCGGGTGTAACCTGTACTGAAATTTTTGAGCAGCCTGTTTGCCGGCTTTGATACATCGTATCCCAGCACTGCAAACTGGTCTTGTCCCATTTTGTCGCTAAGTTTTGAGAAAGCGGCATCCATTCTGAATTTAATGTCGATTCTGCTTTTTTCATCAACTGAAATCAAATCCTGAAGGTACAATCCTGTCACTGTTTGATGATTAAGGGGCCATGTCAGCATATACATCGGGGCGCTGTTTGCCGGATACATGGTCATATCTGCTTTTACGCGGTTATGGTATGCATCCAGTTTCATGCTGATTGAATGTTTGCCACGATTCCTTAATTGAGTCTCCAGGTAAGCACCCTGGGTATTACTCCAGCCCGGCATATCCATATGCATGGGTACGGAAGGCCGTTTGGTATCATCCATGGCATGTTTTATACTATTTACATAGAGTTTTGCTTCCAAATCCCTGATGATACCCTCCTTTAAATTATTTCTGTAGGTGAGAGCCCCAACTCTTGCCCGCGCATTTCCTACGTCCATAGGCAATGCCGGATAGCCTATATTCCAGCCGTCATCGATAAGGACATCAGCTTTCAGGATGCTGTTTCCACTCAATTGATATTTTGCTGAAATACTCGCATTTGCTTTCTCATACTGTGAGAAATCCACTTTTCTGTTTAATCCATCCCGGTAATTGCCTGCCCTGCGATAGACCCCGCTAACCCGCATTGCCCACTTTGAGGTTCCGTAATCGAAGGCCATAATATTCTGAACTGCAGAGGCTGCAGAATAATAACCGGATGCCAGGCTGCCCGAAAGTTTTTTCTCAGGATTAAGCATGGCCTCTGCCAGCTTCAGGTTAAGGCTCCCGCCAATGGATGCTCCCATGGCCATCCCATCACCCGCATATTTTATATCAACGCTTTTCAGATTGACAGGTTCTGTATAAATGGTCACAGGATCCATTTTATCAGTACATGCACCAAAAAACTTCATTCCATCAATAACGACATTGACCTGGCCGGCACTGAATGCCCGAAGTACAGGTTCCATTCCAATCGGACCTCTTCTGATCAGACTCACTCCCTCGATTTTTGAGAGGATATCTTCAGTACTCGATAGGCTTGAAGACTGGTAAAATGCCGAACCTGGATGTTTACTCTGGCTGTGTCCTTGTATTAAAACCTCTTTCAATTCCAGACGTTTAAAAATGGTGTCCTGAACTGGCTGAGCAGCTTTCGAGTAGCCTGAAATAATCAGGCTACTCAAAAAGAGAAGAATATTTAAGAAAAGTTTCATATTCTCAGAATAAAAGATCAAAGAAGGTTGTTGTTGATTTGCCTTCTTTATTCAAAACCAGGTTTATCCTCCAGTCGCCGGTCATTGTAAAGTTTACTTTCCCTTTATAATGGCCATTTTTAGTCAGTGTTGGGTTGACATTATTTGGTGAACCGTGCCCCATGCTAGGCATTTCGGGAGTCATTGTGATGCTGTAGTTATCTTCGGCCGGAAAATTCATCATATCCTGTTTTTTGAAAACAGCTATTTCAAAATCATTAACACCGACCTTTGGACTTGCTGGATTAATATAGGCGATGGTGAGTTTTGATCCGTCGGCAGCTGTAATGGTTTTAACACGTTCAGGCTGTGATTGTTTTACCTGAATGGCCATTTCTGCTTTTCCATATTTAGTCTGACCTTCTTTTTTAACCATCACTATCATTCTCCATTTACCGCTTTCGCCGGTGCTGGGCATTGTAAATACAGCTGCACAAGGGAAAAGTGTATTGCTGGCATCCATGCTTTCAGGGTTTTCAAGAGGTGCGGAATGACTCATTTTCATACCATTCATATCCATGTCCATCATCGGTTGAATCTGTACGGAGGATCGGTTTAATGCTTTTCCGCTGGCTGAATCAGTTAATGCAACATATAGTTTCTGATAGCCGGTGTTGAGTTCAGTGCCCGACCATAATTCCACTTTGGCAGCAGAACCGATGGCAAAAGCATCTGCAATTTTAATCAGGTTTTTTTTAGGGTCTTCAATTATTATTTCTGAATCTTTTTGGCAGGAGCTGAGAATTGTACCGGCAAATGCCAGTACTATGAATAGTATCTTTTTCATGTTGTTTAAACTAAGAGTATGCTATGGAGATCCTGATGCGCATAGCTATTCAGCCAGGCATAGAAATCTATCCGTTTTTTATTAGAAGGTATGTTTAACCTGTTTTTTATTAAATAATAAGAACCTTGTCCGGCACTAATTCCCGGACATTATTTCAGGGCGAAGGGTAAGGATTTCAGACCAGTGGGGGGTGGAATATCTTATAGCCCGGGGTATGTGAGTAGAGGTTTTTAAATTCAGCGATGGTATTTTCAATTAGAATATACTTTGGATCAATTGAAAGGTTTACATGGGGAATAAATACCGGAAATTCAATTTGTTTAAAAATTTCTGCACTTTGTTTTTCAGCCTTATCGGCCTCTCCCATTTTCTTTTTTAAATAACATTTTCCCTTACAATTTAACTCCGGTTTGTCTTTATTCTCACAGAGTTCTGCAATGATATATTCTATGTTAACAGAGTAATAACCAATAAGACCAATTTTAATCAGGCATTGAAAGCTCAGTGCCATTATTAAAACCAGACTTATGAATTTGTACTTCATATTATGAATTGCATTTACTCCGGTAAATCTAAAAAAGATAAAACCATCTTTAAATGATAGTTATCGGAATGAAATGTGATATAGGTCACTTTTTAGATTTTATTGCTGGGAAATACCGGCATTATTGGCTAAGCAAATAGCTGCCTGTCTTCAGGCAAAAATAGCTCTTTAAATAATGTTATAGAAATAAAATTATGAATATATCAGTTAAAATTCTCTTTCAGAGCGTTTTAAATTGGAAACCCTTTTCGGATAAATTTTCAAGGATAATGGGCAGGGCATATTCCAGATGCCTGAAGGCTTTCAGGCTATCATGAAAAACAATAATAGATCCATTTTTGCAGTGGTTTAACACATTTCTGATGCATTGTTCCCTGCTGCTGCTCTCATCAAAATCACCACTAAGCACATCCCACATTACAATTTCAGTTTCAGGAAAATGTTTTCTGATAGCAGCTATCTGTGATTTTTTAATCCTGCCATAAGGAGGTCTGAACAGACGTGTGCCTGTCAGCAGGGAACCCTTTCTTACATTGTCTAAATAATTGCTGTCAGATGTTTTCCAGCCCTTAAGGTGATTGTAAGTGTGATTCCCTACCGCATGGCCTTCGGAAATTACATCAGATAAAATGGATGGATGTTTATCGATATTGTCGCCAATACAAAAGAAGGTGGCTTTGCAATTATATTTTTTAAGAGTATTTAGTACATAAGGTGTAACAACTGGAATGGGTCCGTCGTCAAAAGTGAGATATACATATTTTTCTTTGCGGCTTTTGTGCCAGGTTAAGGTGGGGTATAACCATCTGAGCCAAAAAGGGGAATAAGCTAAATACAATTGCCTTATAATAATTTATCACGAAGATAAATATGTTATTAATTAAATGATAGTATTTTTAGAGTGGATTTACATTCTAACCAATCTTGTTGAAATAATATATGAAACATCCAAACCCTAAGGTCTTTTACAGATATAGTGTTTTTGCCTTATTAGTTGCCGTCTCGATCATGAATCCGCTTTTTGGCCAGGAACGAATTACCCTGAAAAGGGCTACTGAACTGGTTATTGAGAATAACCTTCAGATCAAGCAGGCCCAGTTTTCTGAGGCCGTCTCTGAGGAGAACCTGAGTCAGTCAAAGCTTGCTCTTTATCCTACTTTGAATGCTAATACGGGTCTGAATTTCAACTTTGGACGTAGTATTGACCCATTGACCAACCAGTTTATCAATCAGGCGATTACATCAACCAGCGGGAACGTTACTTCCAACACTGCTATTTTTCAGGGATTCAGGAGGATGAACGAAATATCCCAGAACAAACTTCAGCTGGAAGCTGATAAAAGCAATACCCAGAAGGTTAAGAATGATCTGATATTAGCCGTAGTGACCAACTATTTGTCGGTACTCAATGCTCAGGATCTTTTAATTGCATCACAGCAACAACTGGAAATAGCGAATCAGCAACTGGATATAGAGCAAAAATTCTTTGATGTAGGAAATAAAACACTGGCCGATCTTTCGCAGGCGAAATCCCAGGTTGCTACTGCAGAACTTAATGTTACCAATGCAAAGAATCAGGTTGATTTATCGTTTTTGAATCTCGCACAGTTGCTGGAACGTGATCCATCGGTATCGTTTGAAGTTGAAAAACCCCAGATTGACAATATGAGCAGGGTTAACTCAGCCTATTCTGCTGTAGATGTATTCAAAACTGCTTCTTTAAATTTTCCTGATATAAAGCTGGCTGAATACAGAAAACAAGTACTTGAGAAGGAAATTGACATTGCCAGAGGAGGTTATTTACCATCGCTCAATCTTCAGAGTGGTTTTGGTACCCGGTATTCGAATGGAACATTTGCCAATACTTCTTTTGCTGCACAGGTAAAAGATAACTTTAACCAATTTATTGGTTTTGGATTGACCATTCCAATTTTTAACGGACTTACAGCCAAGTCTAATGTGCGCAGGGCAAATATTAATTTTCAAAATGCAATGTTGTCTGAACAGCTTGCAAAAAATAATCTGAATAAAGTTATAAACCAGGCTGTTTATGATCTCAGAGCCGCAGAAAAACGATATTATTCGGCACAGACTGCTTATGAGTCATCTAAGGAAGCTTTCAATGTTATTCAGCAGCGTTATGCAGTTGGTTTGGTTAATTCTCTGGATTTTAATCAGGCCCAAACAAATTTAAATAAAGCACAGTTTGATCAGATTCAGGCACAGTATGACCTTATTTTCAGAAGTAAGGTAATTGATTATTACCTGGGCAATCCAATCACCTTTTAATAAGAAAAATATCCCCTTATATCAAAAAAATGGCAAAGAAAAGTAATACGTTAAAATATGTGCTCATTGGAGCAGGAGTGCTCGTGGTTGCGGCGGTTGCGGGTAATAAGCTCGGCTGGTTTGGCAAAAGCGACATTATAAAAGTGGCAGTTGATAAGGTTGAAAAACGAACTGTTATTGAAACAGTTTCTGCCAGTGGGAAGGTACAGCCGGAGGTTGAAGTAAAGTTAAGTGCTGAAGTATCCGGGGAGGTTGTTGAATTGCATGTTAAAGAAGGTGATGTGGTTAAGAAGGGGCAGTTATTGTGTAAGGTTCGCCCTGACGTTCTGCAATCCGGTTATGACCGTGCAGTAGCATCGCTGAACAGCCAGCGGGCCTCATTGGCGAGCACCCAGCAGCAGCTTAAGCAATCTGAAGCGAATTTTGCCAATATCGAAGCAAAATATAAACGTAATCAGGAACTTTTTTCGAAGAAGGTAATCTCTGCAGCTGAGTTTGATGCAGTAAAGGCCGAATATATGAGTGCAAAAGCAAGTCTTGAAGCAGTACGTCAGAATGTTGTTGGAGCCCGATTCGGGGTCGATCAGTCGAGTGCTGTTGTTAAAGAGGCTGGAGCAAATTTGGCTAAAACTACAATTTATGCTCCTGTTGACGGGGTAATCTCAAAACTTTCTGTTGAATTAGGCGACCGTATCTTAGGTACTTCCCAAATGGCAGGAACAGAAATTATGAGGATATCCAACTTGAGCTCAATGGAAGTTAGTGTGGATGTTAATGAGAGTGATATTAACAGGGTTTCCATTGGAGATTTTGCTGATATCGAGGTAGATGCGTTTCAGAATCAGAAATTTAAAGGTGAAGTAACTGAGATTGCCAGTTCATCAAGTGTTGTTGGAACTTCAACTGATCAGGTGACTAATTTTACCGTAAAGGTTCGGATTTTACCTGAGTCTTATGCTAAGTTGCTTCGTTCTGATAGCGCAAATCCTTCTCCATTCCGCCCGGGACTATCTGCTACAGTAGATATCCAGACTGAAAAGTTCAATGGAATTGCTGTTCCCATTCAATCGGTAACTATCCGTGATGAGAAGAAAGATGCAAAGGAGGGTGAAAAAGGCGCAAAACCATCATCTGCAGCAACAAGCGATAAGAAGGAAAAGGATAAGAATACAGAGCCTGTGAAAGAGTATGTATTTGTTTACAGTGCAGGAAAAGTTAAGCAGGTTCAGGTTACAACAGGGATACAGGATGACACCTATATTTTGGTGAAAACTGGCTTAAAAGGTTCTGAAGAAGTTGTTTCGCTTCCATTTACCGCAATCTCAAAAACACTGAAAGACGGCTCGGTAGTTGAGAAGGTTGATAAAGAAAAGCTATTTAAATCTGAAGGTAAAGAGTAATTTGCCAGAAATACCTAAATTTACCCGCTTAATGTGCTCATATTTATAGCTCATTAAGCGGGATTTTTATTATGGTACATATTCAGAAAAAGATAGCTGTAGTAGGTGGAGGTAGCTGGGCGACTGCAATAGTAAAGATCTTGTCCGATAATCTGATCGGTAAGGAGATTTACTGGTGGATGAGAAATCCGGATGCAATTGAACATATCCGTCATTATAATCACAATCCGCATTACCTGAGTTCAGTGGAGATAAGGATTCCTGACGAGAATTTAAGCACCAACCTGAAGGAAGTAATTGCACCTTGCGAATTGATTGTTCTCAATGTTCCTGCAGCTTTTTTAAAAGATGCACTGACCGGTATCAGTCCGGAGGATCTAAAGGGGAAAAAAATTATATCAGCAATAAAGGGAATAGTTCCCGATGAAAATATGATTATTGGAGAGTTCCTGAATAAGCACTATCAGATACCTTTCAGTGACATTATTGTAATCAGCGGGCCCTGCCATGCGGAAGAGGTGGCATTGGAGAAATTATCCTATCTGACCATTGCTTCACAGGATGCAGATCTGGCGGCAGAATTTGCCACCATGCTTAATACCCGTTACATAAAAACCAATGTTTCTGACGATATTTATGGTACCGAATATTCTGCGGTCCTAAAAAATATTTATGCTATTGCAGGGGGAATTTGCCGTGGTATAGGTTATGGGGATAATTTCCAGGCAGTGCTTATTTCAAATGCAATTCGCGAGACTTCCCGTTTTGTTAAGGCTGTACATCCAATTCAAAGGGATATAAAAGAATCGGCTTACCTGGGGGACCTTTTGGTAACCGCCTATTCACAATTTAGTCGTAACCGTACATTTGGTTTTATGATAGGTAAGGGCTATACAGTAACTTCTGCCCAGCTGGAAATGAATATGATCGCAGAGGGGTATTATGCCGTTAATTGCCTTCATCAGATTAATAAGGCCTATAAAGTAAATATGCCAATCTGCCGTGCGGTGTATGCAATTCTTTATGAAAGACATTCTCCTCAGATTGAGATGAAATTATTGTCAGAGCAGCTGACGTGATTGATCAAGGAACAAGGATCAAAGATTAAGGACATTCCCGCCCTTTTTCCTTTCTCCTTAATCATTGTCAAAAAAAAGGAGCAAAAACTCAGGTTTCACCCGGTCTTTGCTCCTTAATCTTTACTCTTTATTCTATTAAATGCGTCTGCGTCTTTCGCCGCCTTCACGGCGTGCTCCACCGGCATTGCTTCCTCCACGATCTTCACGGCGCTTGCCAGAAAAATCACGGAACCCGCCGCCGCTGCCACCTTCACGTCCACCCTCACGTCTGCCGCCGCTTCCGCCACGGTATCCGCCACTGCTGCCACCTTCTCTGCGTCCGCCACCGCCGCCTGCGCCACGGTAAGAACCAGAACCGCCACGTTCGCTGCTTCCGCCATCACGGTCGCCTGCTAACTCAATGCGGACACTTCTGCCCTGGAAATCAACAGATTTGAAGCCTTCAACAACCTGATTAACTGCAGAGTCTTCAACTTCAAAGAATGTAAATACACCTTTCAGGTCGATCTTTCCCACGCTTTTTCCGCTGATCTTGGTATTGTTGCAAATGAATCCGAGCATATCTCCACGGGTAAAATCATCTACTGAACCCAGATTCATAAACAATCGGGTATATCCTGCATTGCTGCCTGATCTCATCGGACGTTCTGAACGATTACCTCTTTCAGAACGATCAAATCCTCTGTCATCAGAAGAAACATTAAGATCCGGAGCTTTGGAGTAATATTCAAGGAATCGGTTAAACTCAAGAGAAGCGAATCGTTTAATGATTTCTTCTTTATCAAGATCTTTAAATTCATCCATAATACGTGGAATGTATTGTTCGATCTGTTCCTGGTTGACTTCTACATTATGAACTTTATGAACCAGGGCAAATAATTGCTTTTCGCAAACATCAAATCCGGTTGGAATTTCAGCTTTTGTAAACTGCTTGCCAATAGTTCTTTCAATATGACGGATTTTACCAAGCTCTTTGGAGTTGATGATCGCAATAGAAATACCTGTTTTACCTGCACGACCGGTACGGCCACTACGGTGAGTATAATTTTCGATTTCATCAGGCAATGAATAATTGATTACATGAGTAACATCATTCACATCAATTCCTCTTGCCGCAACGTCAGTAGCAATCAGTAACTGAAGGCTGCGGTCGCGGTAGCGCTTCATTACTTTATCGCGCTGTTGTTGTGAGAGGTCACCGTGTAAGGCATCTGCATTGTATCCATCCTTCATTAATGACTCAGCAATTTCCTGAGTTTCAATTTTGGTACGGCAAAAAACAATACCAAAGATCTCTGGATTGAAATCAACGATGCGCTTAAAAGCTGCATATTTATCCCTTGCTTTTACAATATAATACTCATGTTCGATATTGACATTGCCGGTATTTTTGGTACCCATAGTCAGTTCGAAAGGATCGGTCATGTATTTTTTTGCAATGCGACGAACTTCGTTTGGCATGGTTGCAGAGAATAACCAGGTTTTTTTGTCTTCAGGAGTAGTCGACAGAATGCTGTCTATATCTTCCTGAAAACCCATATTAAGCATTTCGTCTGCTTCATCGAGTACTACGTATTGTACCTGAGTAAAATCAATTGCTTTACGATTGATGATATCAAGCATACGGCCCGGAGTGGCCACAACGATCTGAACGCCGCGCTTGATCTGGCGTAGTTGATCTGAAATGTTTGCTCCGCCATAAACAGCAACGACTTGAACGTTTTTCATGTTTTTGGCGTAGTTTTTAATGTCACTTGTGATCTGTAAACAAAGTTCACGTGTAGGACATAAAATTAGTGCTTGCGGATAATTTTCTTCAAAATCCAATAATTCTAATAAAGGAAGGCCGAAGGCTGCCGTTTTACCGGTTCCTGTTTGAGCTAATCCGACAAAATCGTTGCTGCCTGAAAGTAATACCGGGATAGATTGCTCCTGGATTGGTGTGGGATTTTCGAATCCCAGTTCAGTTATGGCATTAACAATATCATGACGGATACCCAAGGTACTAAATGGGTTCATGATAATTTTTATAGCTATCAGCTATATTGCTGAAAGCGCCGCAAAGGTAAGGTTTTAATTTGGTATTTTTTTATAATGCTATTGACGGGGTTTTTAATTGGAGAATATGGATATTCAGGTAACTGGAGTCGGAAAATCAAGAACTCATTGAATATCAAATTTATAAATCCTTAATTTCCTTTGCATAAAAGTTTATTTTGTATTTTCAAAAGCGCTTATATCCCGGAAATCTGGAATGGATACCCTATTGCCATTCAATAAACAGGTATGCAAACAAATTAATTTGCAGCCCCTGTTTTATTGAATGTTCTTTCAGTATTTAGAAAAAAAATAAAAGAATATTTATAAATCATAAAATGAAACGAAGAAAATTAATTCAAGGATTGGCACTGCTTCCATTCGCAGGGACTGTGCTCAGAAATCAAACTGTTCAGGCAAATACTCGAATGGCCGGAAGTAATAGCATTATAGAAACATTGCCATCAAGTTCAGCTGCATCTGTTTTCATGGCTGAAACAAATATTTTTCGTTCAATTGGTGTCGAACCCGTCATCAATTGTATGGGAACGTTTACAATCATTGGGGGATCATTGGAACGCCCTGCCGTTCGGGCAGCAATGGAGGCTGCATCCCATAATTTCGTTCAATATGATGAACTGGCCGATGGAATTGGTCAGAGACTGGCGGATCTTACTGGTGCTGAATGGGGCATGGTTTCGGCAGGGTGTGCTGCCGGACTTAAACATATCACTGCAGCCTGTGTTACCGGTGGAAACCCTGAAAAGCTAATCCGCATTCCTGATCTGACAGGATTTGATAAGAATGAAGTGATTATTCCTGATTTTTCAAGAAATGCTTACGATCATGCCATAAGAAACATTGGGGTTAAAATTGTAAGTGTTAAAACTCCGGAAGAGCTACGGAAGGCAATTAACCCTCGTACTGCAATGATTTATATCCGCTCGACTGATACAGATACCTTCACAGGAGAGCCACTATCACTTGAGGTGATTTCGCAGATAGCTAAACCACACAAGGTGCCGGTTTTGGTTGACGCTGCTGCTGAGAACCTGACTCTGCCTCCGGTCCATCTGAAGAGAGGTGCTACTATAGTTGCATATAGCGGAGGAAAAGCCATATGTGGACCCCAGTGTGCCGGATTAATGCTTGGTGATAAATCGATTTTGATGTCGGCATGGCAGGCAAGTTCCCCTCATCATGGTCCGGGCCGTGATAATAAGGTTGGCAGGGAAGAGATGATTGGGATGATGGCGGCAGTAGAAGATTGGGTAAAACGTGATCATGCTGCTGACTGGAAAAAATGGCTGGGATGGCTGGATACTATTTCAAAAAGATTAAGTCCGGTTTCAGGTTTGAAATTAGAGATTATTGAGCGCACCTTGCTGGATAATAAAACTCCGGTCCTAAAAGTTAGCTGGAATCCACAAGAGCTCCATATTAGTGGATTTGAAATGGCCGAAGAACTTGGAAGAAATAAACCCAGAATTGCGGTATGGGCAGAGGATGATAGTAGCGGGCAGAGTTTTTTCAATATTACCACCGGGCAAATGCAGGCCGGAGAGGAAAAGATCGTTGCAGACAGAATATTTGAGATTTTTTCAAGAAAGCGCAATGCTAAGCCTGAAACGATGGCAGCGCCCATTGCCAGGCTGAATGGTCGCTGGGATTTGAGCATACAATTCTTCAGCAGTACCAGCCAGCATTCCTTAACTATGGTTCAGGATGGCAATTGGTTGAGTGGAACACATCAGACAGAATTTCAAACAGGAAATATGAATGGGACAATTGAGGGAAATCGGGTCAATATGCAAAGCACTATGCGGATTGTAGGTGATGAGCTTTCTTATCAGTTTTCCGGTATTGTTAGCGGAGATACTATATCGGGTGATATTCACCTCGGTGAGTATCGTACAGCCAAGTTCATAGCTAAGCGAAATGTACAAAAGGCAACAAGAACAAAAGTGAATATACCTGCCGGTCCGCCATTGGCTACATGATCAGTGCACATAATTTTAAAGAACTTAATTTAAAGAATATCAGGATATGAAAATTAAACGAAGATCAGTAATAACAGGCCTTTTTTCTGCCATTGCCGGAATGGCCGGATTTAGTCTGGTAGCCCGCTCCCAAACACCCCAAAGTAATGATCCCTTGCTTTTAAGTACAGGAGCATCCCCGGATGTTACCTTATATCCGGGGTCAATCAGGTATGGAAACCTGGTCTTTGTATCCGGTACAGGGGCAGATGCAGAATCCGTTTTTGAGATTAAGGCCGATACCGACTTTGTATTAAAGAAGATGGAGAAGAGACTGCTTGCTGCAGGATCTTCAATGGAAAAAGTATTGAAAGTCACCGTTTTTTTAAGTGATATGGCAGATTTTGAAGGAATGAATGAAGTGTACAGAGGTAGGTTTGGTAAAAAAGTCCCTGTTCGTTCAACTGTAGCTGTAGCAAAGGGTGGAATTCCGGGTAAATCGATTATTGAGATTGAATGTATTGGGTATGTATAGATGATCCTATGGATGCCCAATTTAAATATCAGTAATAAGACATAAGAACTAGTTCTATTGATATTAAACCAGGTTTTGCTTAAACCATTGAATCATGAAAAGAAGAAATTTTCTTGAAAAAACATTAGCCACCAGCGGAGCTTTATTTGTTCCCGGTGCTACTGTTGCAGCTATTAACACCAATTCAGCCGGCAGCGAAGCCTTAATTGATAAAAATGACAATGAAACGGTCTTCGATGAGGTGATCATTGAGCGTCCGGTCAGCGGCAAGCCGCACCAGGGTAAGGTTTTAGCGGTAATTCAGCCGCATTGTGACGATATTCCGATTTTTGCTGGTGGAACTGTAGCAAAATTAATTGATGAGGGGTATACCGGCTACCTGATCCGGACCACCAATGATGATGCCGCAGGAAGCGGTAAAAATTATGGTGAAGTTGTAGCAAATAATGAAGCAGATACTGAGGCGGTGGCAAGGGTTCTGGGCTTAAAAAAAACTTATCACCTGAACTATAGGAATCATAATATGGATGAAAACAACATTCAGGAAATCAAGGCCAGAATGATCTTTTTAATCCGAATGCTGAAGATTGATACGATTATCTGTTATGACCCATGGGCACCTTACGAGAACAATCCTGATCATTATATCACAGGCCGGGCTGTTGAAGCTGCTATTACACCGGCTGCCAGTCACCTCGACTATCCTGAGCAGCTTGATCTTGTTAAACCGCATAGCGTTGCTGAGAGATATTTCTTTACCAGAAGAGGTCCGCAGTTTGTCAATAGGATAGTGGATATCTCTAAGTATATCGATAAAAAGGTCGAATCAAACATGGTAAATGTTACTCAGGGGCCTGCAGGTAATAATGGCTCCAGACTCAGAAAGAAACTTGCTGCTGAGGGCAAGAGTCTGCCTATTCTGGGGAATGACGACCGGACGGCTGATTTTAATTACATTAAACATTTCGTGCTGGATATTGAATCTCCGCGTCTGAGATATGCTCCTTCCGATAAGAAAATAGGAGAGAAATACGGTTTGGAATGGGCTGAAAGGTTCCATTACATTGGGCCGCTGCATTCAAATCAGGATGATTACATAACAAAAAATGCTATACCGCTTAAAAAATAATTTCAGCCAATGTTTAAATTAAAACATCTTACCGTTCTCGCCTTGCTGCTATGCAATTTTTCATTATCTGCCCAGCAAAGCAGTAAAGTCTATGGTATAATTATCAAGGGCGGGCATGTAATTGATCCCAAAAATAATATTAATGAAGTGCTGGATGTCGCCCTCAATGATGGCAGAATAGCCTTAATTGCCAAAAATATTAATGCAGACCAGGCCACACAAGTGGTGGATGCTGCAGGAATGTATGTTGCACCGGGCTTAATAGATATCCACTCACGTCTGGGAAATACGCTTCCGGATGGCTATACTTTTCGGGTTGGGGTTACAACCATTGTTGATGCCGGAGATTCTGACTATGAATCCTTTCCTAGTTTTAAAAAGCAAATAATTGATAAATCAGCTACACGAGTTCTGGCTTTTCTAAACATAAAGGGAGGAGATTATAAAGGTGGTGCAAATGAAAAGAATACGGGTGATAAAATTGCTTCAGAGTCGGCTAAATTAGCTTTGGCAAACAAAGACATCGTGGGTTTTAAAGTGGATTTCGTTGGCCCCGACTGGACACCGGTCGACCGGGGGGTTGAAGCAGGAAATATCGCTAATATGCCCATCATGCTGGATGGTGGCCGTAATCATCCCTTCCCATCCCTTAAAGACTTGTTTAGCAAACACGTGAGGCCGGGGGATATCTATACCCATACCTACACAATTATTGAAGATATCAATGCCAGGGATATGATTGTTGATCAGCAAACCACTTTGATCAAACCAGCCTTTCCTGAGGCCCAGAAACGGGGTATCATTTTCGATGTTGGTCATGGTTCTGCATTCAGATATTCAAATGCGATTCCTGCAATGAAGGCCGGTTTCTTTCCCAATACAATCAGTACTGATCTTTCTTCAGGAAGTACGAATGCCTTCATGAAAGATATGATGAACGTAATGTCTAAATTTCTGACTATGGGAATGAGTTTAAAAGAAGTAATAAAAGCAAGCACCTGGAGTCCGGCAAAAGCCATTAAACGGGAAGAACTTGGGCATCTTTCTGCGGGGGCTATTGCCGATATTGTTGTATTTAGCCTGCGGGAGGGAAAGTTCGGTTTCTATGAAACTGCAGGTTATAAAATGACAGGAAATAAAAAATTTGAATGTGAAATGACCATCAAGGGAGGCAGGATCGTCTATGATTTGAATGGGATTGCCACGCCACTGAATAATTTCTTTCGCGAAGGAAATCAATTCAGATGGTGAAACTGAAATTTAAAAATTAGTAATACAGATATGAACTTAAAAAAGATTTTAGCGACAGCTTTATTTCTCACTGTTATTTCGCCAGCTTTTTATCATGGCGCATTTGCACAGGAAATTGATATCCTGTTAAAGGGCGGACAATTGATCGATCCTAAAAATAACGTGGATGCCAAATTGGATATTGGTATTAGCAATGGTAAGATATCCCAGCTTGCACCTGATATTTCAGCAGCAAGGGCAAAAAAGGTGGTGGACGTGAGAGGTATGATCATCTCTCCCGGACTGATCGATATTCACGTTCACGTTTTTGCCGGAACAAATAAAAATCAGCAGTACATGGACGGGCCTAATTCCCTGCCCCCTGATGGTTTCACCTTCAGGGCAGGGGTTACCACAGTTGTTGATGCTGGAAGTTCAGGATGGAAATCCTTTCCCTTATTCAAGAAAAATATAATCGACCAGTCTAAAACGAGGGTTCTTGCTTTTTTGAATATTGTGGGCGATGGAATGGGTGAGCATCAGCAGGATAGGAATGATATGGATCCCAAAATGGCTGCAACTTTTGCTAAGTATTATAAAAATGATATTGTAGGTTTTAAGGTGGCACATTTCGCTGGACCTCAGTCTATTCCTGTTGACAGTGCAGTTGCTGCAGGAAATCTAGCCAATATGCCTGTGATGGTTGATTGGAGAGGTTTGCCTCCGGAAAATTCTCTTGAAGAGCTATTCATGAAGCACCTTCGTCCGGGAGATATATTAACGCATAATTTTCATGCAGGGAAAGGTGCCGGCTCCAATGCTGCAATGTATAAAGAAGCGTTTGTTGCTCCCGATGGCAAAGTAAGACCATATGTATTTCGCGCCCAGCAGCGTGGTATTGTTATGGATGTTGGCCATGGTGCAAATGGCTTTGTTTTCAGTCAGGCGATACCGGCCATTAAACAGGGCCTAATCCCAAACTCGATCAGTTCTGACCTGCATATTGCAAATATGAATGCCGGCCAAAAGGATATGGCCAATATTATGTCTAAATTTTTAAATATGGGGGTCCCTCTTAAAGAGGTAATAAAGCTTTCTACCTGGAATCCTGCAATGTATATCAAAAGAACTGAACTTGGACATTTAAGTATTGGTGCTGAAGCAGATATTGCTGTATTTAGGGTAAGAGCCGGAGATTTTGGTTTTTTTGATGCTCATGGCGGATATTTAAAAGGAAACCAGAAATTGGAAGCTGAGTTAACAATAAAGGCAGGAAAAATTGAATGGGATTTAAACGGGATAGGGATTATGGGCTGGACTAATAATTGAAAATTTATACAATAGTTTAATCATCAAGGGGTTCCCGTATTTGCGGAATAAAGCCCATAAAAAGAATCGGATGAAACGTAGAGAAATAATCAAGGGTTTGACCCTGTTGCCATTTGCCGGAAGTGCTGTTACTGCACCATTGAACGGATTCTCATTGGATTCGAAGGGAATTCATGATCATACGGCTCTTTATGGAGCCATAGATGAAAGCCTGGTGAAAAAGGGTGAGAGTCTGCTGAAATCCATAGGAGTTGAGCCTTTTGTGAATTGCAAAGGAACCAATACGATTATGGGGGGTGCGGTAGTTCGCCCGGAGGTAAAGCTAGCCATGGAGTCGGTTTCAAGCCTGAATGTACAGATGGATGAACTGGCTTTCGGAATAGGGAAGAGGCTTGCAGAACTAACCGGTGCGCAATGGGGTATTGTAACTGCAGGTTGTGCTGCCGGAATTAAGATGGTTACGGCGGCCTGTCTGACAGGCGGCGACCCTGAGAAATTGCTGAGAATTCCTGATTTGACCGGATTTGCAAAATCTGAAGTAATTATTCCCCTGTCTTCGCGTAATGTATATGATCATGCTGTCAGAAATGCCGGTGTCAGGGTAATCACGGTTGAAAGTCTTGATGAATTAAAGAGAAGTATTAATTCCCGGACTGCAATGATTTATATGACACCTTCGGAAGGTGAATTTTCAATTCCAAATGTTTCAAAAATTGCAAAGCCTTTAAATATTCCTGTTTTTGTTGATGCGGCTGCTCATATTCTGACCATACCCGATGTTCATTTGGCTCAGGGTGCAGATGTAGTTGGTTATAGCGGTGGAAAAGGAATAAAAGCACCCAGCTGCTCGGGATTGATTTTAGGAAGGAAAGATCTTCTGATGTCTGCACATCAGGTAAATTCTCCTCATCATGGTTTTGGACGCGATAATAAGGTTGGCAGGGAAGAACATATCGGGATGCTTGCCGCCGTTGAGGCATGGGTTAAGCTCGATCATGTTAAGGAAATGAATACCTGGGTTTCATGGCTCGAAACGATAGGTAATAAGGTCGGGACTATCAATGGAATTAAAACAACTATTACCAGGCCTGATCCTGAATTGATTCACCACGTAACACCATACCTGCACATCAGATGGAACCCTGAACAGCTTCATGTAACGGGCGAGGAAGTTGCCGAAGAGTTGGGTACAATTGCCCCGCGAATTGCAGTACAGGTTGGAAGAAATGAAGCCGGATCAACAGGAATTACCCTTGTCGGATATATGATGATCCCGGGGAATGATCAGGTGGCAGCCAAACGTATTCATGAAGTTCTTTCCAGAAAAAGACAGCCTAAAGTGATACCTACAATGAAAAATCCGGTCATGAATATGGTCGGCTTATGGGATATGGAGGTCGAATATTTTAGCAGCAAAGTTACTCAGCATCTGTTCATCGATAGTCAGGATGGAAACTGGATAACAGGTATGTTTAAAACAGATCTTTCAAGCCGGCCTTTCACAGGAAGTATCGATGGAAATGAAGTGAAAATTTTGTGTATGTATCATGTTCCGGGCGATAGAATTGAAACTACGATGCAGGGAAGTATTGAGGCTGGCGTTCTGACTGGTGAAATGGATTTTCATGAGTTTAATACTGCAAAATTTATTGCAAAAAAGCATAAGTCGAAACCAGATAAAAGGCCGATTAGTTATCCAATGCACCGCCCGCAGTCGAGTTAATGATTGATAATCAGTCTGTTTTGATTTCTGGCTGCAAAAGAATCAGCCGGAAAACTTTATATTAGTTTTTAATCCTTGCAAAGAAATTTACTGCTGCCAAGGGCTATGTTAATTATAGATTTATTAACCATTAAAAACTAAAAAAGATGAAAACAGAAAGAAGATCGGTATTGAAAAAATTATTTGCTTCAGTTGCAGGGCTAGCTGGATTTGGTATCGCGGCAAATGCTAATGTTGTGACCCCTTCTCCTGAGAAGGAAGTTGGAAAAATAACAGAGTTTCAGGATGTGCCATTATTTTCCAGTTATACCAAACATGGTAATATGGTTTATGTTTCGGGCAAGGGGGCACATACTGCTCCGTTTGAGATCAAAAATCATACGGAGATTGTGTTAAAACGAATTGAGGATGAGCTTATTAAGGCAGGGTCTTCTATGGAAAAGGTATTGAAGGTAAATGTTTACCTGAATGATTTTGCAGATTATCAGGGTATGAATGAAGTATACAAAGGTCGTTTTGGAAGTAAGCCGCCTGCCCGCACCACTGTGGCAGTTGCTAAGGGTGGAATTCCGGGTGATACTATTGTTGAAATAGATGCGATTGCTTATATATAAATGATATTTGGGCGTGATTGTTAGGGTATTGCCTGATAATCATGCCCATCTTTTAAATTGTATAATACATTGATTATCAGTTTTTTGCTGAGATGTTTTATCGGCAGTTTTAATTAAGATCATTATCAATCAGATCGATATCAGGTTTATTGAATAGTTTTTTGATTTAGCCATTATTTAAATGCTTCCGGGATGTAGCTGTGCTCAGTTCGTTTTTTTGATATCAGATCCGGTAAAATATATTTAAACCAGGAAATAATTTTAAGTGGATGCCAGAATCGTCATAAATCGCAGTTAATATTAACTTATAAATTATAGTACCTTATTCATTCTAAAACTATTCTATGAATTCAAAATTGTTTCGTACTTGTATTGCTTTACTGACGGGAATTTTACTCTGCCTGAGTACACTTTTGCAGGCTCAGACTTATGATCTTATACTGAAAGGCGGCCACCTGATCGATCCAAAAAACAAGATCAATGAGAAAATGGATCTTGCAATTAATCAGGGCAAAGTTGTTCGTGTTGCAGCAGATATTCCTGCTACATCTGCAAAGAAAGTTATTGATGTTAAAGGTTTGTATGTCACTCCCGGGTTAATTGATATTCATGTTCATGTTTTTGCCGGTACCAATAAAGAACAGCATTATATGGATGGCCCGAACTCGCTTCCCCCTGATGGATTTACTTTAAGGTCGGGTGTTACCACGGTGGTAGATGCAGGAAGCTCAGGCTGGAGGTCATTTCCCATATTTAAAAAGAATATCATAGATCAGTCTAAAACCCGGGTACTTGCCTTTTTAAACATAGTGGGCGATGGGATGGGTGCCAATGAACAGGATTCAACAGACATGAGTCCGGTAATGGCTGCCCAGTTTGCTGAATATTATAAAGATATTATTGTAGGCTTCAAGGTGGCCCATTACAATGGACTGCAGTCAATTCCGGTTGACAGTGCAGTTATGGCCGGAAAACTTTCAAAAAGACCTGTAATGATTGATTGGAGGGGGTTACCCCCATCAAATTCCTTTGAGCGGCTTTTGATGAAGCACCTGAGACCCGGTGATATTCTAACCCATATGTACCATGCTGGTACACGTTCGCCTACTGCGCCATTCTACAAGGAGGCCCTGGTTGATCAAAATGGAAAGGTTAAACAATACATCATCAATGCACAAAACAGAGGAGTGATATTTGATGTTGGTCACGGTGGAAACGGATTTGTCTTCTCTCAGGCTCTGCCTTCACTTAAGCAGGGACTATATCCGAATTCAATCAGTTCCGATCTTCATGTTGGAAATATGAATGCAGGAATGAAGGATATGAACAACATCATGTCGAAATTCCTGAACATGGGAATGACTTTAAACGATGTTATTCTTAAGTCTACCTGGAATCCTGCGCAATACATTCAAAGACCTGAGCTTGGACATTTAAGTCCAGGAGCGGGGGCTGATATTGCTGTTTTGAGTCTTAAAAACGGGGATTTTGGATTTATTGATTCACATGGCTTTGTCATGAGGGGTAATCAAAAACTCGAAACAGAACTGACCATTCGTGCAGGAAAAATTGAATGGGATTTAAACGGCCGGGGAGCCACAAAAATAGAAGCCAAATAGATTTATCAGATTATTGAATAGCCAGGATAATTTTCAGACAAAATTATTAATTTATGAAACGCAGAGATATAATTAAAGGTTTGACACTGATACCTTTCGTTGCAAATGCAAAAGTATTGGATAGTGAAGCATCTCAGGGTAAGAATGGATTTGCTTTTTTATCCGGAGTTGCAAAAACTCCGGACGCTGAACTTGCCGAAAGAGGGCATAAAATTCTAAAATCTATAGGTGTTGAACCTTTTATCAATTGTAAGGGAACGAATACAATTATGGGTGGTTCAGTAGCCAGACCTGAAGTAAGACTGGCTATGGAGGCAGTTTCTACTCTGAATGTGCAAATGGATGAATTGGTTGAAGGAGTGGGTAAACGTCTTTCGGAGCTCACCGGTGCAGAGTGGGGATTGGTAACTTCTGGGGCAGCTGCAGGAATTAAGTTATGTACTTTTGCCTGTTTATCCGGAGGTAACCCCGAAAAGCTTGTCCGGATGCCTGATTTAAGGGGATTCGAAAAAACAGAAGTGATTATTCCGAAAGCTTCACGTACAGTTTATGATCAGGCAATCAGAAGTACAGGAGCTACAATTATAACTGTTGATAGTGAAGAAGATCTCCGCAAAAAAATCGGTCCGAAGACCGCCATGATTTATATAGATGCTGAGAAGGAATCATTTTTGCCACTTGAGATCATCTCAAAAATTGCTAAACCTTTAAATGTTCCTGTTTTTGTTGATGCTGCGGCACATATACTCACTTTTCCCAATGCACATTTGTCGAGGGGGGCTGATGTTGTTGCATTTAGCGGAGGAAAGGGTCTCAAGGCTCCCGGTAGTTGCGGACTCCTTTTGGGAAGGAAAGACCTCTTAATGTCGACATGGCAAGCTGCGGCCCCACATCATGGTCCGGGCCGTGATAATAAAGTGGCCCGCGAAGAACATATCGGAATGCTGGCGGCTGTTGAAACCTGGGTGGAGATGGATCATAAAAAGGAGATGCAAAACTGGGTAAACTGGCTTGAAAACATTGGAAAGCAGGCTGCCACGGTGAAGGGGGTGAGCTATCGTATCAAAATGCCCGATCCTAAATTGATTCATCATGTAACACCATATTTATTTATAACCTGGAATCCTGATGAACTACACCTGACTGGTCAGGAGGTTTCTGAAGAACTTGGTAATACTTTTCCACGGGTTGGAGTTGCCATTTACCGGGATGAACCTGGTTTGACAGGTATCAGTTTGGTTGGATACATGATGGTTCCGGGGGATGACAAGATTGCCGCCTCAAGGATCAGAGAGGTCATTGCAAGGAAAAGGAGTCCGAAACCTGCCGAAGCAATGAAAGCCCCATCCTTAAATATGCTCGGACGCTGGGATCTGGAAGTACAGTTTTATAATAGCCTTGACAAGCAACATTTATTTATTGACCAGCAGGAGGGGAATTATTTCTCAGGAGTTCATATTTCAGATTTTTCTGAGCGTGAAATAAATGGGACTATTGAAGGAAATGAGATTAAAATGCAAAGTACCTGGGTCATTCCGGGAGACAGAATTCAAACAACATTTAAAGGTATAGTTAGTTCTGATACAGTATCGGGAGAAATTGATATGCATGAATTTCTCTCGGCAAAGTTTAGTGCAAAAAGAACAAAATCTGAAATTGTAAAGAAGCCTGTTATTTACCCGAAAGGAAGACCACAGGGGGGGAATTTTCTAATTTAGCATGTTTTTATGTCTATTGGTCAGGATTCAGAACATTTTTCCATAAAAATTCATGATATTTTTTGGAGTATTATGTAATTGAATATTCCTATATTGGACTAGAATAAATAAGGAATCTTGAACTATAAGTCCTCATCTGATAAAGAATTACTAGCGTATTTAAAGGAAGGCAGCCAGGGAGCGTTTACAGAAATCTATAACAGATACTGGAAACAAATGCTGGCAGTAGCTTATACTTTTAGTAGGGATAAGTCTGTATCACAGGATATTGTTCAGGAGATATTTGCAAAATTATGGGCCAGACAAGCTGAACTGAATATTGAATACCTCAACACCTACCTTGGTTCTGCTGTCAGATTTTCGGTATTCAAATTAATTTACAAACAGAAGAGAAGACTTGAAATAGAATCTCAGAATGTTGCTGATGAATTGTCCACCCTAACGGAGGAGCAAATTGACACCCGGTTTATTCAGGAGTATATTAATAAAGTAGTTGAAGATCTGCCTGAGAACTGCAGAATGGTATTTAACTACAGTCGTAATTACGGCCTTTCCACGACTGAAATTTCTATGGAACTTGGTATTTCCAAGAAAACTGTAGAGGGCCATCTCACAAAAGGCTTGAAGATTATCCGCCTGAACCTCAAAAATGCCATGAACATGTTCCTGTTTTAAGTTCATGTAAATTATTCGTTAAATCTTTTTTCATTTTTTCAAGGGTACACACTGACTTATGGCACTATATAATATATGAGCCTAAATTGGTGATCTATGCAACAGGAAGAAGTCCAAAAATTAGTTGAAAAGTATCTACATAACACTGCTTCTGCCGAAGAAACTGAAAAGTTGTTTCAATGGTATCGGAGAGAACTTCATACAGATTCGGAGTGGAATTTTGACGATGCTGAGAATGAGGAGAATCTGAAATCGTTCATTTTTTCAAAAATTGATTTACCTGATCTTGCAGAAAGGCAAATACCGGTCTATCGAAGGTATTATTCTCTGGCAGCAGCTGCCTCTGTGCTGATTTTTCTTCTGACTGGCTTGTATTTTTATGTTAAGAAAGATCAGATTAACGTTGCTCAGGTTCCTGTAAAAATAGCTCAAAGGCAAAAAATACAGGATATTAAGCCAGGTGGGATTAAGGCAATTCTCACACTGTCTGATGGTAAGAAAATTGTGCTGGATGATTCGCAAAATGGGGTTTTGATAAATCAGGGTGGGATTAAGATTCATAAGAACTCAAAAGGTATAATTGAATATACCCTTAGTAAGGCTACAAACGATCAAAATTTAAGTGAGACACAGGAAATTCAAACAGTTTACAATACCATTCAAACACCGGTTGGCGGAAAATTTCAGCTAAATCTGGCTGATGGGAGTAAGGTATGGCTGAACTCTGCCTCCTCCTTACGTTTTCCTGTCTTTTTTAGTGGAGATTCCCGGGAAGTTGAGTTAAAAGGTGAAGCCTATTTTGAAGTGTCCAAGAATGATAAGAAGTTTTCAGTTCGATCTGGAAATCAGACTGTTGAAGTTCTTGGTACTCATTTTAACATCAATGCCTACTCTGATGAACCGTCAATTACCACTACTTTGATTGAAGGAGCAGTTCGGGTGATAGAATTAAATTCAAAGAAATCTCAAATACTTAAACCGGGCGAGCAATCGAAAGTTGACCGGGAAATCAGGATTCATAAAAAGGACACCCAGGCTGATTTGGCCTGGAAAGATGGCTACTTCTATTTTGAAAATGCCAGTGTGGAAACAGTTATGCGTCAGCTGAGCAGGTGGTATGGGATAACTGCCAGGTACGAAGCGGTATTGCCGAAACATCACTTTGAAGGTGCAATTGCCACAAATCTGACACTTTTAGAAGTGCTGGAGATACTGGAGAAGAGTAATATTCACTTTAGACTTGAAGGGAAGGAGGTTGTTGTTATGCCTTAAACTG